>NZ_JAJCVJ010000001.1:1200000-1500000 GCF_020567425.1 Salinirubrum litoreum | reverse complement strand
CTGGAGTGCCCGAAGCAGGTCCTCGACGCGATCCAGTTCGGCGTCGCCGAGCAGGTCACACTTGTTCAACAGGAGCACGTCGGCGTACTCGATCTGCTCGACGAGGAGATCGGAGAGCGGCCGGGTGCCGTCCTCGTCCGGCCCGCGCTTCTCCACCTCGTCCGCGACCGGTTCGCCGGTGCCGGCCGTGTCGTCCTCCGTCGTCGAGTCGTCGGTCGCCGACTCACTGCCACCGCTCCCGACGAACGACTCGTAGAAGAGACGTGAATCGACCACGGTCGCCAGCGTGTCCACCTCGTACAGTGCGGCGGCCTGCGACCCGGTGGTGAACAGCCGAGCGATGGGGGCCGGTTCGGAGATCCCCGACGCTTCCACGACGAGGTGGGTGAAGTCTCGCTCGCGCGCGAGACGGACGACCTCGGTGTTCAGGTCGTCCTGCAGGCCACAGCAGATACAGCCGTTCGACAGTTCCGCCACGCCGTCGTCCACGTCGAGTTCCGACCCGTCGGCGATGAGGTCGGCGTCGACGTTGATCTCGCCCACGTCGTTGACGAGGACGGCGATCTCCCGGCCCGCGTTCCGGAGCAGGTGGTTGACCAGTGTCGTCTTGCCCGCGCCGAGACTGCCCGAGAGGATCGTCACCGGAATCGCGTCGCTCATGTCGGTCGCACGGGTCCCGGTCGGCTTAAGTCTCCGTCCTCCGGCGACCGCCGGCCGCGACCTCAGTCGGACGCCCGGCGCGGCCCGTCGGCCTCGCAGACGACGTACCGCCCGCCGGTCGTCCGCTGGAGTCGCCCGGCACGCAGGAGTCGTTCACACCGGCGTTCGACCGCGACGGGGTGGGCGTCGAGGCGACGGGCCAGTTCCGGGGCGGTCGCGGGGCCGGTCTCCGCGAGCAGTTCGGGCACCGTGTCGAGACGCTCGGTCACGGATAGTGTGTGGTGTGTCGACACCTTCCGTACACCGCCGCAGCCCTGTGGCCTTTCAAGACGAGTGGCGCCACCGCCCGTGGGATTCGAGTCGAGTACGGTCCAGCCGGTCGTCTTCGAGTCGAGTGGCGTCACTGCCCGGTACGCCGGCGAGGCGTGGACGACGACCACAGCTATTTCCCCATCTCCGCCGAACTCCGGTCGTGACACCGGACGACACAGACGACCGCTCCGAACGCGAGAAGATGCTCGCCGGCGACCTCTACGACCCGATGGTCCCGGACCTCGTAGCCCGCCGGGAGGCGGCCGCCGAGTGGACCCGCCGGTTCAACACGACCGACCCGACCGACGCGGCCGGTCGCGCCGACCTCCTCGCCGAGTGGTTCGGCTCCGTGGGCGACCGCGTGACCGTCGAACCGCCCTTCCGGTGTGACTACGGCGAGCAGATCCACGTCGGCGACGACTTCTTCGCCAACTACGGCTGTGTCTTCCTCGACGTCTGCCGGATCGAGTTCGGCGACGACTGCCTGCTGGGACCGGGTGTCCACGTCTACACCGCGACGCATCCACTGGACGCCGAGTCCCGCAGGACGCGACTGGAGTACGGCAAACCGGTCACGGTCGGCGACGAGGTGTGGGTCGGCGGCCGGGCCGTCCTCAATCCGGGTGTGACGGTGGGCGACAGAGCGATGGTCGCCAGCGGTGCGGTCGTCACCGACGACGTGCCGAGCGACTGCGTGGTGCAGGGGAACCCCGCCGAGGTCGTGAAGCGACTCGATCCGCCGGCGTGAATCCGGGCGCGTCGACTCGCCCCGGGGGTCGACACGGGTCGGTGTCGGCGACACCGCGACACCACCGCACCGAGCGACACGTTTTTCTCCCGGAGCAGTCGAGTGTGTGAGTACATGACACTGGCGGACAGGATCGACCGGTTCCGGGCGGTGCTCGACGAGTGGCTCCGGGGGCTCTACCACGGGATGATCTCGCACCCGGCCTACGAGAAGATCGAACAGGAGGCCGAGGACGTGATGGACACGTTCATGCTCGCGTGTTTCCCGGACGCCTTCGGCATCCCGAGTCCCGTCTCGTACTACACCGCCGAACTGCTCCCGTACCTCGACGACGAGTTCGAGGCGTGGGAACGGCGGATGTGGGACCGGGGGAGCGTCCTCGAACGCAAGGGCCACCAGTACCACTTCTGATATGGAGAAGTTCGTCTTCTTCGGCGGGAAGGGTGGTGTCGGCAAGACCACGGTCTCCAGCGCCTACGCGCTGAAGTGCGCGAACGCGGACCAGCAGACGCTGGTCGTCTCGACCGACCCGGCACACAGCACCTCGGACGTGTTCGACCAGCAGTTCGACGACGACCCTCGGCCGGTCGACGGCGTCGACAACCTCCACGCGATGGAGATCGACCCCGACGAGGAGGTCGAAGAACACCTCATGGAGACGAAACGCGCCCTCGGCGATCAGGTGAGTCCGGCGCTCGTCAACGAGATCGACCGGCAGATCGAGATGGCCCACCAGACGCCCGGCGCGTACGAGTCGGCGCTGTTCGACCGCTTCGTCGACGTGATGCGCGACAGCGACGACTACGACCGGGTCGTCTTCGACACCTCGCCGACCGGCGGGACCCTGCGACTGCTCTCGCTCCCGGAGTTCCTGCAGGGGTGGATCGACCGTCTGCTCGCCAAGCGCCAGCAGAGCGTGAAACTGTTCGAGCGCGCCGCGATCGGCAACCAGGAGCCACGGCGGATGCTCGACGGCGACCCGATCATCGCCCGACTGCAGGCACGGAAAGAGCTGTTCGAGTACGCCGAGGAGACCCTGCGCGAGCAGGCGAGTTTCTTCCTCGTCCTGAACCCGGACACCCTCTCGATCCGGGAGACGGAGCGCGCCGTCGCGGGTCTGTCGGAGTACGACCTCGCCGTCGAGGGGTTGGTCGTCAACCGCCTCACGCCGGCGCCGGACGACGACGAGCAGGGTCGCGGCGCGCGCTACCTCCGGGACCGCGTGGCGACCGAGCAGGACCGACTGGCGACGATCCGGAGTCGCTTCGAGGTGCCACTGGTCGCCGCCATCGAGACCCGGGTCGCCGAGGTTCGCGGGGACCTCTTACGGGAGGTCGCCGCCGAACTCGACGTGTCGGTCGCCCCGGACGCGACCGCCTCCGACTGAGGGGGCGCTCCTGCGACCCCGCGTGACTCGCTCCGGCCGACTCGTTCCGTGACCGGGGGAGTGTCGCCACCGCCCGGAGCCACAAAGCATACAAGTCCGAATCCTATTCTCAAATTAATAGGTCTCTCACGATTCGACCTTCTCCGGTGCGCTCGTTCCGTCACAAGCTCGTTTTCGATACCTCAACCAGCGTATCACTTCGAAAGCAAGTTTTAAGTGACGGTTTCCCATGATTGTCCGTGAGGCACACATGGTACAGGCTATCACGCTGGTCGTGCTGGTGCTCGGGACGTTCACCGTCGGGTATCTCGGGTACTCGCGGTACCTCTCCCGGTTCGTCGAGCTGGACGACGACGCGGAGACACCGGCACACAAGTACGAGGACGGGCAGGAGTACGTTCCGTCGAAGAAGCCCGTCCTCTTGGGGCATCACTATTCGAGTATCGCGGGCGGTGCGCCGATCGTCGGCCCGATCACGGCCGCGTTGGCGTGGGGCTGGTTGCCGGCGTTCCTGTGGGTCGCCATCGGGAACCCGCTGTTCGGTGCGGTTCACGACTTCATGTCGCTGTCCTCGTCGATGCGACACGAGGGCAAGAGTATCGGCTACATCATCGGTCAGTACGTCGGCGAGCGCGGCAAGAGCATGATCCTCTGGTTCGCGTTCCTGACGATCATCCTCGTCATCGCCGTCTTCGCGCTGGTCATCGCCATCGTCTTCGACGCCTACCCGTCGGCGGCGACGGCGAGTCTGGTCTACATCGGGCTGGCGCTGCTGTTCGGCGCGTACCTCTACCAGTTCGACCTCCCGTTCCTGCCGGGGACCGCCGTGTTCGTCGCGGCGGTGTTCGGCGGCATCTGGGTCGGTGTCAACTTCCCGCTGGCCGTCGCGGCCGACGTCGCACCGGCGATGGAGGGTGTCGACCCGATCGTGCTGTTCGGCGCGGGACTGCCACTCCCGGCGGTGCTGGGGAGTGCGAACATCGGCGGCTGGATCGTCGTCGTGATGCTGTACGGGCTGGTGGCCAGCGTTCTGCCGGTGTGGGTGCTGCTCCAGCCGCGTGACTTCCTCACGTCGAGCCTGCTGTACGCCGGTGTCGGTGGCACGTTGCTCGCCGTCGTCGTCGGCACGGCACTCGGCGCGGGCGGGCAGTTGGAGATCGCACTGCCGGCGTACACCGGCTTCATGGGCAACGGCTTCGGTCCCCTGTTCCCACTGCTGTTCGTCACCATCGCCTGCGGGACGATCAGCGGGTTCCACTCGCTGGTCTCCTCGGGGACGACGGCCAAGCAGTTGAACAAGGAGACGGACGCCCGGCCGATCGGGTACGGGGCGATGCTCGGCGAGGGACTCCTCGCCACCGTCGCCATCGTCACCGTCGCGGTGTACGGCTTCACCGACGCGGGCGGCGGGATCGGGCTGGCACTGCCGAACTTCGCCGCCGGTGGGGGGCTGATCCTCAACGTCGGCTTCGGCATCCCCGAGACGCTGGCCGCGCCGTTCATGGGACTCGTGCTCGTCAGCTTCCTGTTGACGAGCACGGACACCGCGATCCGCCTCGGTCGGTACATGTTCGAGGAGATCGTCGGCACGCCCGAGACGGCCGTCGAGCAGACGACGACGAACCGCTACGTCAACGTCGCCCTGCAGGTGACGCCGGCGTACCTGCTCGTCGCGTCCGGCAGTTGGTCGGACCTCTGGCCGCTGTTCGGCGGCGCGAACCAGACGCTCGCCGCACTCGCGCTGCTGGTGGCGACGGTCTGGCTCGCCAACTGGAAGGACGACAAACAGCTCATCAGCACCGGCGGCCCGATGGCGATCATGTTCGCCATCACGACGACCGCCCTGCTGTACAAGAGCCTCTACGAGTTGCTGTACCTGCGCTTCATCCAGGGGCAGTGGCCGGGACTCGACCCCGGACAGGCTCCGACGCTGATCACACAGTTCTCGACGGGACTCCAGATCGTCCTCGCGCTGGTGCTGGTCGGACTCGGACTGGCACTGGCGTTCATGGGCGTCAAAAACGTCTCGCAGGCACGCGAATCCGGCGTCGTCGCCACCGACGGCGGCGACCCGACCGACGACTGACGACCAGCGACGACCGACTCGCGGCTTTTTCCGACGCACCTCGGACGGACAGTGCTTTGTCGCCGGCACCGCAAGCCGTGGTATGACGCGGCTGGCGGTCACGACGCAGGCCGAGACCTTCGAGCGGATGCGGGGGCCACTCGCCGACCGGGGTATCGAGGTCGTGCCGGTACAGGCCAAAGAACGCACCCTGTCGGTCGCCGGCGGTGAGCGCGGCGACTCGGCGACCGACGACAGACAGGCCGACCTCCCGGCGGTCGACGTCGGCTTCGTCTACCCCTCCCGGGCGATGGAGGGCGGCGTGGTCGACGCCCTGTTGGCGGTCCCGTGGGTGACCGACCGCGAGGGGGTGCTCACCTCCCGGAACAAGGCCGGGGTGCTCGCGGCCTGTGCCGCGGCGGACCTCCCGGTCCCGCAGACGACGATGGTCTCGAACCCGGTGGACGACGCGACCGTCGCGGAGGCCCTCGCCGAGTTCGACGCGCCGGTCGTCGTGAAGCCGAACTCCACGACCCGAGGCGTCGGCGTCGTGAAAGTGAGCGATCCGGACTCGGCACTCGGCGTCACCGACTATCTCGATCTGGTCCACGACTACCGGGCGACCGGCGACCGGTCGTACCTCCTGCAGGAGTATCTCCCCGACGCCCGCGACTTCCGGGCGATGGTCGTCGACGGCACGTGCGTCGGCGGTGTCGAGCGCCGACTCGATCCCGAGGCGGTCGAGTCGGGCCACTGGAAACACAACGTCCACCGGGGGGCCGAGGCGGTCGGCGTCGACCTCCCGGAGCGCCACCGGCGACTCGCAGAGTCGGTCGCCGAGACGCTGGGGACCGACTACCTCGGCGTGGACCTCCTGGAGTCCGGCGACCGACTGGTCGTCTCGGAGACGAACGCCCGCCCGACGATCGACGCGGCGACGAAGTACGACGCCGGCTTCTGGGACCGACTCGCGGCGCTGATCGAGCGGACTGCCGAGAGGAGCGACGGCTGATCGAGCGCACTGCAGAACAGTAGGTCGAAGGTCGAAGAAGGAACGCGGGGGTCGGGACTACTCCACGTCGATCTCGGCGGAGTCCTCGACGCGGTCGAACGTCACTTCGAGCACACCGTTGTTGAACGTCGCACGCGCGGAGTGCTCGTCGACGCGGGCCGGGAGACGGACGTGTTCGTCGTACTCGCGGTGGTCGCTGGCCGCAGAGATGGTCAGCGTCTCGCCGTCACACTTCAGGTCGATTCCGTCTTTCGTGACGCCCGGCAGATCCGCGACGAGTCGGAGGGTGTCGCCCTCGTCGTACACGTCGACGTGAGTCTCGGAGGCGAAGCCGGACCCGTCGTCGACGTTTCCAGTCATCTCGCCCATCATCCGTTCGATCTCGTCGAAGATGTTGTCGAACGGGTCGTCGCGGTCGTCTCTATCCATGGACCACGGTAGGGCGCTGTCCGGCAAAAACTTTCTGACGGGGGCAGTTCCCGGACTCGCGGTCGCAGACACCGAGGCTCGCCTGTCGCCGAGGCCGACACGCGCACGGCAACCACCGCCGTTTTTCCCCTCCGTCCCCAGCGATCCGTATGGACGAAGACCTCATCGACTCGGACAGGCTGTCGCTCTCCCGGAAGTCCCAACTGCCGGGTGCCGGCTTCTTCTACCCCGACACGTTAGACGAGGAACGCGCCGAGGAACAGGCCCGCGAAGCGGTCGAGGGTGCGGAGGTGGTGGTCGTCGCCGACACCGACGCGGACGGACTGGGCTGTGTCGCGCTGATCCGCGAGGCGTACGACGCCGCCGTCGCCGCCGCGAACTTCGAGGACCCCGAACCACTGCTCGACGAAGAGAGTGGTGCCCTCGCCGACGAGACCGACGCGCTCGACCCGGAGACGCCGACCGACGAGTTCGACGCGGACGCCGACGAGACCGTCGGCCTCGCGGACGACGAGCCACCGACGTCGTCGGTCGCCCTGCTCGGTGCCGGTCCGCACAACGTCGAGGACGCCCTCGAACGTGTCGCCGCGTACGCCGAACCGGGCGTCGAGGTGTTCGTCTGTGACCTCTGTCCGGACCGGTTCGAGTACGTCGAGGACGCCCTGACTGCCCTGCGAGAACACGACGCCACGGTGCGGTGGTTCGACCACCACCAGTGGGACGACGCGGTCGCCGCACAGGTCCGCGAGGCGGGCGTCGACCTCGTGGTCGGCGACTCCGACGAGGAGTGTACCGCCGACGTGACCCTCCGCTCGCTGGACTACGACTTCCCCGACTACCTCCACGAACTCGCCGCCGTGACGCGGGACCACGACCTCTGGCTCCGCGAGGACCCCCGGAGCGACGACCTCGCGGACTACGCCTACTGGACCGGCGCGGCGGAGTACGTCGCGGTCGTCGGCGAGTACGGTGCCGACCTCCCCGACTTCGCACTGGAGTTCGTCGAAGAACGCCGCGTCGAGAAGGAGGCCCTCATCGAGACGGCGCTGGACCGCGCCGAGTTCCACGAGGTCGGCGAGTGGACCGTGGGCGTCACCTACGGCCGGTGTTCACAGAACGAGGTCGCAGAAGGGATGCGCGAACAGGGCGCGGACGCCTCCGTGATCGTCAAGCCCGCCGGCTCCGCGTCCATCCGTGGCACGGACGCCTTCGAGCGCTGTCACGAGGTCGCCGCGCAGGTCAACGGCGGCGGGCACCCGAAGGCCGCCGGCTGTAAGCCGGACATCTACGACGACATGCTGGACTACGCCCACCACTGGACGACACAGGGGTCGGCCGCCCGGCGCGTCATTCTGGCCGGCTTCGAGCGACTCGCCGAAGAAGAAGCCGAGGCCGACGACACAGACGACGAGACGGACACCGAATCCGCCGAGGAGTAACTACTCCGCCAATCGCTCGGCGACGGTTTCCCGGTCCGGCAGACCCCCACGGGCACCCTCGGCAGTGCAGTTCTCGGCGGCGACGGCGGCGGCGAACCGCCCCGCTTCTCGGGCCGGCAGATCACGACAGAGCCACGCGTCCACGAGGCCGGCGGCGAAGGCGTCCCCCGCGCCGGTCGTGTCCCGGACCGGCACGTCGAACGCCGGGACCTCGACGACTTCCTCGCCCTCGATCAGGAGTGCACCGTCTGCCCCGCGAGTCAAGGCCGTCCGCTCGACGCCGTTCCCCTGTAGCTCCTCGGCCGCCTCGCGGCCGGTGCAGTCGAGGTACGACCGGAGCGCCACCTCGCCGGCGAGGAAGCAGTCGACGTGCGGGAGGAGGGCGTCGACCGTCTCGCGGGTCGTCCCCCGGCCGTCGAGTTCCGCGAAGGGGCCCGCGAGGTCGAAGAGGAGCGGCGGGCAGTCGCCGGCACGGGCGTCGTCGAGGAGCGTCGAGACGACCGGGTCGGGCGCGTACGCGCTGGTGAAGACGGCGTCCGCGTCGCGGTAGTAGTCGCGGTCGGCCGCGTCGAGGCGGAGGGCACCGACCGCCGCCCCGCCGTTGACGATCATCCGCTCGCCGTCGTCGTCACGGAGGATCAGCGAGAAGGAGGTCCGCTCGTCGCCGCGAGCGAGACGGGTGGTCTCCACGCCCTCGGCGTCGAGGGCGGTGACGACCCGGTCGCCGTCCGCGTCACCGCCGACCCGGCTGACGACGCCGGCCTCGTGGCCGAGACGGGCCGAGGCGACCGCGACGTTCGCGGCGACCCCGCCGTCTGCGAGTTGCTCGTCGCGGGCGAACGCGCCGCCGTCCGGCGCGGGGAGGTTCGTCACCGGGTAGACGCGGTCGACGACCGCGCTGCCGACCGTGACGACGCGGGCCATCTACCGCTCGCCGGTGACCCACTTGTGCGAGAACGACTCCCCGCAGTCACAGTGGGCGTAGGCGTGGATCACGTCACCCTCGGCGTACAGGCCGCCGACCTCCTCGTTCTGCTCCTCGGCGAACGCGAAGACGAACTGGACCGCGTGGTCTGCGTCGTCCTCGTCGGCTTCGTTCGCGTCTACCGACTCACTCGCGGGACAGACGCCGCCGGCGAGGTCCGCGGCGATGTCGCCCTCGTTGCCCATCGCACCCTTCGCGAACTGCATCGCGTCCATGCCGGTGCCGGCCGAGAAGATGCTCCGGCCCTGCTCGCCGTCGGCGACGAGGACGACGCCGCCGTCGACCGACTCGCCGTGCGACGCGATGGTCCCGTCCTCGTCGAGGTAGTCGTCTGCGAGGAACAGCGCCACGTCCTCCGGGCGCTCGCCCGCGAGGAACTCCGAGAGTTTGCTCATGTCCCGGCGAACGCGACCGGGGAGTAAAAGGAGCGTGACTTCCGGTGAGTCGCGTCGTCTGTCGACGACCCGCCCGTCTCCTCGCTCCTCCTGCGACTCAGCCGTCCAGGTTCCGCGCGATGTCCGCAAGCGAGGAGTCCGGCGACTCGGTGGCGTCGTAGAACACGCGCTCGCCCGGTTTCCGAAGCCCGTAGAGAAAGCCCGACTCGATCTCGTCGCAGGCGATCATGCGACCGATCTCCACGTCCGCCGACGCCAGCCACTCGACGAGGCGGTTCGGGGCGTCGCGGTCCTCGCGGGCGATGCGTCTGTTGTCGTACAGTCCACGGAGCACGATTCCCTCGCTGTCCGCGACGAAGCGACCGTGGTACTCCCGGCCGTCACAGACGACCCGGACGTAGTCGTCGGTGGGGACCGCGTCGGCCGGCAGGCGGACGCACGGTCTGCGCGTCCCGCCGGCCCGGACGACCCGCGCGTCGTGGGTGGTGACGCTCGGGTTGTCGCTGGCGACGCGGTCTGCCATCCTTACTCGTCGTCGTCGCCGCCTTCGAACGCCTCGGCGACGTCGCCCTCGCCGTCGACGACGCGGGCGTTGATCTGGGCCGTCTCCTCGCTGATCTGCCGGCCGCGAACGGTGACGCGCCTGCGCTCGCCGTCACGGGACGGGTTGTAGCCCGCACCGCCGTCGAGCAGGAGTTCCTTCAGGTTCGCACCCGCCACGTCCTCGCGCATCGGTCGGCCGGCCGCGTCGGACCCGCCGGTGATCTCCAGCGTGAAGCCGGACAGACCGACGGCACCGCCGTCGACCTCCTCGCCGATCTCTCGGCCGAGGAATCGGTTCGCGTCCTGTCCGTCGACGTCGCGCTGGTAGGTCGTCCCCGAGTCCGGGTCGGCGACCGTGACCTTGAAATCTGCCATACGATGCGTGAAACGGTGGCGAGTGAAAAGTACGTCGGAACGAATCTCGTCGCGTCCAGCCCCGAACGGGTCCGCAGTCTGGTGATCGTGCCCCGTGGTGTCGTGGGTCGCTCACCTCTCGGGCCGACAGTGTTGTTAATCGAATCGATTTGAGATAACAATTCTTCCTAACCATCCCGGTTCTCGTGATAGGGGGATTAATATCCGTCCGACGGCTACCGTGGGGTAATGAGTGATCCACACGGCCACGAGGACGGTGATTCCGGCGGGTCCGCCGGCGGTCACGACCCCGACGGCGACGTGTCGTGTGGGTGTGCGTCCGACGACCACGCCCACGACGAGCACGGCGGTCAGTCGAGCGGCGACGCGGGGGACGAGGGAACCGTCCTCCGACTCTCGGTCCCGGAGATGGACTGTCCCTCCTGTGCGGGGAACGTCGAGTCGAGCGTCGCGTCGCTGTCGGGTATCCTCGACATCGACCCCCGCCCGGCGACCGGCACCCTCGTCGTCACCTACGATCCCGAGGAGACCACGCCCGACGCGATCCGCGACCGGGTGCGCTCGGCGGGCTACGAGATCGAGTCCGGCGTCACCGACTCGCTGTCGGTCCCGGAGATGGACTGCCCCTCCTGTGCCGGGAAGGTCGAGAACGCCCTCGCGCGCGTCGCGGGCGTGATCGAGTTCGAGACCCGACCCACGACCGGGACGGTCGAGGTGACCTACGACCCCGACGCGACCAGTCGCGCCGGCATCGTCGCCGCCATCGAGGGGGCGGGCTACAGCGTCGCGGACGCCGACGGCGACGGCAGCGACGACCGGTCGCCCCACGACGTGTGGACCAGCACGCGCGGCCTGAATACGTGGGCCGGCGCGATCCTGCTCGCGGTCGGCCTCTCGTTCGAGTGGTTCCTCCCACTCGCCGGGATCGCGGACCCCGTGCTCGGGACGGTCGTCGGCCGGGAGATCACGGTCGCGTGGCTCGCGTATCTCGGAGCCGCCGCCGTCGCCGGCCAGACCATCGTCCGGAACGGCTACTACTCCGCGAAGAACCTGAACCTCGACATCGACTTCCTGATGGGCGCGGGCGTCATCGGCGCACTGCTCGTGAACCTCCCGTTCGAGGCCGCGACGCTGGCGGTGCTGTTCAGCGTCGCCGAGTTGCTCGAACGCTTCTCGATGGACCGGGCGCGCACCTCGATGCGGGAACTGATGGAACTGTCGCCGGACACCGCGACGGTCCGCAGAGACGGCGCGGAGACGACCGTCCCCGTGGAGTCGGTCGCGGTCGGCGAGACGGTGCTGGTCCGGCCGGGCGAGAAGATCCCCCTCGACGGCGTGGTCAGCGAGGGCCGGTCGGCAGTCGACGAGTCGCCGATCACGGGCGAGTCGGTCCCGCGGGACGTGTCGCCCGGCGACGAGGTGTACGGCGGGAGCATCCTCGCCGAGGGGTATCTGGAGGTGGAGACGACCGCAACCGCAGAGAACTCCACGCTCTCGAAGGTCGTCGACCTCGTGGAGGCCGCCCAGTCGAAGAAGTCCGAGCGGGAACGCTTCGTCGACCGCTTCGCGGACATCTACACCCCGGCCGTGGTCGCCGCCGCGATCCTGACGACGCTCGCGTCGCCGACCGTCTTCGGTGTCACGTGGACCGAGGCGTTCACGCGCGGGTTGACCCTGCTGGTCGTCGCCTGCCCCTGCGCGTTCGTCATCTCGACGCCCGTGTCGGTCGTCTCGGGCATCACCAGCGCGGCGAGAAACGGCGTGCTGATCAAGGGCGGGACGTACCTCGAAGCGATGGGCTCGGTGGACGCGGTCGCGTTCGACAAGACCGGGACGCTGACCACCGGCGAACTGTCGGTGACCGACGCCATCGCCCTCGACGGGACGAGCGAGACCGATCTGCTGGGCTGTGCCCGCGCGCTCGAATCGCGCTCCGAACACCCCATCGCGTCGGCGATCACCGAGCACGCCGACGAGCAGGGTGTCCCCGACCGGGAGATCGAGAACTTCGAGGCGCTCGCGGGGAAGGGCGTCCGGGCCGACCTCGACGGGACGACCCACTACGCCGGCAAGCCGGACCTGTTCGCGGACCTCGGTTTCGACCTGGGCCACGCCCACGTCGGCGGCGATTCTGGCAACCTCCACACCGATGGCGGCGTCGCCGTCGAACCGAGCGACTGCGACCACGGTCAGTACGTCGACCTCGCCGAGGAGGTCATCCCTCGCCTCCAGTCAGAGGGGAAGACGGTCGTCGTCGTCGGCACCGAGGACCGACTGGAGGGCGTCATCGGCGTCGCCGACACCGTCCGGCCCGAGTCGAAGTGGGCGGTCACCAAGTTGCGCGAACTGGGCGTCGGGCGCATCGTCATGCTGACCGGCGACAACGAGCGCACGGCGCAGGTCATCGGCGACCAGGTCGGCGTGGACGAGGTGCGGGCCGGCCTGCTCCCGGAGGAGAAGGTCGCGGCGATGGAGGAACTGACCGCAGACGGGAAGACGGCCGCGATGGTCGGCGACGGCGTGAACGACGCCCCGGCGCTGGCGGTCGCCACGGTCGGCGTGGCGATGGGTGCGGCCGGGACCGACACCGCACTGGAGACGGCCGACGTGGCGCTGATGGGCGACGATCTGACGCGCCTGCCGTACCTCTACGACCTCTCGGGCAAGGCGAACGGCGTGATCCGGGGCAACATCTGGTCGTCACTGGGCGTCAAGATGCTGCTGGCACTCGGCGCGATTCCGGGCGTCGTGCAGGTCGTCCACGCGGTCGTCATCGGCGACATGGGGATGAGCCTCGCCGTGACCGGCAACGCGATGCGACTGGCGAACGTGGAACCGGAGACGCCGGACTCGGCAGAACTGGTGGACTGACCGGCCCCGACTCAGCCGTGTTTCTCGCGGAACCCGTCGATACCCAACTCGTGGAGGTCACGCGAGACGTCGGCCACGTCTGTCTCTAAGTTCTCGTGGTACGCCACCAGTCGGTCGGCCAACGCTGGGTCGCTCCGGGCGAGAATCTGGGCCGCCGACAGTGCGGCGTTGAACGACTTGCCCGCGTCGACTGCGACGATGGGTGCGCCGGTCGGCATCCCGATCACGGAACTCACTGACTTCTCCTGGACCGGCACGCCGATCACCGGCAGGGGGTACGCGATGGAGGCGGTCATGTTCGGCAGGTCGGCCGACTTCCCACCCGCCCCGGCGATCAGGACGTCCAGTCCGCGCGCCTCGGCGGTCTCGGCGTAGGCGTACATCAGATCGGGCGTCCGGTGGGCCGAGACGACGTAGCTCTCGTAGCTGTAGCCCTCGATCTCCTCGTCGTAGTCGGTCTGTTCGGTGAACTCGAGTTCGTCGAGCGCCTCGTAGGCACCCGCCATCGTGTCGAGATCCGAGTCCGATCCCATCACGATGCCCACGTCCGGGGCCGTCTCGGGGTCGCGGTCCTGGTCGGCCTCTGCTCGCAGGTCGTCGATGATCGCGTCGATTGCGTCTGTCATGGATAGTGTTGTCGCGGTGAGTCTGTCGCTCCGGCGGTCACTCGAATACTAGTCCGTCGCGCAGGTCGCGGGCGGTGGCCAGCAGGTCCTCGCGGGTCGGGGCGTCGGTCGAATCCTCTGGTCCGGCGTCCGCCACGGCGGTCAGATGCCCGAGTTTCCGCAGGGGTCGCGCCTCGCGTTTCCCGTACCAGTGGAAGCCGACGCCCGGTTCGGCCAGCAGGGAGTCGAGTCCCGTGACCTGCGCGCGCCGGGAGTCCGGCACGTCGCCGAGAACGTTGGCCGAGACGGTCGGCGCGCGAAGTTTCGTGGAGCCGAGGGGCCACCCCAGCACGGCCCGGACGTGTTGCTCGAACTGCGAGGTCTGACAGCCCTCGATCGTCCAGTGGCCGGAGTTGTGCGGCCGAGGGGCGATCTCGTTCACGAGGACCTCTCCCTCGCTCGTCTCGAACAGTTCGATGCCGAAGACGCCCCGGCCGTCGAGCAGGTCCAGGACCGACTGGGCCACCTCGCGTGCGCGGGCGAGTACCTCGTCGTCGGCCCGTGCGGGCGCGACCGTCTCCCGGAGGATCTCCTCGCGGTGGATCGTCTCGGTGACGGGAAACAGCGCCGTCTCGCCGTCGCCCTGCACACCGATGACCGAGAGTTCGCGTTCGAAGTCGAGGAACTGCTCGGCCATCGCCGGGCCGGAGAGTTCCGCGAGTGCCTCGCCGGCCTCGTCGGGCGACTGAACCGGCAGATTTCCGCGTCCGTCGTAGCCGCCTTCGCGGGCCTTCAGCATCACGCCGCCGAAGCGTTCGACGGCCTCGCGGAGGTCGGCCTCGTCGTCCACTGCGACGAACTCCGGGACCGGGACGCCAGCGTCGGCGAGCGCCCGCTTCTGGACGAGTTTGTCCTGGATCGTCCGGAGGGTGTCCGGCGCGGGGTGGACCGGGACGCCGAACTCGTCGCTCACGGCGTCGAGGACTTCGGGGTCGGCCAGTTCGATCTCGAACGTCAGCACGTCGGCGCGGTCGGCCAGTCGACGGAGCGTCTCTGGGTCGTCGAAATCGCCTTCGATCTGGGCGCGGGCGACCGGCGCGGCGGGACAGTCGGGCGTCGGATCCGAGACGACGAGGTCGACGCCGAGAGGGGCGGCGGCCTCGCCGAGCATCCGGCCGAGTTGTCCCCCGCCGACGACGCCGAGCGTCGGGCCGGGTGCGGTGGGTGTCACAGGCGGCCGTTTCGGACGATCCTGCATAAGCGTTGTTGAAATGTGCTCTGGATGTGCGTGTTCGTGCACACTAACGCGGCGAACTCGGTCGAGACTCGCGTCGACGCGTTCGAGCAGCGCTCACGTCCTCCGAGAGAAGAGAGAAGATCGGTGTGCGACACACCCGTCCCGACCCGACACCCCGCGGTGTCGTCCGGCGTCGTCACTCGACGAAGTCGATGTCCTCGCCGCCGTCGGCGGGCAGTTGCTGTTCTGCGTTCTGCCCGTAGATCTGCGGCGACTCGACGCCCGTGACGACGATCATCGTCCGCATCTGGCCCTCCAGTTCCTCGTCGATGGAGGTCCCCCAGATGATGCGGGCGTCGGGGTCGATCCGGTCGTAGATCTCCTCGACGACGCCCTCCGCCTCCTCGATGCTCATGTCCGAGCCACCGGTGACGTTCACCAGCGCGCTGTTCGCCCCGGAGATATCCACGTCCAAGAGTGGCGAACGCAGCGCGGACTTCACCGAGTCCTGTGCCTTCTGCTCGGAGTCGGACTCGCCGAGACCGATCATCGCCACGCCGCCCTTCTCCATGACGGTGCGCACGTCGGCGAAGTCCAGATTGACGAGGCCGGGCTTCGTGATCAGTTCCGTGATCCCCTTGACCGAGCGCATCAGCACCTCGTCCGAGACTTTGAACGCCTGTCGGACCGGCAGTTTGCCCACGGCGTCGAGGAGTCGGTCGTTCGGCACGACGATGACGGTGTCGGAGACGTCGCGGAGTCGCTCCAGGCCCGCCTCGGCGTTCGTCCGGCGGACCTCACCCTCTGCGGTGAACGGGGTCGTCACGATGGCGATGGTCAGCGCGCCGGCCTCGCGGGCGGCCTTGGCGACGACCGGAGCCGATCCGGTGCCGGTTCCGCCGCCGAGTCCGGCGGTGACGAACACCATGTCCGAGCCGTCGATGGCGTCGTAGATCTCGTCTTGCGACTCCAGTGCCGCCTCCTCGCCGACCTGCGGGAGCGAGCCAGCGCCACGGCCCTGCGTCTTCTGCTGGCCCATCAGGATCTTCGTGTCCGCGTCGGTGTTCACGAGGTGCTGGACGTCGGTGTTCGCCGCGACCAGTTTCGCACCCTTGATCCCCTCCTCGGCCATGCGGTTGACGGTGTTCCCGCCCGCCCCGCCACAGCCGACGACCGTGATGTCCGTCTGGAGGTCCTGCAGTACGTCGCGTAACTCTTCGTCGGTCATGGTGCCCGACGCGGGCGAACCGTCGGTGGGGGACCCGTCACCGACCGTCTCTCCCGTCCCATCCTCCTGTGCCTCGGCCTCGTCGATTGCTTCGTCCACGATGGAGTCCATATATATAGCGCACGCTTGCGCACCCAGGCTCATTACCTTTCCCCTCTCCGTCAGACGGGCGTCAGACGCGCTCTCCGGGGAACTCAGTGGTTCCCGCCCGACAGGGGGTCACTCGGCCGGTGCGTCGACCAGCGACCGGACCGAAAACTGCCGAACCTCCTCGCTTTCGACCGTCTCCGGTCGGATGGTCCGCCCGCCGACCTCCACGGCCTGTCCGCTCGCGAGTCTCCCGAACGCCGGTCCCTCCGAGATGCCCAGCGTCTTCGCCTTCTCCGGGTCGAACGTCGACCGCCGGGCGACGACCTCGGCGGTCTCCTCGTCGGTGACTCGCGTCACCTCGTCGTACTTCTCGCGCAGTACCTCGATCAGGGCAGCGAGCAGTCGCGCTGTGTCCTCGACGACCGACCCGCGCCAGAACCCCGCACGCCCTGCCACGGTGCTCCCGTGTTCGACCGTCTCGAAGGCGAGACAGGCGTCGCGCACGCAGTCCCAGACTGCCGCCTCGTCGATACCCTGTGCCGCCGACAGGAGGTCGCTCGGCAGATCACGGACGACGAGGTCGGCAGTCGCGGCCGGGGCCGCGTCGGTCGTGTCCGACTCAGGTGCCGGACTCGCAGAGTGGCCGCCGTCGCCGCCGATCCGTGCCGGGTCCCCGAACCGGAGTCCGTCGTCCACGCGACAGAGCCGCGATTCGGCGTCCTCGACCAGCGAGAGCGGCACGCGGTCGGTCTCGCGGACGAACGTCTCCGAGACGACCCGGCAGCCGAGGTCGTCCAAGACCGCCTCGAGGTCGGGGTACTCGGCTTCCAGCAGGGCGTAGTCGGTCGCGCTGGCGTCGAACGCCCGCCGGAGCGTCTCGCGGTTCGCGTCGGGTGCGCCCATCTCCTCCAGCGGCCAGTCCGCCCCGATGTGGCCGACCGCCCAGTCGGTCTCTCTGATGACGCGCTCGAACCGGGGCGCGTAGTGGCCGCCGCCGAAGCCGACGACCTGCTTGTCACCGTCGGCGGGGACGCCGACGACCGCGAGGATGGCTCGTGCGACCGCCCGCGCACCCTCGGGGTCGCGCCACTGTTCCTCTCCAGAGCCGAGTTCCGCGAACATCGTCGGCACGTCGACCGCGGTCGGACCGTGGTGGGTACACTCGATGCCGACCTCGTAGTCGGCCGGCGCGTGTTCGTCGAACGCCGAGACGATCGCCTTCTGCGCGTTCGGACAGGCGCGGGCGAACGACCCCGCCTCGCCGCCGTAGGTCGCCGGCCCGAAGTTCCCGGTGAAGTGCGCGGTCAGCAGTGCCCCGGTGTCGCCGGAGTGGCGCGAGGCGAAGACGAGGAGGTCGAGGTCGCCGAACGCGGGCGTCGGATCGTCGATGTCGATGTGCAACTCGGCGAACGTCCGGAGTTCGACCGGCACCTCGCCGGGCGTCTCGGGAGCGTCTGCCGGGAGTCTGTAGACCGTCCCGCCACCCTCGTCTGCGGGCGTCTCCGTGTCTTCGCACTCCGTCCAGTCGGCCAGGTCGACCAGGTGCTCGCGGACGTGTGTCGAGGCGTGATCGGCCTCGCTGACGACGATGCCGAACACGGCTCAGTCGTCCTCGGCGGCCGCGGTCTTCGCGGTCGGTTCGGACCCGGTGTCGACGCCCTCGAACACCTGCAGGCGCGTGAGTCGGACGAGTCGGACGAGCGCCTCACGCCGGAGGAGCAGCAGGAGGACGCCGAGCACGATGTACGCGGCCGTGTAGCTGTGCAGGACGAGCAGTTGATCGAGCACGCCCTCCTGCACGAGTGTCACAGACAGCGCGACCTGCGAGACGAACAGGACGAGCAGCGCCAGTGCCTCGCGGACGCTGATGTCGAAGTTGACGAGGATGGCGAGCGCGAAGAAGCTCTGTGCGGCCGTCAGCCAGATCTCGCCGTTCTGCTCTGCCGACAGCGGGAGCGCCGACACGGAGCCGAGCGAGATGGAGTAGACGACCGAGATGGTCCCGATCAGCAGGGTCCACTGGTTCAGCTTCGAGGAGATCAAGGCGTTGAAGCCGGCGGTCGCCCGCGCCTTGTTGACGAGGTACGCGACGACGATCAGTTCCGGCGACTCCGAGGCCAGCGGGGCGACCCACTGGATCATCAGGAAGGGGTCGACGCCGGCCTGTGTCCCGAGTGACTCCAGCCCGTGGGCGAACGGTTCGACCGCGAGCAGGATCATGGCTCCGGCGAAGCCGAACAGGCCGAGGACGGTGGCGACTCGCCTGAGTCTCGACTGATCCTGCAGATAGGCGGGGACACCGACCTGCTCCTCGTGACCTTCTGGCCCGTTCAGCGCGGCGTAGATGTACGCGACGTAGAGCCCGACGAGGACGACCACGTCGACCATCCCGATGCCGCCGCCCAGTGGGACGGTGAAGGCGTACAGCGTGGCGAGAAACAGGAAGAAGATCTCGGTCGGGATGTCCTCGGAGAGGTTCACCTTGCTCTTGAGGAAGCCCCCGGAGCGGTCGACCGAGTTGTCCCCCGTCGAGGCGACACGGTAGATCGTGTAGAGTGCGATGCCGGACCAGCCGAGCCCGATGAGGATGCGGTTCGCGCCGGTCATGTTGGCGACCGCGAGACTGGCCGCGTTCGAACCGGGGTTCTGGCCGGCCTCCCAGGCGTACAGTGCGTCGACGGCGTACTCCGGGGCGACCGCCAGCACCGCGAGCACGGCGAGTGCGAACGCGCGCGGCACGTCCTTCTCTGCGGTCTCGGCGGCCCACGCCAGGAGGAACGACGCCCCCAGCACCGCGACCCCGCTGATCGCGACGACGCCGAGTGTACTCAGTGCACCCGTGCCGAACTGGGCGCTCGTGACGCCGAGTGGCTCCAGCAGTCCCGTGTCGACGACGCTGATCCCGATCCACGGGAACGTCAATGAGAGCGCCGCCAGAACGGCGACGAGGGGGTGACGAAGACGACTACTCATTGTCTGGGCAGTAATCGAGGGGGGGACGTATGGCTTCTGCTTTCGCGCGCTCCCGGCGTGAGACGGTGACTCGCCCCCCGGACGATCCTGCGATCACCGACGCGTACAGCTTTTCGTTCTGGACTGTAGAGAGCGTGAGTATGGTCGACGTAGGTGACCACGCGCCGGACTTCACGGCACCGCTCGCACACGGCGACGACGACGTCGGATCGTTCACGCTCTCGGAGCGTCTCGACGAGGCACCACTCGTCCTCGCGTTCTTCCCGGGCGCGTTCACGAGCACCTGTTCTCACGAGTTGACCACGTTCCAGGCCCGCCTGTCGGCGTTCGCGGACGCCGGCGGGACCGTCTACGGGATCAGCGTCGACTCGCCGTTCGCACAGAACGCCTTCCGGGAGCAGTTGGGGCTGACGTACGGCCTCGTCAGCGACGCGAACCGCGAACTCATCGAGGCGTACGACGTCACCATGGCGTGGAAGAAGTACGGACTGGACGCGGTCGCCAAGCGTGCGGTGTTCGTCGTCGACGGCGACGGCGAGATCACGTACGCGTGGGTCGCCGAGGACACGAAGACGGAACCGGACTACGACGAGATCCTCGCCGCCGTCGACGCGAGCAGGGTCTGACGCCGCCGGTGGCACGCCGTCGCGGTCACGACCGGACGAAGACGGTGGTGGCACGTCGCCGGCCCCGTTCACGCTCGCCGCCCGGTGTCGACGGAGCCGAACCAGTCAAGTCCCTCCGACTCGCCACCGCCACCATGCAGGTCTTCGGTCTCGTCGGCAACCCGGTCGGTCACTCGCTGTCGCCACCGATCCACGAACGCGCCTACGCCGAGTGCGGCCTCGACGCCCGGTACGTCACCTTCGAGCCACCGGCCGACGCCGCCGGGGAGGCCATCGCGGCCGCCGAGACGCTCGGCATCAGGGGACTGAACGTCACTATCCCGTTCAAGCAGGCCGTCCTCGCGCACGTCGACCCGGACGACCTCGCCCGGCGCATCGGTGCGGTCAACACGGTGGACTTCTCGGGCGAGGTGCCACGGGGCTACAACACGGACGCGGCGGGCGCACGCCGCGCGCTGGAACGCCACGACGTGTCGCTCGCGGGTGCGGACGCGGTCGTCGTCGGCGCGGGCGGTGCGGGCCGAGCGATCGCGTTCGCGCTGGCGGACGCCGGCGCGTCGGTCCACGTCGCCAACCGGACCGTCGAGACCGCCACGTCGCTGGCCGAGGCGGTCCCGGACGCGACCGGTGGCGGTCTCGACACGCTCTCCGAGACGGTCCCCCGGGCGGACGTGCTGGTCAACGCCACCAGCGTCGGGATGGACGAGGACGCGACGCCGGTCCCGGCCGATCTGCTCCACGCCGACCTCGCGGTGATGGACGCCGTCTACAGTCCCCGCGAGACGCGACTGCTCCGCGACGCGGCGGCGGCCGGCGCACAGACGATAGACGGTGCGTGGATGCTGTTGTTCCAGGCGGCCGTCGCCTTCGAGCAGTGGACCGGCCGGGACGCGCCGGTCGACGCGATGAACGAGGCGCTCCGGGCGGAACTGGACTGACGAGTCGTCGGACTGACGAGCGGTGTGGCTCGATCCACGCGTCTGACTCACGACAGACGGGCGTCGGTCACGGGCCGACGCACGGCACGCGAACCGGCCGACCGGAGGGCCGACCGGCGGACGCTTTTAAATATACCACCACCTTACTACCACGCAATGGCACTCTTGGACAAGCTGAAGTCGCTCCTCGGGTTGGACGGCGGGTCGAACGAGCGCTCGAACGGGAACGACGCCGGCGTCACCGTCGAGCGTGACACGCGCGAGACGCCGGCGACCGAGTCCGAGGCCGCAGTGAAGGGCACCGACGACCCGGTCGCGACGGACACCGACGCCGCCGCCTCGACCGGATCGATGGTCGACGCCGAGACCGACGCAGACGAGGCCGCAGAGTCGGCCGAGGCGGTCGAGGACGTGTCCGACGCGGATCACGACCCCGAGGCGGTCGCGGCGGACGCAGAGACGGACGACGTCGAGACGGAGACCGACGAGACAGACGGGACAGACGAGACGGTCGCCGAGACCGACGACACGGCGGCCGAGGAGACCGCCGCCGCCGCCTCGACCGGGTCGATGGTCGACGCCGAGACCGACGCAGACGAGGCCGCAGAACCGGCGGAGGCGACCGTCGACGTGGGCGACGACGACGAGGTCGTCATCGAGGAGGCCGAAGACGAAGTCGGCGAGACGACCGAGGAACCGGTCGTGACCGACACGGGCGAGGAGATCGAAGACGCCGAGAGCGAGGCGGCGGAGACCGACGCGACCGACGCGACCGACGCGACCGACGCGACCGACAGTGAAGACGAGGCGGTAGACGAGACCGAAGACGAGGCGTCCTCGGACGCCGACGACGTCGACACCAGTCCCTCGGTGGACACGCTGAAGGGGATCGGGCCGGCCTACGCCGACCGACTCCGGTCGGCCGGTATCGAGACGGTGGCGCAGTTGGCCGACGCGGACGCCGACGACCTCGGCGACGAGATCGACGTGTCGCCGAAGCGGGTCGCCCGCTGGATCGACCGCGCGAACGAGCAGTGATCGACGACCCCCGGCGTCGGTCGCCGGGGGCGGACCGACGACGATGACCGAACGCCAGTACCACGTCGACGGCGATCTCGTGCCCGCGAGCGAGGCGACCGTCCACGTCTCGGATCGCGGCTTCAAATACGGTGACGCGGCCTTCGAGACGGTCCGCGTCTACGGCGGCACGCTCTTCCGGTGGGACGCACACCTCGACCGACTCGCCGACACCTGCGAGATTCTCTCGCTCGACCACGGTCTCTCGCGTGCGAATCTCCGGAGTCGGGTCGCGGCGGTCCTCGACGCGAACGACCTCGCCGACGCGTCGATCCGCCTGTCGATCACTCGCGGGCCGGACACGGGCGGCATCGTCCCGAGCGAGGAGATCGACCCGACCGTCGTCGTCACCTGTCGACCCCTCCCGCGTGGCGGTCGGGAGAGCGAGTCGACCTGGGACGGGCCGGCGACCCTCCAGACGGTCAAGACGCGCCGACCGCCGGACCGGGCGCTCCCCTCGAAGGCGAAGACGCACAACTACCTGAACGGCGTGCTGGCCGGCCTGGAACTGCGGGTGACCGGTGCCGACGAGGCGCTGATCCTCGACATGGACGGCTCCGTCGCCGAGGGGACGACGAGCAACTGTTTCTTCGTGGACGACCGGGCGCTCCACACCCCGAGTCTGGAGGGTCCGGTCCTGCCGGGCGTCACGCGCGACGTCGTGCTCGACCTCGCGCAGTCGGAGGGCCTGCCGGTTCGGACGGGGCGGTACACCCCGGACGACTTCCGGTCGGCAGACGAGGTGTTTCTCACGAGTTCCACGCGGGAGATTCGGCCCGTCGGGACCGTCGACGGCATCGACGTCGACGGCGGACCGGTGACGCCACTGCTCTCGCGGCTCTACGACGCGCTGGTCGAACGGGAGTGTTACGCGGTCGAGTCGGCCGACGAGTCGGGGAGCACGGGCGACTCCGAGACCGGCGACGATCCCTCGTCCAGTCAGTAGGCGCGGGCGAGGTAGGCGTCGATGCGGTCGACGGTCTCGGTCTCGAAGGTCCAGAAGCCGTAGAAGCCGTCCTCGCGTCGCTCGGCGAGCAGCGCCGCCGCGCGCTCCGGGCGGTCGCCGCCGTCGTAGACGACGAACCAGCAGTCGGCCAACTCCGGGACGGGTTCGGCGTGGGCCGTGACGCCCGCCGGTGTCGTCGAGTCGCCGTCTTCGATCTGTGTGGTGTGCGGGCCGCCGTCGGTCGCCGGATCGCCGGGGTGGCCGTAGGCGTGGACGTCGACGCCGCGATCCACGAGGCGGCGGTAGACCCGCCGGGTGCCGGGTTCGTCGGTGAGTCGGTCGAGGTCCTGGAAGCCGGCCCGGAGCGTTCCGGTGGCCCGGCCGCCGGCCAGTCCCTCGATGTACCGGGAGACCTTCACCATCAGCAGGGTCTGCACGCCGGAGACGGTGAAGACGGTGTCGTCGAGTCGAGTCAACACGTCGGGGTAGTCGATCTCGTCGAGCGGTTTCTCGCCGCGCACGTAGGCGGCGGTCGAGTCGGCCAGCAGGTGGTCCCGGAGGTCCGCCAGATCGGAGGCCGCGAGAGTCCTGCCGTCCTCGTGGAGCAGGACGAAGTTCGACGGCGAGACGGGACGCGTCCGGCCGGTCGTCACCTCGACGTTCCGGAGCGAGAAGTACCGCTGGATGTTCTCGGTCAGGCGGCGTGACCCGTCGTAGTTGAACACGGTCAGGGTCTTCTGCCGCGACTCGACTTCGGTGAGTACGTCACCCAGCACGCTCGTTCGGGTCTTCGACTACCGACGTAAAAGCCTGTTGTCGGCGGTGTGAGCCTGTCGCACGCCAGTTTCGCGAGTGACAGATTGCGGTCCGGCAGGCGAGTCGAGAGCGGAACCGTTGTGTCGCTCGACTCGCAGTGGTCGATATGGACGACGCGCGCCGGATCGTGGCGACCGACGAGGTGCCGACCGACGGGACGCTGCTGGTGACGCTCCGCGACGGGACCGACACGACGGAAGCGATTCTGACGCGACTCGCGGACGGCGTGGTCGCGTTCCGCAACTCGTGTCCACACTGGACCGACGTGCGACTCGACAGGGGGTCGGGCGCGCTCGTGCGCGGGGAGGAACTAGTCTGTCAGAAGCACGGCGCGACCTTCGAGCGCGAGACGGGGTTCTGTGACTTCGGTCCCTGCGAGGGGGCGATGCTGGACCGCATCGGCGTGGAAGCCAGCGACGGCGACGTCTATCTCACGGACGACGACTACGAGTTCGACAGCCTCGGTGCGGACGGCGACCGTGACCTCTCCTCCGGGAGTCGGATCGACTTCTGAAACGTGGGCGGTCGGTGTCTCGCCCCCGTGGTTCACACTCGGTCGCTGATCACCTGAGGCGGTGAGCGCCGCCGAGAGGTGTCGTCGGGCCCGGTCGTCCCGTTCACACTCGGAGGAAATCCCGGCAGAGACGTGTGTGTGAACCGAACGTGACCTGGCCGTGGCCCCGTGGAGCGTCGGACGAGATGGTCGGTAGTGGTGGCTCAGTCTGGAGGCCACGTCGACTGCGTCTCCCGGTTTTCTTCGTCCCGACCGTGAGCGTTCTCACAGACGCGTCTACCTATCAGTGTGCTTCGTCACCGAAACCGAGAGACTGCAACAGTGTGTGAACATTCGTGCTCGCCGTACAACCATTCGGACTCTGCCTCTCGGTCGTCTCGGTACGGCCTAACGTGATGCGAGAGGGCTTCTCTCGCCCGTTCGGTCCCTCGCCTCGCTGTCGTCTCTACCGTCTCGTTCACGCCGACCCTCCCCGGTGTCTTCACACACGCCCGTTCTTCCTCACCTGGCGGGGATTCGACGGAGTGTGAACGGGCCGAGTGAGGCTGTGAGCCGTTCTCGACGGGACTGGTGGCTCGAATCACCCGACTCGGGTGTGTGACTCGCAGAGCGTCCTGCCAGCGACACACACCGCGTCCGGTAGCCTTTTCGACCGCGCGACCGACTCTCGAACCGTATGTCCGGCACACTCGATCACGTCATGATGCGGGTCGGCGATCTGGAGGAGAGTCTCGACTGGTACACCACCCACCTCGACTACGAGGAGAAGGCCCGGTGGGAGGCAGACACCTTCACCAACGTCTACCTCGGTCCCGCAGAGATGCACGACGCCGGCGCGATGCTGGAACTGACCTACAACCACGGCGAGTCCGACTACGAGATGGGCGACGCGTGGGGTCACATCGCCGTGCGTGTCCCCGAGGGCGAACTCGAAGCCTACTACCAGCAACTGATGGACGAGGGCGTCGAGGACTACCGCGACCCCGAGTCCTGTGGCGGCCGGTACGCCTTCGTGAAGGACCCCGACGGCCACGAGGTCGAGATCGTCCAGCGCGATCAGGGCGCGCTCTGGTCGCTGGACCACACGATGATCCGCGTCGAGGACGCCGACGACGCACTCGGCTTCTGGACCCGGAAGTTCGAGTACGAACACGCCGGTCGCTGGGAGTCCGACACCTTCGCGAACTACTTCATGCGACCCACGGACGCCCCCGCAGAGGCGATGTCGGTCGAGTTGACCTACAACTACGACGGGCGCTCGTACACGATGGGCGACGCGTGGGGTCACCTCGCCGTCGAGGTCGACGACCTCCACGAGGCCTGGGACGACCTCATGGTCCGCGAGGCGGCCGACTACCGCGACCCCGCGTCGTGTGACGACCTGTACGCCTTCACGACCGATCAGGACGGCCACGAGATCGAACTCCTCGAACGCGGCGACGGCGAACCGCTGTTCCCGAACTGAGCACAGGTCGCGTCGACCACTCGCCGCCGATCTTCTGTCACAGTTCGACCCCGACAGCCACGCGTCTGACGCACGCGCGATCGGTCTCGTCGCCCGACACCTCCCCCGACTCGTGTCGCTCAGATTGGATACTACGTTGTTACCAACAACCACTCAGTTATGAGCGGTCTAAAATCGGTTAAATGCCCAAATTATGGCGTCAGAGGGTCTCTAAAGCCGGATCTATCCACAAAGCATTTATAAATTCCGACGGACCGTTTGACCGTACCCCTACCCACGGTGGCAGGAGTGAGTATCGTTGTTCGAGTCCAGCGCGGTGCTGGGCGTGTCGGTCTCAGGACGCGAGAAAGACGCTGTCGCCAACACAGACCAAGGAAACCATGACAAGCACGAACGACAAGCTCCGTAGCCTGATCCTGGCTGCGCTGATGGTGCTGTCCGTCTTCGCGGGCACCGTCGCGTTCACCGGGACAGCCGCTGCGGCAAACGCCGATTCGGTGACGATCACGCCGAACTCGGCCGACGAAGGAACGACAAACGACCACACAGTGACGCTCGAAGCCGAGATCGACGCGTCTGACTCGACGAACCAGGTACTGGTTCTGGAGATGCCGGACGCGGTCGATCTGAGTAGTTCGTCGATCACCGGTGCGACGGTCACCTCTGGTGCCGCGACCGCCGGGTCGACGGACGTGGACGACACGAACAACAACGTCAACCTGACCGTCGAGGACGACGGTGGGAGCGCCACGGAGGCCATCACCGTCCAGTACACGCTGACGAACGTCGCACTGCCGGCCGACGTCGACGGTGACACGTCCGTCGACGCCCGGTTCGGCATCGACAACACGGCCGACGGTGACTACACGTCCGCAGACGACGTGAGCCCGGCCGACGGACCGACCCAGACGCTGACCGTCGTCGACGCGGACGGCTCCGGTGCCTCCGCCGAGGACGCCGACGCGAACCTCGACTCGGGGTCGCTGTTCTTCTCCGGACAGCAGCTCTACGTCAACGGTGACGCGAACACCGACTACTCGATCCGGCTGATCGACGACGACGGCGACCTCTCGACGACCGAACTCTCGTTCACCACGAACGGTGCGGGTGACGCCGTCATCGACACGGCCCCGCTCGAGAGCGAGTCCTACGCGCTCGTCCAGGGCGACAACCGTGGACAGGCGCTGCTCGTCGACGACGGGAGCATCACCGGTCCCGGTAGCGTCGACGACGCGCAGTTCGACCTGACCGTCCAGACGCTCACGACCGAGTTCGACGAGGACACGGTCGACGACGACGAGACCACGACGCTGGAAGTCGACTCGCCGACCCGGACGGGTAACTTCAACGCGTCCGTCGAAGTCGACGGTCTGAGCAACTCGACCGTCGAGGACATCTTCGCCGACTCGCTCCGCGACGCCGGTGACGACAACGACGCCGTGTACATCACGCTCAACAAGGACGTCGACAACACGGCCGACTTCACCGACGTGAACCGTGGTGACTACCAGTTCAACTTCTCCGTCGTCGACACGACGGCGAAGTCGACTGCCGACATCACGGTCGAACGCGCCGGCACCGCAGAACTCGGCCTGAACGAGAGTTCCTACACGGTCGAGACCGGCGACACGACGAACATGACGATCACGTTCGACGAGACGGACGAGGGCTTCATCCGGATCGGTGACGAGGACATCGGTTACAACGTCACCTACGAAGTCATCGACGGCGACGAGGACGGGATGCTCAACGTCTCGCTGAACACCTACGACACCGCCGACAACAACGGTGGCCTCATGCTGGCCGAAGACGAGGACGGCGAGGTCAACGTCGCCAGTAACTTCGACCAGGTGACTGTCGACGGTCCGCTCGACGCGGGTAACTACGACATCGAGGTCACGCAGCAGGAAGAGGACCTCGGTAGCGGCCCCGACGCAGTCGGGACGCTCGCCGTCACCGAGCGCGCCACGACGGCCGCCCGGCCGTGGGTCACGTTCAGTGACGCCGCGAGCGACCTGGACCGTGGTGACGACGTGATCGCCGCCATCGAGGCCGGCGAGGTCACCCAGCGCCGCAACGTCGCAGAGGGCGACTTCGCGGTCGTCCAGTTCGAGGTCTCCGGCATCTTCGGCTACCTCGAAGCACAGAGTAACATCGCAAACGGCTTCGGTGAAGTCGACGACGAGGACGAGACGCTCCCCGTCAGTCTGCAGGTCGAGCAGTCGAACCCCGACCCGAACACCGATCCGAAGCAGTACGACCTCGACGACCTGACGTACATCCTCGACGACGAGCGCAACATGCTCTTCGTCGTGGCACCGACCTCCGGCTCGGGCATCCCGGCCGAGGACGGTGACCAGTACAACGCGACGCTCGAAGTCAACGCGCTCGACGAGGACGACGTCACGCTGAACGACGCGAAGCGTGACGAGCGTGTCTCGACCACGTTCCGCGTGACCGAGCGCGAGGCACCGCTCAACACGAACGCCGAGGACCTCGTGGAGATCGAGCAGTCCGAGGAGGCGATGGTCTCCGGCACGACGACCATCGCACCCGGTAGCGAGATCACCGTGCGGGTCCGCTCCGTGAGCGGCGCGGAGAACCCGTTCGTGATGAGTGAGACCGTCAACGTGTCGGCAGACGGCACGTACAACGCGACGTTCGACTTCGCGGACACGCCGGTCGGCACGAACTTCACGGCAACCGTGAGTGCGTCGCCGCAACTCGACGGTGAAGACGAGTTCGACGGTGTCGTCGTCGAGGAGACGACCGAGACGCCGACGCCGACGGACACGCCGACGCCGACGGACACGCCGACGGCAACGCCGACGGCAACGCCGACGCCGACGGAGACGGACACGCCGACCGCGACGCCGACGCCGACGGAGACGACCACCACGACCACGCCCGGATTCGGCGCGATCGTGGCGATCATCGCCCTGCTCGGTGCGGCCCTGCTCGCGCTCCGGCGCGACTAACGTCGACAGCTAACTAACCGGCTTCCGCCGGTCCCTTCGCGGCTTTTCTTTCGGACGCTACACCCGCCAGCGGCGGCGCTGTCGGAGGCGACCGAACCGCCGTCTCGTGATCGGCCGTGGCCGATCCGCTCCCGACCCGACCGGATCTATCACGAACGAAGACAGTCGACCACTGTAGACGTATCGCTGCGTCTACACGATTGCTCACGGGTCGTCGATATTCCCACGTGCCTACGGAGTGACCCCCAGTTTCGGCCGGAGCGTGGCCGACGCCGGCCCGGAGGGCGTCTGACGGTCGGCAGACGACCGGGTGACAACTATCCGAGACTGTCGAACTCGGACACGCTCCGAAACGGCTCTACCGCCCGATTTCGGGTGTGTGAAGACATAACGCGCCGCATAACCTACCACAAAGCATTTATAACGAGCGACTTACCAACTGGATGTACCCCTACCCATGGTGGCAGAAGTGAGTATCGTTGTTCGAGTCCAGCGCGGTGCTGGGCGTGTCGGTCTCAGGACGCGAGAAAGGTGCTGTCGCCGCGAACGGAAACCACACCAAACATGACAAGCACGAACGATAAAGTCCGTAGCCTGATCCTGGCTGCGCTGATGGTTATGTCCGTCTTCGCGGGCACCGTCGCGTTCACCGGGACAGCCGCTGCGGCAAACGCCGATTCGGTGACGATCACGCCGAATGCGGCCGACGAAGGAACGACTAACGACCACACCGTAACGCTGACAGCGACGGTCGACACCGCCGACTCGCAGAACCAGAACCTCGTTCTGGAGATGCCCGACGCGGTCGACCTGAGCAGTTCGTCCATCAGCAATCCTGAGGTTACGTCCGGCGCTGCGACTGCTGGCTCCACGAACGTGGACAGCACGAACAACGTCGTCAACGTCACCGTCCAGGACGACTCGTCCGGTAGCACCAGTGCGACCGACACGGTCACGCTCGAGTACGAGCTGACCAACGTCGCACTGCCGCAGGTCGCTTCCGACACGGACGTCGACGCCCGCTTCGGTGTCGACTTCAACGCTGACGGCGACTACCAGGACGCCGACGACGTGTCGCCCGCATCGGGCCCGACCCAGACCCTGACGGTTCAGGACGCTGGCTCGTCCCAGAGCGACGCTGACAACACCCTGAACACCGGCTCGCTGTACTTCGCCGGTCAGGAACTGTTCGTCAGCGGTTCGCCGAACACCGACTACCAGATCCGTCTGATCGACAGCGACGGGGACCTCTCGACGACGGCCCTCTCGTTCACGACTGACGGCGCTGGCGAGGCGCTCATCGACACGTCCTCGCTCGACAGCGAGTCCTACGCGCTCGTCGCCGCTGACAACCGTGGTACTGCACTGTCGGTCGACGACGGTACCATCGGCTCCGGTACTGGTGACACCTTCGACATCACCGTCCAGACGCTGGACGCCGAGTTCGACCCGACGACGGTCGACAACGAGGAGACGTCCGACCTGTCGGTCGACTCGCCGACCCGGACCGGTGACTTCAACGCGTCCGTCGAGGCAGACGGCCTCAGCCAGTCGACGCTCGAAGACATCTTCGGCGACAGCGTGCGTGCGAACACCGACGAGGTGTACATCACGCTCAACAAGGACGAAGACATCGCAGCTAACTTCACCGACGTCAGTGCCGGTGACTACCAGTTCAACTTCTCCGTCGTCGACACGACGGCAGAGGCCTCGGCCGACATCACGGTCGAGAAGGCCGGCACCGCCGAGCTCGACCTGAACGAGAGTTCGTACACGGTCGAGACCGGTGACGCAGTCAACATGACGGTCACGTTCTCCGAGACCGACACGGGCTACCTCCGCGTCGGTGACGAGGACATCGGTTACAACGTCACCTACGAAGTCGTCGACGACGACGAGGACGGCGTTGCGAACGTCACGATCAACACCTACGACACCTCCAGCAACAACGGTGGCGTCATGTCCGCAGAGCCGGACGACACCTCCGTCAGCGTCTACGACCTCAACGCGACGGTCACGGGCGCGCTCGACGCTGGTAACTACGACATCGAGGTCTCCCGCGACGCGGAGGACCTCGGCAGTGGTCCGGACGCAGTCGGCACGCTCGCCGTGACGGAGCGCGCCACGACGTCCGCCCAGCCGTGGGTCACCTTCAGTGACGCCGCAGGCGACCTGGAGACCGGTGACGACGTGATTGCCGCCATCGAGGCAGGCGACGTCACCCAGCAGCGCGACGTCGCAGAGCGCGACCTCGCAGTCGTCCAGGTCCAGGCCTCCGGTGTCTTCGGCTACCTCGAGAACTACCAGGAAGCGAACGGTAACCTGAACGGTGCCTTCGGTGCGGTCGACGACGACTCCGAGACGACTCCGGTCAGTCTCCAGGTCGAGCAGTCGAACCCGGACCCGAACACCGATCCGAAGACCATCCCGACCAGCGAACTTAGCTTCATCCTCGACGACGAGCGGAACATGCTCTTCGTCGTGGTCCCGACGACCGCCGACGCGGACCGTGGCGGTGACACCGTCGACGTCGAATCCGGCGACCGCTTCAACGCGACCTTCGAGGTCAACGCGGTCTCCGAGGACGACAACGCTGGTACCCTGAACGACGCGAAGAAGGACGAGCGCGTCTCGACCAACTTCCGCGTCGTCGACCGTGAGGCTCCCCTCAACACGAACGCTCAGGACATCGTCGAAATCGGCCAGGCCGAGGACGGCGAGGTCACCGGCACGACGACCATCGCGCCCGGTAGCGAGATCACCGTGCGCGTCCGGTCCGTCAGTGGTGCCGAGAACCCGTTCGTCATGAGTGAGACCGTCAACGTGTCGGCAGACGGCACGTACAACGCGACGTTCGACTTCGCGGACACGCCGGTCGGTACGAACTTCACGGCAACCGTGAGCGCGTCGCCGTCCCTCGACGGCACGACCGAGTTCGACGGCATCGTCGTCGAGCAGGTCGACACGGAGACGCCGACCGCGACGCCGACGCCGACGGACACGCCGACGGCAACGCCGACGCCGACGCCGACGGCCACGCCGACGCCGACGGCAACGGCGACCGCGACGCCGACGCCGACCGAGACGACGACGACGACCACGCCCGGCTTCGGTGCCGTCGTGGCAGTCCTCGCCCTGCTCGGTGCGGCCCTGCTCGCGCTCCGGCGCGACTAACGTCGACAACTAACTAACCGGCTTCCGCCGGTCCTTTCGCGGTTCTTTCTTTCGGACGCTACACCCGCCAGCGGTAGCGTCGCCGTGATATCTCCCGAGTAGCGACGGTGTTCGCACCTGTCGCCCGGTCGGTCGGGTCCGCTACACGCAACGACAAGGGATTTATCCGACGCGGGCGTCGGTTCGGGTATGTTCGACGCCCTGCTCGACGCGTTCGCGTGGGCACCGGGACCGCTCTCCGACGCGCTCGCGTGGGTCGTCATCGCGACGTTTCTCGCCGGGGTCCTCCTCGCGGACCGCCGTCCCGACCTCGGTCGCGGACTGACGGCGGGTGCGTGGGCGGGGTTCGCCGGCTTCTGGTTCGTCCTGATCCCGCACTTCGCGTTCGTCCACAAGAGCTACGTCGAGGGCATCCTGACCGTGCTGGCGGTCCCGGCGTGTCTCTACACCGGCTGGTTGCTCTGGCAGGGCCGCGACTCGCTGTTCGTCCTCTCGCGGGCCATCGCGGTGATGGGACTCGTCTACCTCCCCTTCGAGACGATTCCCGCCGTCGTGCTCGCGGGTGTCGCGGTGCCCGCGCCGCGTGAACTGCTCATCACGACCGTCGCCGACCAGACCGGTTTCCTGATCCAGACGTTAGGATTCAGTCCGACGCCCGTGACCGGCCCGGAGACCGGCTACCAGAACGCCTTCATGTTCACGACCGACGGCCGGCGACTCGTCTTCGAGGTCGTCCTGGCCTGCACTGGGCTGGGCAGTATCGCCATCTTCGCCGGGTTGATCGCGGCGGTGAAGGCTCCACTGCGGCGGAAGCTCCGAGGGCTGGCCATCGCGGTACCCATCATCTACGGACTGAACCTGCTCCGGACGACGTTCATCGGCATCGTCTTCGGCAAACAGTACATGCAGTTCTTCGTCGACGAGGTGCTGCTGTTGTTCGGCTCCTCAGATCCGTACATGGTCTCCTTCTTCCTCTCGGATCGGGTCATCAGCCAACTGCTCGCGGTCGTCGCGCTCGTCGGGATCACGTACCTCGTGGTGCGGGAACTGCCCGAACTCCTGACCGTCATCGAGGACGTGCTGTATCTGGTGACGAAGGAGGAACACGACCTCCACGAGGCGCTGGACGTCTCGCGGGTCAGAACCGACGGGGCGGGCGACGAGTACGCTGTCGGTGGCGACGAGGAGTCGAAACGGTAGCAATCGGATCGAGATCGGGATCGGATCTGGAGCAGATTACGATCGGATCGTGAGTGCGCTATTCGGGCAACAGGTCTGCGGGTGTGTCGGCGAGACCGGCGAGTGCGTCGGCCTCGACGTGGTGGAGGTCGCCGGGGATCACCAGCAGGTGGAGCGGGCCACCGAAGTCGCGGGCGGCGAGCGCGGAGAGTCGGTCGCCGGCGACGACCGCGTCGGGACTGCCAGCGCGGGCGACCACGACCCCGAGTGTGTCCTGCCACCCCTCGGCGAGCAGCCCGGCGGCGGTGTCGGCGGTCATGTACTCCTCGTGGTCGCCGTCCGGTGCGCGGGGACCGTCGACCTTGATGTCGAGGTAGACGACGGTGTGGAGGCCGCGCTCGCGGTTCACCTCGATGGTGTCGATCACGCTCTGTGGCACGTCGTCGCCACCGTGGGCGTAGGGGAACGGGAGGGTGGTCGCCTTCCCGAAGCGGTAGTTCTGGAGGCCGGTGAGACTGCTCGCGGCCGACTGGGCGGTGACGCCGTGGATCACCTCGGTCTCGATGCCGCGCTCGATGGCCCGGAGGCGTAAGTCGACGTGGGTCGTGGAGATCATCGTGTCGCCGGCGGTGAGGAAGGCGACGTGCTCGTCTGCGGCAGCGTCTAAGATCGGTTCGGGGTGTTGTTCGACGCCCGCGCGGTCCCGGACTTCGATGTCGACGCCGTGGGCCGCTTCAAGGTCCGCGACGCTCGCGCCGACGAGACGGCTGGTGTAGAACTCCGCGAACGCCCGGTCGGCGGCCCGGAGTGTCTCCTGTCCCTCGACGGTGATCGACCGTTCGTCGTAGAGACCGAGTCCGATGAAGCTGAGCATACCACGGCTCGGCGCGCTGGTCGCTTAAACCGTCCGTCACGGAAGGGAAACACTGATGAACTTGCTGTGAGTTGATGTGAACGCTTCCGCCCGCATTTTGCCATGCCTGTGGAGGCTATCCCGTCGTCCGCCAGGTGGCATCCTTCCCGCGGTCAACGGCGGGAGTTCCCCTACAAGGGGAATCCGGGTTGGCAGGTTTCAGTCCGAAAGCGCCGAGAGCGTCATCTATCCGGGTCTCGGACTCGTCTCTCGGTGGACTGTGGCGCTGTCACAGGCGCTCCCATCTCGTGGCGAGTCATCGTGTCCGGGTTCCCAACGGACGCTCTCTCCCCACGAGTCGACGCGACCGGCGATGTTCGCCGCCGCGTTAATGTCTGCTTGGAACTCCGTTACGTGGCAGTCGTCGTGTGGACATACAAACTCCGCCTGCCGACTTCGTTGACCGAGGCGGCTGCAGGCATGGCACGTCTGGGAGGTGTACGCCGCGTTGACGTACTCGACACGAATTCCCACCTCCATCGCTTTGTCTTCGATTCGACCTTGTAGCCGTGCGAACGCCCATGCGTGAAGACGACGGTTCATGAACTTGCCGCAGTCCAACCGTTCACGGATATACGACAGATCTTCGAGAACGATAACCGGGTTATCGAAGGACCCAGCGTACTCGACGGCCTGCCGAGAGGCTTTCTCGATAATATCCGTCAGAGCATTTTGATAGTGGTCGAATCGTTCGTCCACGCGCCACTCGGCGGCGTCTCTCGACTGGAGCCGGCGGAGGGTCATGAACATCTCTTTGCGGAGGTGTCGCGCTCGACTGCCGCTAACGAGCATCGGCTTCCGTGGTACGTCGCGTTTGAGGGCACAGCCCGTGATCAACGCGCTCTCGCCTACGTCGAATCCGATGTAGGTCGGGTCGTCTGGTTCGGCCGGTTCTTCGACCGGGTATTTGACGGTGACGTGCAATTCCCACGACGTGCGGTGTCGCTGAAGGCGCAACTCGCCTGCTGTCGCGTCTTCGGAGAGCAGGTCGAACCACAGCGATTCCTGTTCGGGGTTAATCCGAAGTGGAATCCAGAAATTCGTCCCGCGACCGGGTTGCGGGACCTGCCACACGAAGCCGTGTTTACGCTCCTCGGAGTAGTCGAACTTTGCGGCCCGATTGACGAGTCGAAGCGGATGCTCGTCGTCTAACTCCTCGGCATTGTACGTCCGGCGGAGTTTTGGGACGAAAGACTTGAGCGCGTCTTTGGCTTGGTACGGCAGTTCATATGGGGTCACAACATCATTGACAGCCGACATTGTGTCTGCCCTGTTGTCGAAGGCGTCGTGGAGTGCGTCGCGGTAGGTGTCCAAGAGCCGCTGTAGACGCTCCTCTTTCCACGTGGTGGGCGTGGTGAGTGTGGCCTGTAACGTCTTCGTCACCATCTCGGACACAATGTTACATTAGTGTTAGTCACAGTTAACACCGTCGGTCACAAACTATGCGACATGAAGAACATCAACATTGAGATCGACGAAAAACAGTACGAGAGTCTAAAAGCGACGAAGAAGCGTCACGGGCTGACGTGGCGAGGGATGCTACTCCACGCGCAACGGGAGTTGGATTCCGGCCAGGCTACCGAGTAGTGGTCGGTCAGCATCGTGTCACGATTTCACACCCCACAAGCCGAGATTGCCTAGTTGTCGAAGGTAGCACCTACGGACGACACCCTTTCTGTGTGACCGCGCGTTCAGCCGTGCCGCCCGTTCTGCACGCACACCTCCACGGCCGGTCGTCGCACGGCCGTCGCCGCGTCGACCTGCCAGCGACGGGATAGATTTCACTCGGGACCGTCGTGAGTACGACCGCCGCCGTGCCCCGGCACACCATGGGACGTGATCCCACAAACCGCAAGCAAGCGGCGGGGTCGTCTGTGCCGGGTATCGAAATCGTTTTAGGGGAATCAACCGAAGGATGGCCCACAAAGCGCCTTAGCGCGTGACTTCACCATGAGTGACAAACCGCACCAGAACTTGGCCATCATCGGCCACGTCGACCACGGGAAGAGTACGCTGGTCGGGCGACTCCTGTTCGAGACAGGGTCCGTCCCCGAGCACGTCATCGAGCAGTACCGCGAGGAAGCAGAGGAGAAGGGCAAGGGCGGCTTCGAGTTCGCCTACGTGATGGACAACCTCGCCGAGGAGCGCGAGCGTGGTGTCACCATCGACATCGCCCACCAAGAGTTCGACACCGACGACTACTACTTCACCATCGTCGACTGTCCGGGCCACCGTGACTTCGTGAAGAACATGATCACGGGTGCCTCGCAGGCCGACAACGCGGTCCTCGTCGTCGCGGCCGACGACGGTGTCGCGCCCCAGACCCGCGAGCACGTCTTCCTCGCCCGCACGCTCGGGATCAACGAGCTGATCATCGCTGTCAACAAGATGGACGTCGTCGACTACAGCGAGGACACCTACAAGGAGGTCAAAGAGGAGGTCCAGCAGCTCCTGAAGCAGGTCCGCTTCCGTTCGGACGACGCGACCTACATCCCGATCTCCGCGTTCGAGGGCGACAACATCGCCGAGCGCTCGGACAACACCGACTGGTACGACGGTGCCATCCTCCTCGAAGCGCTGAACGACCTGCCGGAGACGGAGCCGCCGACGGACGCGCCGCTCCGCCTGCCGATCCAGGACGTCTACACCATCTCCGGCATCGGGACCGTCCCGGTCGGCCGGATCGAGACCGGGACGCTCAACCCCGGCGACAACGTCTCCTTCCAGCCGTCCGACGTGGGCGGCGAGGTGAAGACGGTCGAGATGCACCACGAGGAAGTCGACCAGGCCGGTCCGGGCGACAACGTCGGGTTCAACGTCCGTGGCGTCGGCAAGGACGACATCCGCCGTGGCGACGTCTGTGGCCCGGCCGACGACCCGCCGTCCGTCGCCGAGACGTTCCAGGCGCAGGTCGTCGTCATGCAGCACCCGTCCGTGATCACGGCCGGCTACACGCCGGTCTTCCACGCGCACACCGCACAGGTCGCGTGTACGATCGAGTCCATCGACCAGAAACTGGACCCGGCATCGGGTGAGGTCGCCGAGGAGAACCCGGACTTCATCAAGTCCGGCGACGCCGCCATCGTGACCGTCCGTCCGCAGAAGCCACTCAGCATCGAGCCGTCCGGCGAGATTCCGGAACTCGGCTCCTTCGCCATCCGCGACATGGGTCAGACCATCGCCGCCGGCAAGGTGCTCGACGTCAACGAGCGATAAGATGCAGCAGGCACGCGTTCGGCTCGCCGGGACCAGCCCGGAGGACCTCGACGACATCTGCGACGACGTGCGGGAGATCGCCAACAAGACCGGCGTCAGCCTGAGTGGGCCGATCCCGCTCCCGACGAAGACGCTGGAGGTTCCGACCCGCAAGTCCCCGGACGGCGAGGGGACCGCGACGTGGGAACACTGGGAGATGCGCGTCCACAAGCGGCTGATCGACATCGACGCCGACGAACGCGCGCTGCGGCAGCTGATGCGGATTCAGGTGCCCAACGACGTGAGCATCGAGATCGTCCTCGAAGACTGACGGGACGGCGCTAAGGCGTTCGCGCCTCGATTCTCCGTTCTTTCTCGCGGCGAGCGACTGCTCTCTCCTACTGGTCGCTCTTCGCTCGGCGCGTCGCAGTCGCGGTAGCGTTTTCCCGTCGCCGACCCGACTCCGGGTATGGTCACCCGAACCGCCACCGTCCAGACGCTCGTCGTCTTCGCGGTGGTCGCAACCCTCCAGACGCTCGCCGGCCTCGTCGGTGCCGGCGGCCTGTTCGTCCTCGATCCGGGATCACTGCTCGATCCGGCGACCGTCCTCGTCTCGGTGTACGCCCACGCCAACCTCGGACACCTCCTGTCGAACAGCCTCGCACTCCTCTTGCTCGGCCTGGCGGTCGAGCGCGGGACGACGCGACTGCGATTTCACCTGTTCTTCGTGACGACCGGCGTGTTGGCTGGACTCGTGCAGGTGACAGTCGGGAACTTGCTCGTCGCCGGGACCGCCGGTGTGCTGGGCGCGAGTGGAGCCATCTTCGGTCTGCTGGGTTACCTGCTCGCCGGCAACTCCGTGTCCGGGTCGCTGCTCTCGCGGTTCGACCTCGGCCGACGCGCGCAGTTGGCACTGTTCGTCGTCGTCGCCGGCGTCGTGACGGTCGCTACTGCCGCGCCGGGGGTCGCTCTCCTCGCGCACTTCACCGGCCTGTTGCTCGGGTTGGTCGCCGGGCGTCTGCGGCTCCTTCGTGTGCGCGAGTAGCGGGCGAGTTCATGTGAGGCGGTCGCGCGCCGGGTGGGAAACAGAAGCTACAAGTGCGACACCGGCTTTTGTCCGGGTGCGGGCTCGTAGATCAGTGGCAGATCGCTTCCTTCGCAAGGAAGAGGCCCCGGGTTCAAATCCCGGCGAGTCCACTGCGCTTCGCGCACCGTTCCTATTCGCTGTACGGCACCGCATCGATATAGCTGTTTCTGTGGTTTCAGACGCGATTCAAACCCGTCAGAGTGCCTCTCTTGCCGGTACTGTCTGCGACACATCTGAACCCGTCAGCGGGCGCGTTGCCACTACGTCGTGCGGTTATCCGAAATGATACTGCGTCGAGTCCGGAAGGCGCGCCGGAATCCGCCTTGTCTTCGCCGGGGTGCGTGATCCCGACCGAGTACCGACGATTGCTGTCGAACGGTGGGCGCACTGACCGTCATCTCCTGTCTCGATACATCATCCTATCCCGCGCGAGGTTGATCGGTCGAGTCCCGGTTCGGATCGCGGAAGCCGCCTGTGTGGTGCCCACAACTCCGACTCGCCTCAAAACTCCATAGGCGGGGTGCGCAGTTGACTGGTCGAACCTCTCTGCCGGTTCCCGGAAGCGCCCCCGGCATCTGCCCATCTGTCGTCTCTCAGGGGAAGCCGATCCCAGATTCTCTCACTGATTCAGAGCCGGTCGCAGGTCGCCCTACAATCTCTCCCAGTCGCTTTCGGTCCCTCCTGCTGGCGTTCCGTACTCCCCCCAGTATGATTGATCGTCTGTTCAGATACTATCGCTACAGACCGGGGGAGGGGGGTTGTGACACCATTCAAATCTCTGCTCCGGGAACGGTGTTACCCGGTCTCAAATTTTTTGTAGAATTTCGGGTGTCCTATTGGCCGGGTCTCCCGCGATCTACGCCAGCGTTGAAACCGGTAGCATACACGCTATTGATACTCGGTTAGCTCGCGGAAGCGCCGGCGGGAGTCCTCGTCACTTTGAAATACCGATTAGATTCCCTCTGACAGTGTGCTATTGTGAGTAGCATAGCGCGACAGATAGCTTTATTATGTCTCCTGAGTATAGATGTGTGAGAATAGTCAGCGAGCCACTGCTCCATCCTTCTACCTTTGAATTGGCTATTCGCAAATAAATTTGTAAAATGACATCAAACAGTCACAACTCTGTACGTTGGATCGATTGGAAAGCCCTCTGTGAAGCCCGCCGGGATGAAGAAGCGATACAAAAGCACAAAACCCGGATTCCGGCTCACCGCACTGATTTCTCAACCAAATCAAAGTACGACCCACCGGGCGAACCCGGAAAATGGAAGCGACTTGACAAGCATAATCGGGGCTTCAAGTTCAGCGAAAAACGGAATGTCGAAAAACCACATCTCCACTATGAACTGTGGGGCGACCGAAGCAAGGGTGGTTTCTACTTCAAACTATATCGGACCCTGATCATCACCGATCACCTACACTTGGACACTTATCTGCGAAGTCGAATATGTGATCGAGTTCTTAGTAAGAAGCACAACAAGTCTGGTGTTTCGATTGAGCTGACGGTTCTATTTGAGTCTGCGATTGCGATGTACGAAGACCCCCGTCTAAAGAAAGATGACCGACGAAAAGTCAGTTCGCGTTTAAAGAAGGAGAAATTAGATCCCGTATTGAGACAAATGTTAAAAGATTGTGATGTGCCGTACAGGCAGTATGAAAAGCAATTCAATCGCTACCTCAACAGCGGAAGACGTGGGGATTTCACCTATTATGCACTCCCGAGGGCCGTTCGAGATCGCCACTACATCCCGTATGTCAGGGATGAAGAACCCCTGCCGTGGGTGGAACCGGAGTGGTCTGCAGAGATCGAGTCTGGTGAGGTATATATACCCCCTTCTATGGTGTATAGTGAAGGAAGCGAAGCAACCGAACAGGTCGAACAAGACAAGAGGGCACTGAGTCCACCGGAACAACCCTTGATTGATTCGGATCAGGGTGTTCGCGGCGAAGCGTAGACATTCTACAGAACACCCTACTGGGCCTAACCATCTAAGTCACGGCAAAGTACCATTTCCGGTAAGACCGATCAGAACCGCTGACGATTGCGTAGCGGGAGATCACATGGCGGGCTTCCGCCATTGGTGGCAGTTCCTGTATAGGTGGTAACTTGAGGGAGAGTATGGGTGTTAGAAGACCTCTAAGTAGTCCTCGATAACCTCTCGCTCGTCTTCCGTCAACTCGAACATATCGTACACCGCCTGATCGATCTCGGCTTCGAGAGCGTCGATATCAGTGTTTTTGACAGTATCGCGGTCGTCTTCGAGTCGGCTCAGTAGCTCTCGAACGCCGTCACTGGTCGCGGGGATCGGGATCGTCATTTCCTCGCCACTCTTGACGTTCCGCCCATCCACAGCGGCGTGGACGTACTTCGCTCGGAGCTTGCGATCCTCGCGGTCCCCGGTATCGAGTCGCGGATCGGTGATCTCGTCCGACCGACCTGCCGTGACTGCGAAGCGTCCGTCCGCGAGTTGCTGAATGTCTGCGTTTACCGGGTAGCGGCGCGTCTGCCACTCGTAGTCGATGTATTCGAGGTCGCTGTCGTACTCTCCGAGGTAGGCTTCCGGGAAGCGTTCGGTTCGGCTCTGTAGGTCGATTGTGTCTGTAATTTCTCCTGCCTTCTCCCTCAGCAGGGCAAACTCTCCGTTGTCATCCGAAATGATTGAAGGGAGTTTCTCGACGTACTGCGAGCGATATTCGTAGTATCCACCGGCCTTGACTGTCGTGATGTGTTTGAAGTAGAAATCGAGCGCCTTCGCATTGAGTTGGCAGGCCATCTCGTCCGTGAGGTCACGATAACTGTCTGCAAGCAGAACGGAATACGCTGTCTTGTAGTACCACGTCCCAACTTCATCGAGCATAAACGTTGAGTCCGTACTGATATGAGCGAAAATTATCTTTGGTATCTCGAATTTCTCCAAGTTCTGGGGACGACCAAACTCCCACCACTGGTCGCTATTTTCCCATCGACCTCCTTCCCGACCTCGGAGTTTCTTTTCATGATCTTTGAAGAAGTCCCATGCCAGAGGATAATCTTCCCGCAGAGTCGCCTTGCTCATGAGTGACACATCTAGTTCATCATCAGTGCGCTCAATTTCGTAGGGGAGAACGACGTGTTGCCCAGACCACTCCGCCCGCCAGCGTTGTACGTCACGGCCCTGAAGCCACGGCCTTAGAAGGTCGGTTTCGATTTCGTATCTTCCTGATCCACCAGACGGGACTATCGTGACGGTTTCACCAACGTCCCCCGACTCGATTCTTTCGGCATCAAGAACATCGACTACGTAGACTGTGTTTGCACTTGTCTGGGTCCCATGCGAAACATCGTCGGTAATGGTGTCAATTCTATGATCTGCTTGTCGCTCTAACTTCTTGAACACCTCCAATTCTTCGGGCGGCATCAGCGACCAGTATCCATCGTCAAGTTCCCCCTGCGGGAAGTCGAAGACGTCGATGAACTCGTCGGAATATCCCGGCTCACCACGATGATCCCGAACGGCCTGAATGATCTCGTCGTCTAACTCTCGGCCCGTGTCGTCTTCCACGTTCGCCTTCACTCGGACGCACCGAATGTCGTTCTCGTTCCGGGCGTCCGCATCCGGTTCGTCCTCGGCGATCACGATAGCGGGGTAGTTCGTTGCGTCTTTGAACACACCCGAGTCCCGGAAGTCGTACACCTCCTTGAGCCGGGAGTCGCGCAGTAGCACTCGACGAAGCCCCTCCCCGTAGTCCGTGACCATGAACTGGTTGGGTGTGATGTATCCGAGCTTCCCGGAGCCTTCCGCCAACCACTCAAGTCCGCGCTCGTAGAACGGACAGTACAGGTCATAGTTTCCTGTGGTGGAGTCGTACAGGCTATCGAGCATGGCTTTCTGGTCGTCCGGGAGGTTCTGAATGCGAACGTAGGGCGGGTTCCCGACGACGTAATCGTACTCCATGTAGTTCTTGACCACGAGTGCGAGAACCGTGTCCTCGAACATCTTGAACAGACGTCCGTCGCCGTGGTCCTCCCGGAGATACTGTACCGTGTCGAGAATGTCGTCCACGTAGGGCGCGAAGAAGTCCTCCACGCCGTCGTACTCTCGCGTCGTGTACCGGTTCACGCCCTGTTTCAGCCCGCCACGGTACTCCCACATTCCTTCGCTCATGTGGTACTTCACCACGTCGAGGACGCCCTGTAGTGCGGCGAAATACTCCCCGAAGTTCCGGACCTCGGAGTTGAGCTTCAGCGTCTCGAACTTCGGCATCCGAACGCGCTGAACGAGGAACTCGCCTTCCCGGTTCGACTCTGGGACCTCGCCTTCCTCTACTTCGATGGGCAGGGGCACGGGAATCCGCACGTCCTGATTGTCCTCCGTCACTGCGTCGAAGGTCATCTGGGTCTGCCCGTCGTCGCCGATATCTGCTCCGGTCAACTCCCGCTCGTTCCTGAGGGTGTCGGTCCGGAAGATCGGCAGGCGGTGGATCGTGAACGAGTCGTCCTGTCGCTTCGCCTGCTTGTATTCGGGCAGGATCGTCACCATGAACCGAATCTGTGCCATGAGGACGGCGAACGGATGTATGTCAAGTCCGACGATCCGGGGCCGGGAACACAACTCGGTCAACTCTGCGGCCCAATCCGGATTGTCGTCGTATCGTTTCACGTCCTCGATGTACCGATTCAGGGCTTCCACGAGGAACGTCCCGGACCCACACGACGGGTCGATGATCCGCTCCGACGAGACGCCCCGGTCGTACCCCACGCCGTCCATGATGTAGTCGATCACCGGCTGTGGCGTGTAGAACTCCCCGAGTGCCTTCCGGGTCTCCGGATCGAAGTATCGCTGGTACAGATCGCCGAGCGGGTCGCCCTCGATCCGGGAGAAGTCGAATTTCAGAACGGCGAAGGACACCCGAGCAATCGCCCGGCTGAACCGCTGGCGGGTCGCGGCACTGACCTTCGTGACGTCACTCCCTTCTTTTGCCACGTCCTTGAACCGATTGAACGGGTCTTCGTGCTGACTCGCGGTCTGCTCGCCGTAGCCGTCGGTCCACCAGATGAAGATGTCGTCCTCGAACAGACTCTCGACGAGTTGCTTCCGCATATCCTCGATCATCCCGTTTGCGGCGATGGGGTAGGCGTCGAGGTCGATCTGCCCGGAGAAGTCCCCGAGTTCGCGGAAGTATCGCTCAAGTCCCCGGTCACTGCGGAAGAAGTCGTGGTCCTCGGTCGCTTTGGCGAGTAATAACCGAGCGAGAAGGGCGTGACCGGACTCCAAGCAGAACATGAAGTCCCGGAGTGACTGCTTCCCGTCGATGAACGGCTCCCACGAACTCGGCGTCTCGTTGGGCACGCTGGCGTAGCTGGCTTCCCAGAAGTCGTAGGCACCCTTCACGAACTTGGCTTCCTGCTCGTCGCGGAGTTCTCCGAGCAGGTCGGTCATCGCGGTCACGAGATCGGCGAAGGGACTCCCGTCGTCTAAGCGGAAGGTGTCGAAGAAGTGTTCCTGTCCGAGTTCCCCGGCGAGACTCACTTCCTCAAGCTCGGAGAGGTACTGGTTGACGTTCTCGGAGTCACCAATGTCCCACTCGGGCTTCCGGAGCGCGGATCGGAGATTGGCCGCGTCGGAGTCGGTTGCATCTGCGAGTCGGAAGCTGGTGATCCGGGAGTGACCGTCTCGGGCGTACAGCCGGAACTCCTGTCCGTTGGTGAGGATGCCGTACTTCGCTTTGAGTTCGTCAACGTAGTGGAACAACTGATCCTCGTGCGGGCCGAGGTCTCGATCAGTCGTCTTGAACTCGTAGACTGCCGTGACGGACTCGTTCGTGTCGAGGGTCACGTAGTCCGGTCGCTTGTTGTCCGGCAGGCTCATTTCACTCCGGAGGTCCACGCCGGTCCCCTCGTAGTCAAGCGCGCTGTAGAAGTTATTCTCTGTAAACAGGTTCTCTACGTCTCGTTCGCTCATGTCGGGGTTGGCACTCTCCCCGATTGCCCGGAGTGAGTCGGCGAAACCGGAGGCGGCAGACATAGTACGAACCATTGAGACGGTGCATAAATAATCCCACTATCACGTTCGTCCGGGGGCGGGTGTTCTTGATTTCCGAGGAATACTGTTCGACTCAGACCCAGCAGGCCACCGATCCCGGAACCAACCAAACTGATTTGAGTGAACCAAGTGTACCTGCGGGTATGTCAGATACAGCGAACGTGGACCTCGGTGAGTGGGAAGGCGCACTCGGTCCTCAGTCAGAGGGTGAGCCGGTGTTCTACGAGATGACGCTGGGCGAAGACGAGGTGCGTCTTGTTGGTCCATCTCCGGGGATGTTGTACGAGTACCCTCGTGGGGAATTCGAGGCGTTAGTCGAAGAAGGCGAGTGGCTCCCGGCTACCAATGACATTGAAAATGAGGTCTTCCGAACTCCTGAGGGAGACCAGCCGTGGTAGACCGAAGCTAACCGATCTCCCCGGTCAAGTTTCGATCACACGCTCCCAATCGCACCTATTCTGACTGCCGGCCCGTGTTATTCCTGCGAGTCGGAGTCGTCGGACGCCTGCGCCCCGTCAATCGGTATGCGGAGGTTCCGAGCGAGTTCAAATTCCGCATTTTCGTAGATTCTCCGCGTCGTCTCCGGGATAGTGGCAACAACGCCAAACTCGGCTGAGTCCGGCATCCGTGTCCCACAGACGAGACAGGTGCCATGCTTCTCCCCGTCGAGCAGGTAGTCGGCCAGTTCCGAGGGTGTCTCGGGAAGGTCGAGCAACATGACGAGATCGTTGAGGATCACGAACTCAAGAGCCTCCCAATCGTCACCGAGGTCCCGAAGATAGTACGCCTCCGCTGAGTCAGTGACCTTGACTTCCTCGCCGAAGATGTGGGCCGGATCGACCTCTACGTCTGCTTCGTCTGCGTCAACGTAGACTGAGACGGTGAGGGTGGATTCATCACGGAACGAACGCAGAGTAATCGAGCTGATACCGTGGTACTCGATCTCCCCGAGGGTCGTTTCTTCTTCGACACCGAGGACGACGTTCCGGATTTTGTTCCGGAATACCTCGCGTTCCTTGTCGGTGAGCGGGCTGTTCTTTTCGAGTTCGTCGTTGGCGTGGTAGTCGTCCGGGTGTGGGGTGTGTTCAACCATGTTAGTGTTTCTCTGTTGTAATATTTGACCGTTGCTCTGCGGTCTGATCGGGTGTGTGTTCACTGCTACGGGGAACCGCATCGGCAGGAGTCATACGTCTCTGATGAACTCCCGTCGCCGTTCTGCCTTGTCTGCGTGATTTCCCTTGTCGTAGTGCTTGTCGAGAACCCGCCCGCTCATGTTGACTCGCTCGCCTGTGACGTCCTTCGGCTGTCCCGCGTTCCGGGCGGCAGTCACGTAGCCCCGGCGGAGTGCGTGAGGGCTGACTGAGCCGGGACACTTCGAGGCAGTATTCCACGTCATCGCTCCGCAGTCGGCAGGATCGTCTTTGAACGGGCAGTCCCCGCCGTTGTACGTACACGGTCGGGTCGCGGTGTAGACGTGCCGCTGTATCCCGGTGCGAACGATCCGCCCGTGGTCTGTGGCGATAAGCGGCTCTCTGTCGTACTCGTCGGTGACGTCCGGGCGGTTCTGCCGGATGTAGTCGCGGATCACGTCGGCGGTAGCTTGGGCGATCAGTACGTCTCGTTCCCCCTTGCTTCGCCGCTTGAGGGGCGTTCCGGTATCCGGTCGGTGTCGAACGGCGAGGGCCGGACGCGCGTCATCGAAGTCGGTCACGTCTAACGCGCGAAGGCCGCTTATCCTCATGCCTGTCTTCCACAGGATCAGGACGATGACGTGGCGGTCGCTCGCGTACTCGAACTTTGCGAGGTGCGGGAGTATCGCGTCGGCTTCCTCTTTCGTGAGCAGTGAGTCGTTTACCTCGTCTTCTTCGGGAACGCGAGGGATGCGAATGAGGTCTCCGAGACCTTGGGGGACGGCGTTGACTGATTCGCAGAAGCGGACGTAGTTGGTGATGGTCCGCAGGTCGTTGCGCGCGCTGATCGGCTTGATACTCTCAAGTCGGTACTCGGTGTACTGTTGAATGATCTCGCTGTCGAGGTCGCGCAGGTCGTGGATTCCGTTGTCGTCTAACCAGTCGCAGAACCGTTGGAGGGTGGATTTGTAATTGGCGACCGATTTCGCCGAGACGTGGGTTCGCTTGTCTCGGAGGTATCGGGTCAGTGCGTCTCGTGGGGGCGTTGGCTTCAGTTTCATTGGCTCCGTCACCTGTGGCGGAACAGTGCCTTCAGCGGCGGTGGCCGGAGGGCGGAATCGCCCGACGGCGAAGTGGCCCCGGGTTCAAATCCCGGCGAGTCCACTTCTCTCGGTCACGTCGTTCACCCGACCAGTGAACTCGCCTACCCTCCTGTGAATCCGACGGCAGTCGACGTCCACGGAGTCATCGACACGCCGTCGACGGGGCTCGGTCGTCGTCGACCCAGAGACTGATCGACAGCGAGTCGGTCGACACCTCCTCGAAGCGGAACCGGAGGGTCGTCCGTTCACCGCCGGCCAGGGACGGTTCCCGGCAGCGTGTGACCGTCTCGCCGTCCGTGACTACTTCGACGACGACCTCGGCGGGCCGTCGCTCGTCGGCCTCGTTCACCAGCGGGACCGTCACGTCGACGGAGTCGTTCTCGACCCGGTAGTCGAACCCCTCGTCGGTGACCGTCACTCCCGGCTGCGCGGTGGGCGTCACGCTCCCGGCGTCAGCCTGTGCCCCCAGTGGACTCGGCAGGGCACTCGACAGACGCTCTCGTGTGACGGCCCAGTAGAGACCGACGTCCCCGCACGGAGCCTCCGCGAGCGAGTCGGCCTCGGGATAGTACTGCAGGATACTCTGTTGGGTCCCCCCACCGAAGAATCGACACGACCGGACCGACTGAGCCGTCCAGTAGACGTGCTCACGCTCGCTGTCGAGTGCCGGCGGGAGTCCGTCGGACGACTCCATCTCCACCGGGTCCTGCCGGACGAACTCACTCGGCCCGAACGTCGGGACCAGCAGGAGCGCGAAGACGACGAGGAGTGCGATGCCGACACGACGCGGGAGGTAACTCACCAGGATACCCACGCCCAGTGCCGTGAACACGAGTGGGTAGACCATGTCCCACAGGCCGTCGAAGTCGATGAACACGACGATGAGCGTCACGAGCAGGCCGCCCACGGCGAGCGGCCACGTCTGGTGCCGGTCAGTATCGAACACGGTGAGTCCCAGTCCGTCGACATCGAGAGCGGTGAGCCCCATCTTACCGGCTTCGAGGAGCGCGAGTCCCAGTCCCCCGGCACCGACGAGCGTGACCCAGCGTCCGAGGTCGTTGTTGAAAAAGAGGAAGTAGGTCCGGAGGTCGAAGGCCCCGGTCTCGGACTGCAAGACGAGCGGTCCGAGTACCACTTCGGCGAGGAACCCGCCGACGTCGGCGTAGAGCAGGAGACTGGTCCCGATCACCCCGACGGCGGCGGCACCGCCCGCGACGTGGCGCTTGAGGTCGGTGAACGACCGATTTCGGAGGGTGTAGATGGTCGTGAGCAGGGGGAAGACGACCGAGAGTTGCCAGAAGCCGACGGCGAGCCCCGCCAGTAGCCCGCTGGTGAAGTGTCGGTCGTGGACGGCACGGTCGAGTGCCGCCAGCCCGAACACGTAGACCATCATCTTGGCTTTGTACCCCAGCCACGGGAGGTAGAACAGGTCGGGAAGCACCAAGAACGTGACGCCGGCGGCCAGCCCAGCGACCGGCGACTCGGTGAGCGTGCCGACGATGCGAGCCGTCAACGCGACCGTGAGAACCAGTCCGGTCGCCGTCGTGGCGATGCCGAGGAGGTGATGCGCGTACATGTTCGTCCCGGTGACCTGCGCGAAGAGGTACGTCGGGAGGAACGCCAGCGGCGGCTTGATCTCCCAGATGTCGGTGTACAGTGTATTGCCGTCGGCGACGAACCACCCGACGTACTCCAAGATCACCGAGTCGTTGTGGGGGAGTGGCGGCCCGAAGCCGTGACGCCGGACGAACGCCCGGCCGGTCGCCGCGACGCCACACGCCGCGAGGAGTCCGGCCACGATCCAGTAGTAGCTCTGCCACGCTGCGGTGAGTGTCTCACGCGAGAGATCTCTCTCCTCGCGGAGACGCTCGATGCGCTCTCGAACGAGCTGGAGGGCGAACACGGGCCGGCAGTTCAAACGAGAGTCACATGAACCTTTGCCGATCGGCACTGGTTCGGGCGGTGGCCGACGCTCCCGCCGTGACGAGTCGAGTGAGGTGACGGCACTCCGGTCGGAACGTGAAGAACTCACGGTGAGTTTACGTCGACGGAGACCCGCGTGTGTCGACTGCCGGTTCAGTACGCGGTGCCGTCCTCGTCGGACTGTGTCGGCTCGGTAACTTCACCGACTTCACCGTCTGAAACCTGAACGAAGCCTTATATGTTCACGTAGCGACCACTCGACAGATGCGCCGCCGAGGCTCGCCGACACGAGGCACGTCTTCCCGCACCAGACGCGGCCTTCTCCTCGCGGGCGTGGCGGCACTCGGTCTCGGCGGACTCGAAGCCGGCGCGTACACGTCTGCCGACCTCAACAGAAGCAACAGCCTCGGCGTCGCCACCGACATCGACGGCGTCCTCGGACTCGACGCGCCGGGGTCGGTCTCGGCGAACAAGCGGGGTACGCTGGCGACGATCACCAACCACCTGTCGGCCGACTCGATCACCGTCACCGTCTCGCTGGCGACCGCGAGCGAGGGGACACTCTACACCGCGACCGACAGCGGGTCGTCCGTGACGCTCTCGTTGCTCGCCGACGAGTCGGCGACCGTCGAAGCCGAGACGACGCTCGGGCGTGGTGACACGCTGGCGTGGAGCGTCTCGGCGTCGGGACCGGCGACGACCCTCCGGCTGGACCGGACGAGTTCCGTGACACGTGGGAACGTGAAGGCCGCGATCCGGTTCAAGAAACTCGCCAAGTTGCGGGCCAACGCCGGCAAGGGTGAGTTCACGGTCGGACAGGCGCAGGCGCAGGACCGCGACGGCGACGACGACCTCGACCGTGTCGAGTACCTCGTCACCGACCCCAGCGGGACCGAAGTCGCGTCCGCGACCGAGTCTGTACCGGGCAACGGCAAACAGTACAAAGCCCGAAATCTCACGATAGACACGACTGAGAACGTCCAGCGCGGGACCACCTACACGATCACGGCGACGGCGTTCGACGCCGACGGCAACACCGCCCGCGAGTCCGGCACCGTGACGGCGTGAGAGAACGACAGAAACGGGTTAGAGCGTTCAGTACTCGATACCGTCTTCGTCGTCGATCTCGTCGTCGTCGACGACCTCGACGCCACGGGAGTTGACGGCGTAGGGGTCGAGACCGATCTCCTCCATGAACTGCTTGTAGAGGCGTTCTGCGGTCTCGGCGTCCTTCTGGCGGTCGGAGGCGCGGTCACACAACTGGATCAGGTCTTCGGGCACGTCGTTCTCGTGGACGATCCAGTGGTTGATCAGATCGGAGAGGCGGCGGATCGGACTGGTGAAGTGGCCGTAGATGTCGAAGTTCAGCGCGTGGTGGCCGCCGAAGGGGTCGTTCATGTACTTCGCGCGGGGCATCACCTTCAGCACGGCACGCTGGATCTTGTTGAGCGCGCGCGGCGGCGCGGACTCTAACGCCGCGTTGACCGACTTCCGGGGGTCGTCCCACGAACCGCTCGGGATGGAGACGCCGTCGAGTTCCATGATCTCCTTCAGCGCCTTGTCCCACTGGTCCGGGGTCGGTTGCGGGTGGACGCGGTACATCGCCTCGACGCCACGGTTCCACATCAGGACGTGCGTGACGGCCTTGTTCGCCTTCAGCATGCACTCCTCGATGATGGTGTGGGCGCGGTCCCGCGAGGGGTTCAAGACGAGACTCCCGTCCTCTTTGCGCTGTTCGTGCATCTGGTCGGCGAGTTCGAACGCGAGGGTCGCCTCGTCGTGGAGGGGGGCGTCTTCGTCGTCCAGTCGGTTCTCACACTGCGTGTACGTCAGGCGCTCGTCCGACTCGATGACGGACTTGTAGATCTCGATGTTCTCGAAGGAGAGGTTCTCCCGGTCCAGCGTCATCTCGACGGTGTGGGCCAGTCGGTCCTCGTTCGGGACGAGCGAACAGACCGTCTCGGCGAGCGTCGGCGGGAGCATGTGGATCGTGTAGCCCGGCAGGTAGACCGTGTTGCCCCGGCGGACGGCCTCGGCCCACATCTCCGACTCGGGGTGGACGTAGTGGGTCACGTCGGCGATGTGGACCCACAGCGTGTACGTCTCCTCTCCCTTCTCGATGGAGATGGCGTCGTCGAAGTCCTGCGCGTCGGCGGGGTCGGTCGTCCACGTCGTCAGGTCGCGCAGGTCCGTGCGTTCGTCGACCTCCGACTGGATCTCGTTTTGCACGTCTTCGGTGCGGGCTTCGGCTTCACGGAGGACCTCCGGGGGGAACGCGTCGGCGATCTCGAACTCCTCAAACAGTTCCTCGCGTTTGTTCTCGAGGTGTCTGTCGATCTCCGACGTGATCCGCACCGGCCCTTGCCCTTCGGCGGTTCCGGCGTGGGCCTGATCGTTCGACATACCTCCGGCTTCGAGGGTGGGACAGTTAGTCGTGTCGGGCCGGCGGTGTCGACTGTGTTCGGTCGGACTCAGACAGGAGACGGGTCGTCGGGCTACGACTCCGGTTCCTCGGGCGAGCCGTACCGTTCCTCGACGGCACCGAGGTACTCGGCCAGGAAGTCGTCTCGACTCTGCCCGTCGGTCTCGATGCCGACGAGGAGCGACTCGAGTTCGTCACGCGGCTGGTGACACAGCTCCCGGTAGCAGGGTTTACAGAGGTGTTCGAACTCCTTCCCGTGCCGGTCCCAGCGGTCGCCGTGCTTGTCGTACTCGCGCGCCTCGCTCCGCAGCACGTCCGTTCCGCAGGCGATACAGACGACCGCTTTCCGGTCCCGGTTGGTCCGGGAACGCCACATGATAGCTGGCACGGTCCGGGGTTACTTAGCGTTTGTTCCGCGTCTGACGCCCGGCGCACGGGACGCCGACGCGGGAGCGGTCGCGGCGTGACTCCGTCCGGGACGTCGAGCGGTCACACCGGAGTCGGCAAACGGGCGATTTATCGGGCGAGCGCCCGCAGTCGTCGGTATGGAAGTCAAGTCCCGACACCATCTCCGGAGCGACGGGATCGACGACATCGTCGACGCCCTGTCGGCCGGCCTCGGCGTCGACCCCGACGGCGACACCTACGAACTCGTGGAACTGACCGACACCGAGTTCGATCTGGTGCTCGTCGACGGCGAACCCCTCGTGTTGTACGTCGACGACGAGCCGTTTCTCACTGTCCGCGGCGCGAACGAGTTCCCCCCACAGCGCGGCGTCGTCACGGTCGACGCCGGTGCCATCTCGTTCGTCTCGGACGGTGCCGACGTGATGCGGCCGGGCATCACCGAGGCCGACCCGGACATCGAGGCGGGCGACCTCGTCGCCATCGCCGAGGAGACCCACGGGAAGGTGCTGGCAATCGGCCGGGCGTTGGTGGCCGGGAGCGAGATGGTCGGTGACTCGGGGAAGGTCGTCGAATCCATCCACCACGTCGGCGACGAACTGTACGAGTTCTCGGTGTAGTCGGCTCGACTCACCGTCGCACGACGGCAGGACGAGTGCCGGCAGGTCTCTGGACTCGCCGTCGCACGGCACTCCCACGCCGTCGCTCCCGACTCAGAGGGCGTTCTCGACGGCCGAGGCCACCGACCGTGCCTTCTCGGCCAGCGCCGTAGACACCTCGCCGGCCGCGACCGACGCGTCCAGTTCGTCGTCGTCCACGCGTTCGACGGTCCCGTCGCGGTGTTTCACCACGTCCACGTGCAGGTCCACGTAGCGGACGGTGTCCGGGAAACACTCGACGGGCGTGCAGATGTTGACGTAGGTCCCCTTCCGCGTCCCCTCGGCATCGCGGTACACCGTCGGGTACCACCAGCGACCCTCCCGGAAGGTCGTCGACGCCACGTCGCCGGATTCGCGGGGCACGCCCAGCGCGTCGTAGTCGCCGCCGGGGGACATCTCCCGCCGGATCGACAGGGTGCCGTCGGCGTCACGGTCGGTCACCTCGCCGGTTCCGAGGACGATCAGTCGCCCGTCCGGCTTCCCGTGACCGATCGTCACCGAGTCGCCCTCTGTCGGGCCGAACTGGTCCGTCACGACCCCGAAGGGGAACTCGCCGGTCGGGTCACACAGCGCCTCAGCGAAGTCCACGCCCGCGCTGGCAGCGGTCGAGGCCGCCTTCGTCCGGTGGTGGCCCGGCATGGTCGTGGTGACCGCTCGGCGCAGGTCGTCGAGCGCGAATCGGGACGCCCGACCGAACCAGACCCACCGCCCCGCACCGGGCGTGACGACCGGTCTCGGGTCGTCGGCCTGCGCGCCACCCGCACCACTCGCGCCGACCGCGTCCGAACCGCTCGCGTCTCCCGTGCCACCGACACCCGCCTCGGTCAACTGCCGGGCACGCTCGCTGGCTCGCGTCAGCGCCGCCGAGAGCGTGGCCATGTCAGCCTCGGTCGCGCTGTGACTCCACCGGACGCCCCAGCCCTCCGGCACGTCGGCGTCCAGCAGGTCGGTCATCCCGGCGAGTTCGCGGCCGGCCGCGTCGTCGTACGTGTCGACGGTCGTCCCCGACTGGCCCGGCACGAGTGTCGCCAACCCCGCGAAGGCCCGTATCTCGGTGTCGAGCAGCGGCCGGTCGTCGCTCCACGGCGCGGCCGGGTCGATCACCTGTGCCCGGACCGAGTCGCCGGACTCGATCCGGTCGTCGACGTTCCGGAAGGGGAGGTAGCCCTCGCCGACGCCGAGGTCCACGACCGCGCCGCCGCCCCGTGTGTCGGTCACGCGGCCGTCGAAGACGCCGGCGCGTGGCGTCGGGTCGTCCCACGCGAAGGTGTCGATCCCGACCTCGCGGAGTCGGGCTGTCAACTCCGCGACCGCCGGCGGTTCACCCTCGACGCCGACGCCCTGTCGGTCGTCGGTGGTCTCGACCGCCACGTCGTGGTCGCCGCCCGCGACGTCGGCGTCGAACCGCCGGCGGATCGCCGGAGAGGCCTGCACCACGTCGTAGTCCTCGGCGAGCAGCAGTTCCGTCAGCGCTGTCGTGTAGATCCCTCTGATTCGGACGCTGGTACTCATAACAGATCCGGGTCGGTGACGAACCGCACCCGGTCGTGGACCGTCGGCCCGAGGGTCAGTTCGACCTTCTCGTCGGACAGCACCCGCCCGTCTTCGACGGGGACGCCCCACGTGTCGAACCGGAGGTAGCCCCGCAGGTCAGAGCCGTGAGTGTAGCAGTCGAAGAACTTCACCGTGTGCTCGTGCACGTCGCTCGTGCTGTGGGCCTTCTCCATGTCCGAGTAGACCGTCTCTCTCTCGTCGAAGAACGCTCGCAGGTCGTCGGCGTCCGCCTCGACGGCCGCCGTCACGAGTTTCGAGGCCTCCCTGAGGTCGCTCCGGTCGAGACCGACCGCCCGGAGCGCCTGCTGTGTCCGCGAGTCGAAGTGCATACCACTCCTTCGGTCGGCGGGGTTTTCAGCCTGTCCGGTTCCGGCGAGCGCGAAATCGACACTGGCGTCGTCGCTCCCGGCGAGACGGACGCGACCGTCTCCTCCGGCGTGACAAGGCATTAATCCCACCCGGCCGAACGCGGGAGCATGGCCGACAGACGCGACCCGATAGAGACCGCCTCGGACGGGTCGCAGGACCTCTACGACGTTGCCACGTGGGAGGAACGGACCTCGCTCGACGGACTCGCCACCGCCATCTACCGGCTGGGCAAGTTCTCACTCAGATGGCTCACCATCGCGCTCGGGTTCCTGTTGTTGCTCGGGATCGGTGGGGCGAGCGCCATCTTCGACCCCCAGATCGGCGTCCTGACGCTCCTCTCTGCCATCCCGGCGCTCGGACTGGCCGCGTACGTCTGGTACAGCGACGCGACCACCGGCGAACCGCTCACGCTCCTCGTCGGCACCTTCCTGCTCGGGGTCCTGACGGCGAACTTCGCCGCAGTGATCAACAGCTACGGCCAGTTCGTCTTCGGCGGCCTCGGCGGTCTCGGCATGATCCTCTTCTTCTACATCGTGGTCGGCCCGGTCGAGGAGACGGTCAAACTGCTCGCCGTCAGGCTCTACGCCTACCGGAAGGACAGTTTCAACGCGGTGATCGACGGAGCGGTGTACGGCGCGATGGCCGGTCTCGGCTTCGCAACCATCGAGAATGCGCTGTACATCACCCGGAACCTGGACGGCGCGACGCCCGAACTCGGCCTCGGGATCATCGGTGCCGGCGGCGGGATCACGGCCATCCGCGCGCTCGCGGGCCCGGGCCACGTCGTCTACTCGGCGTTCGCCGGCTACTACCTCGGCCTGGCGAAGTTCAACTCGGAGAACGCGGGCCCGATCGTCATCAAGGGCCTGCTGATCGCCGCGTTCATCCACGCGACCTACAACTCACTGGCCGGCGTCGGCTCCACCGCCATCGCGCTGATCCCCGGTATCCCCGGTGGGATCGTCTCCTTCTTCCTGTTCGTCGTGCTCTACCAGGGCTTCTTCGGCCTCATCCTGCTCCGGAAGTTCCGCCGCTACCGGATCGCCTACGACCGGGCCCACGAGTCGGACGCGAGAGACGAGGCGTCGCTGACGGCGGAATCGACCGAGTTCGAGTGAGCGGGAGAACCGACGGCGAGAACGGCTGGCTTCGGGAACCTAGCTCTCTGCGGGTTCTTCGGTGCGTTCTCTGAGGAGGTCACGCACCGCGTCGGGGTCGTCGATCTCCGCGAGTTCCTCACAGGAGACGATGGCGGTCCCCTCGACCGACTCCTGTTTCGCGCGCTCCTCGACGAAGTAGACCGACCGCGTGCGCGTGACGTTCCCGATCGAGGACATCAGTCGCGCGCGCTTCTCGGCGCTCCGGGTGAACGCCGAGTGACCCGTCAGGACGTTGTCCGCCCGACTGTCGGCGTCCTCGCTGACGGCCTTGAACGGGGCGCGCGAGGTCGGGTGGACCCGGAAGCCGGCCCGTGCGAGGACACCCAGCACGTGTTCGTCGTCCGGGTCGGCCTCGGGATCTTCCGGCATCGGGTCGGCGTCCCGAACCGCCTCGGCCCCGTCGATCACGTCGACCGGACTGGAGAACGGCCTGCCGAACAGTTCTTCGAGTTTGACGGCCACCTCGATGGAGGCGTTCATCCCGTCTTCGTACTTCGAGACCGTCCGCCGGGAGACGCCGAGTTCCGACGCGAGTTGCCCGAGACTCAGTTCGCTCTCCTCGCGGACCTCCGAGAGCAGGTCGCCGTCGATGTTGACGTACAGACCGCCGGGTGCCGCGTAGATCAGCGGCGGGACGCCCTCGACGAACAGGTCCAGTGCGGTGTCCGGCGAGAGGACCGGCACGCCGTGCCGGAAGTAGACCACGTCCGGCTTCAGGTCCTCGTCGCGCGTCCGGAGACCGATGACCATCGGCGTGGCGTCGAGGTAGGTGCCGAGTCGACGCATCTCCGATCCCGTCGCAGCGTCGAAGGCGTCGATGTTGCCGAGAATCTTCAACAGCAGGAGGTCGTCGCCGCGACGGGCCGCGAGGTCGAAGCTCTTGGGGCGGACCGCGATGCGGTCGCTGACGAGGAAGCCCGCGTCTTCGAGCATGGCCGTGACGTTCTCGACCAGCGCTACCCGTGACATACGGGGGGATAGGCGATTAGGGATACATATGCGTTGTGGCGAGCGACGCGCTCTCGTCGGTCGATTCCTTCCGTAGTCGGTCGGTAGGGTTAAATACCAGTTCGGACTGCACGACCGGGTGAACTGCCGAATCCGCGCGGGTGTTCAGGACAGACCGCCCCGCCACCGTCGACCTAGGCCACCCCGCCACCGTCGACCTAGGCCACCCCGCCACTGTCGACCGGGGCCTGCGTGTGACGGGCCCGTGTCCGAACTCGGGTCGTGTGACAGATTCACGTCCCCACACGACCTACCCCGACACGAGATGGACGACGCGACTCCCCCCGGCACCGACAGATCCGAACACACCGCCGACGAACACGGCGGACGGGCCGACGCTGCCAGCGACGAGAACTCCGACGAACGGACCGGGACAGCCGACAGCGCCGGCGGTTTCGGCACGGTCGAGGCCATCTTCCTCGCGCCCGAAGACTCCGCGCCGATGGAGTCCCGCGAGTCGGTCGACGCGGTGGAGGGTGGCCTGCGCGGCGACCGCTACCTCACGGGCAGCGGTTACTATTCGCCGTACGACGTGTGTCAGGTCACCCTGATCGCGGCCGAGGGGATCGAGACGATCCGCGCCGAGGCGGGCATCGACCTCACCGACGGCCGACACCGGCGGAATCTCGTCGTCCGGGGCGGCGACCTCCGGGACCTGCTGGACGCGACGTTCCGCGTCGGCGGCGCGACTCTGCGCGGGACGCGCCCCCGACCGCCCTGTGTCCACGTCGAACGTGTCGCAGACGAGGACGGCGTGGCCCGCGCACTCGGCGACGGACGCGGTGGGATCTGTGCGGACGTGCTGGAGGCTGGCGAGATATCGGTCGGCGACGGGATCGAGATCGTCGAGTCCGACCCCCGGAGCGTCGGTCGGCAGATCGCCGAGCGACTGGGATTCGGCGGGGAGTGAGACCGGGTCCCGTCCCGTCGCTACTCCCCGGTCAGCGCCTCGCTCGCGGGCGCGAAGTCGAGCGTCTGGCCGATACCGGCCGCTCTCGCTTTCTCGTAGAGCAGGTACGCCCCGGCGACCGTCTCGATGCCGGTCCCGCCACTGTCGAACAGCGTGATCTCCCCGTCGGAGGTTCGGCCCTCGGCCTCCCCGGCGACGACCTCGCCGAGTTCCGCGTGGACGTGCTCCTCGGTGACGGCACCCGACTCCAGTGCGTGGAGGAACGCCCCGGCGTCCTGTGTCGCACGCTTCCGGAGGTCCGGAACGTAGGTCGCCCGCTGGACCGTGGTGTCGTCGACCTCGCGCTTCTGGGGGTTGTACTGGCCCATCGCGGTGACGTGCGTGCCGGGTTCGAGCAGGTCGCCGTCGAACACCGGATCGTCGGCGTTCGTCGCCGTGATCACGATGTCGGCGTCCTCGACGGCGGCCGCGCTGGACGCGACCGCCGCGACACTCGCGTCGAGACGCTCGTTCATCTCGCCCGCGAAGGCCTCGCGGTGCGCTTTCGTCGGCGAGTAGACCCACACGGTGTCGAGGCTCCGGACCGTGGCCGTGGCGCGGAGTTGGCCGCGTGCCTGTGCGCCACTGCCGATCACGGCCACCGAGTCGGCGTCGAGACGGGCGAGTTCGTCCACCGCGACCGCACCCGCCGCGCCGGTCTTGAAGGGGTTCATGCTCGCACCGTCGACGATGGCCAGCGGTGCCCCCGAGTCGGCGTCGAACAGCGGCGTGACGAAGTGAGCGTCCCGGTCGGCGAACCCCGCCGCGTACATGTATCCACCCATCGCGCCGGTGTCCGGGAGGATCGCACTGTAGCCGGTCAGCATCCCCGGCGGGTCCGACTGGAACAGCTTCGTCCGTGGCTCTGCGGGCGCGCCCTCGCCACGCTGACGGTACCCCTCTCGAACCGCGTCCACGTACTCGCTCGGCGTCGCCAGATCGGCCACGTCCCCACTCGTCAGAAACAACGTCTCGGTCATAGCTGGCCTTTCGCGGAGGACACTCAAAACCGTGCGGGCCGGCGACGACTCGGCGTCGTCGCTGGGTGACGAGTCGAGACGGCGGGAGACGAGTCGAAGAGAGGAGCGAGAACGGAAAGAGAGAACGGAAAGAGAGAGAACGGAAAGAGAGACCGCGAGTGTGGCGGGCCGAAGCGCGGTGTCGGATCAGTCGGCCTGCACCGGTTGCGCGACGGCCTCGGCGTTCGGCACGTCGGCGGTCGGCGACGGGGCGTCGACCGGCGCGTTGACGAACAGGGCGTGGCCGATCGCGAGTGCCGAGACGCTCGCGGCGGCGGGGATGGCTGCGGTCAACCCCACACCAGCGACGGCCAGCGCGCCAGTGATGCCGAGCAGTGCGAGCGGAATGAAAGCGAGAACGTAATCGTAGTATCCAGTCATAACCTAATACATACTATGGCAAGCACCCATATAGTTCTTTCCCGTGGGTAAGGCATATCCTCCAATTCTACCACCCAATAGATTCTCATAAGTTATGAGGTGCGTTTCGGGCGTGTGACGCCCTCACACGCCAAAATTCTACGGCGTTCGACAGAAACTAGCGTCGAGGGCGGTCGCGAGTCGGAGACGGTCGGACCAGTCGAGAGTCGAATTCCGGGGAACGCCGGCGCGCGCGATATCTCGAGTCGAGCACCGACGCCGAGCGAGACGAGGTGCAGTCAGTCTCGGCCGTCTCCGGAGACACACGTCGGCTGGTCGGCAGATTTCCCCCGAACCCCCAGTTTGATAGCGGCGTCCGAGTATCTTCGACGTGCGTGTCATTCACGCACACCGTAGTTCTTGTGCGACGGGGCGTGGTCCGTCCGGGGGGCCGGACCCGCCACTCGTCGCTCGCGGTGGAGTCGTCTCCGGAGACGGAGTCGCAACACTCGGTCGGGGCACAACCCTCATTGTGACCACCCGCATCGAGTAGGGCATGACCGACGAGCGACCGTCCCGCGTGGTCGAGTTGGAGGGCCACATCATCGACTCCGGGATGATGCAACGCTGTTTCGGCATCGTGATGGACATGGGTGGCAACTTCGACGTGGAGCAGTTCGACGTCGGCCGCCACAAGGACGCCGAATCCTACTGCCGGATGCGCGTCTTCGCCGACGACGGTGACGCCCTCCAGTCGATCCTCCACGAACTCCACCAGAACGGCGCGAACCTCTCCGATCCGGTCGATGCGCATCTCGAACCGGCCCCCGCCGATCAGGTGGTGCCGAAGGGGTTCTACTCCACGACGAACCACCCGACGCAGGTCCGGTACGACGGCGAGTGGATCGACGTGGACGACATCGAGATGGACTGTGCGGTGGTCGTCGAGGACGGCGACGACCCCACGGCGCGGACGAAGGTGCTGAACGCGATCCGCGAGGACGACCTGATCGTCACCGGCGAGGCCGGCATCCGGGTCCACCCGCCGGAACGCCCGCGTGACGCCTCCGGCCCCTTCGGGTTCATGCAGGGCGGCGTCTCCTCGGAGCGACCCTCGGAGTCGCTGATCCGGCAGGTCGCCGAGGCCATCGAGGAGACGAAGCGCGCCGACGGGAAGGTGCTGGTCGTGACCGGCCCGGCGCTGATCCACGCGGGCGCGGGCGACGACCTCGCGCGACTGGTCCGGGAGGGCTACATCGACATGCTGTCGGCGGGCAACGGCTTCGCCACCCACGACATCGAGCGGAACGTCTACGGCACCTCGCTCGGCATGGACGTGGAGACGATGGAACACCCCCGGAAGGGCCACAAACACCACATCTACACCATCAGCGAGATCATCCGCGCCGGGGGTATCGCCGAAGCGGTCGACGACGGGATGATCGACGGCGGCGTGATGTACGAGTGCGTCCAGCAGGAGGTGCCGTACGTCCTCGCCGGGTCCATCCGGGACGACGGCCCACTGCCGGACACCATCACCGACGCGGTGGAGGCGCAGAACGCGATCCGCGAGCAGGCCCACGAGGCCGACATGGTGCTGATGCTCTCGACGCTGTTGCACTCGGTCGCGGTCGGGAACTGTCTCTCCTCGACGACGAAGGTCGTCTGTGTGGACATCAACCCCGCGACCGTGACGCAACTGCTGGATCGCGGGTCGGAGCAGGCCATCGGGATGGTGACGGACATCGGGACGTTCGTGCCGACCCTGGCCGACGAGATTCTTGGCGAAGAGTGAGGTGAAGGGGGTGTGGGTTTCGGGGAACGTTCCGCAGGATACTGGCGACAGCACGGCGACTACGACCGCAGACCGGGACTGCACAGCGACCGTAACTGCGACAGCACAACGACTGCAGACCACGACAATACAGCGACCGCACCACTATCCGCCACTGCGACCGCGACCGCAACAGTATCCGCCACCGCTACCGCTACTCGTGCTAGCGCGAGGAACCGCACCGCGACAGCGACCGCACCTCAGTCCTCCCCAGCCTCGGCGGGCGCACGAGAGCGCCCGCCTCCCTCGCGCGTTTCTCGCGCGCCGGCTTCTGTGCGGAATCGCACGCAACGCTCGTCATCCGATCGACTCACGCCAGCCGGGACGCGAACTGGCGACGACCGGAACCGAGCAGTGTCCGAGCGACAGCGAGGACCTGCTCGCAGTCCGGGCGTCGGCAGTCGGGGAGGATGGGGGACTACTGCGACGACCGGGTTCCGAACCGACAGCCGACACGCCGGGTGACGACCCACGCGACACACCCGAAATCGTGTCATGTCATAACGTGTCAATCCTGCAAAACTATTAAGATGTTCCCCATTCAGCGTAGAAGTACGCAGATCGGAGGTTCCACGACATGATCCCACTCCCACGCATCCAGACCCCGCTCGGCACCGAGAAGCCGGGCGTGGGCTATCTGCGCGATGCGATGGGAGGCTGGATCGGGACCCTTCGTGACACTCGGTCCGGCTTCGCCGTCGTCGCGTAGACCACGCGTACGCCGGGGCGGTCCGCTTCTCTCGCCACGCTGGAAGCGGACCGGCGGGTCCGAGTGTCCCTCTTCTCCGGCGACTCACGACGCGACCGGTGTCACCCGACCGTCGGTTCGGCCGACGGCGGCGATCCGACCAGCGACAGCGCCCGGGACGACGAGTGGCGACGCCGTCCCACACTCCCCTACGGTGGCGGGGTCCGACCGCCCGTGTGGCTCTGCGCACGGCGGCGAACCCCACGCGCGTTCGACTCGCGCGGGGAGCCTGCGATGGCAGTCCAGCAATCCAGATCGGTGCAGGTTCGCGCGACGCTCGAAGTCCTGGTCACTCGGAACGCCCGAGGCGACCTCACGGACGGTGTCCACGACCGCCTCCGGAAGGTCGCGGTCGTCGAGCACGTCGAACACGTCGAGATCAGTGGGCTCACGCCCGGACTGAACGACCTCCGCGTCGAGGCGACCGCCGACCTCCGACTCTCGGCGGAGACCGCCGACGCGGACGACGCGACGCTCGAAGCACTCCTGCGAGAGGGCTTCGGCGTCGCCGACGCCGACGTGTCGCGGGACGACTGACGCGACCGACTCGTCGCCCGCGGGCCGCGCCGTCCCGACCACCGACAGCCGACCCGACGAACCGCCCGCCGACTCACCTCGAACCGCTCACCCACCACACGCCGCCCACAACCTCACAGATGTCGTCGAAACACTACCCCGTCACGCACGAACCGCCTCGCACACGCCGCACCACCGCCCCCGCGTCGGCGACCGACGCACCGCAACCACCGGCTTCGCTCCCGGTCCTCGTCGGAACTGTCGTCGCGACCGCCGCCGTCCCGCTGACACTGGCGTTCCCCGGCGTCGCCGTCTCGCTGGCCGTCCTCGCGGTCGGCGCACTGCTCGTCCGCCGGGACTGACCCGGCCACGCCGACGCACTCGCACCGCCCCCGCCGACGTGCTCGGCTCTCCACCGACGCTGCCCTTCCACCCCGCCGACGGATCGGCTCTCCACGGACGCCGGTCCCCGTCACGTTCGTAGCTACTCGGGGAGTAACTGTTCGGCGAACAGACTGAAGTGTGTGGTTACGCTGTCTGTTTTCAGCATGAAAGTGGAACGCTACACGCTCGTCGCGGTGACAGCGGCGCTGGTGGTCGGCGGTGTCTCGCTGCTCGTCCCGGGCCAGCGATTCGACATCCCGGCGGTAGACGCCACCGGTCTGCTCGCCGCCTCGCTGTGGGCGACGACGATTCTATTCGCCGCCGCGACGGTGGTGTGGCTCGTGTTGACCTACGTCGTCGGACGGGGGTACGACATCCCCGAGGCGGTCCACGGCGGCGAGACCGTCCAGGTCCGGATTCTGACCGTCGACGCCGCGTCCGTCGTCCAGCAGACCGTCGACTCGCTCCCCGAGGAACTCGCCGACGTCCACGTGATCGCCGAAGCCGCCATCGACGTCGACGGGGCGACGGTCCACGTCGTCCCCGAGGAGTTCGAGTGTTCGGCCGTACGGAAGGGACGAGCGCTGGAGTGGGGCCGTCGACACATCCCCTGTGATCGGGAGTACGTCCTCTACCTCGACGAGGACAGCATCGTGGAACGGTTCGCCGGCCTGCCGGACGCCGGCGTCGTCCAACTGCGCGAGAAGCCCCGCCGAACCGGGTCGGTGCTGTCGTACCTCGCGGACGTGTTCCGGATGGGCGTCCAACTCGAACAGCGCGCCTTCGCGCGCCTCTCGATCCCGCTGTTCGCGTGGGGCGGCGGCATCGCAGTCCGGAAGGAGTTGGAAGACGAGGTGACGTGGGACCGCGAGACGCTCGTCGAGGACACCGCGTTCGTCTGGGCCGCCGCCCAACAGCGGGAACTCGACTTCGAACTCGCCGACGTGATCTGTCGCAACGAGGCCCCGCCGTCGCTCGGCGAGATTCTCCAGCAGCGTCGGCGGTGGGCCGCCGGCAACCTCCGGGCGGCGACGATGCTCCCGCTCCACTACCGGGCGCTGACACGCTTCCGGAACTCGGCGTGGGCACTCTCACCGATCGTCACACTCGTCGTCGTCCCGCTGTCGGTACTCGGGATCACCGTCGTCTCCGGTGGCCTGTTCGCCCTCGCGTCGCTCGGTCTGGCGGTCGCCACGCTGTTCTGGTATCTCCGGGGGGTCGCCTACTACGGCGGGAGCAAACTCGCGTGGGCGCTCGCGGTCCCGCTGACGCCGGTGGTCACGCTGGTCCACTCGATGGGGACGGTGCTGGGTGTCGTGGACCCGCCGGAGGACTTCCGGGTCACCGAGAAGGCCGGGACCGAGGACGACGACTGACTCCCCGGACACGGTCGCGGACGATCACTCCCGCCCGCCCCAGACCAGTTTCTCCGGCAGTTCGACCGTCAGATCGTCCTCGACGGTCACCTGACAGGAGAGTCGCGGGTAGCCGAACCGGTCGGCCAGTCGGTCGTGCCAGTGACTCGGTGGCTCCGCCCCCTCTCGAATCCGGACGCCACAGGTCGCACAGATGCCGCGCCCGCCGCAGTTCGCCCGACTCGTCAGTCGGGTGTACGGCGAGAGACCGGCGTCCAGCAGGAGATTCCGCAGGTTTCGGCCCGGTGTCGTCGTCAGCACCGTCTCCGCGCCGTCGTGGCGCACCGTGACGCGAACCTCGGTCGCGGTCGGCGGGTCGTCTCCCGTCGTCTGGTCTGCTGCCATCACACCTCGTTCGGGAGCGAGGTGTGTAAGTCCGTCTCTCGTCGGCGTCGCCCGCGAGTCCGACTCTCGGCGGCGCGAGTAAGCCCACCGTACCGCAGACGGCGGCCGGGTGAGTCGGGTCGCCCTGCGCGGTGCCTGACGCCCGTGCTAGCAGTCGTGACAGCATACTTATCGTATCTGTCGGCGTCGTATCTCCGATGACGATTCACAGTTCTCACGAGGAGGCCGACCGATGAAGACGATTCGCGGCGAGTGGCGCGTGATCGGTCGCTCGACCGGCGACCGCGAACTCCTGGTTCGGCCGGTCGGCGAGGCGATGGTCGTCCCCGACGAACTCGACCTGGCAGGCTGTCTCCGGGTCGGCACCGACCAGTACGGCGACGAACTCGACGACGTCGTCGCCGACCTGTCGGTCGGTGCGCTGCTCGACGCGGGCATCTACCCCGGCACGCCCGGCCGGTTCGTCGAACTCTCCGTGGTCGCGGAACCGACGTTCACGCTGGTCCACGAGACCGACAAGACGCCGTCGGTGGCGGCCGACCTCTGGGAGCGGGCGACCGCCGACGAGGAGGTCGCCGAACCGATCGGGGCGAGTATGGCCGTCGAGACCGGCGACGGCGACGCCGAGGTCCACGTCCTCCAGTCGTCGCTCCGCGCGCCCGAAGACATGTGGTGGCAGTTCGTCGCCGGCGACGGTGCCGAGTCGCTGTTCGCCGGGTTCGAACACCTCGACGGGAAACCCGTCGACGTGATCGCCGCGAAACCGACGAACCAGCCGTTCTTCTACGTGTTCGCGTTCCCGACCACCGACACGAGAACTGCCCGAAACCTGCGAGCGACACTCGGCGTCACCGAAGACGGCGAGGCCCGCCAGCCACTGTCGGTCGAGGACATCGAGCGACTGGCCACGGAACACGGGATGACGGCGACGGTCTCCGGCACTCCCCGGTGACGAGGACTGGCTGTCGACTCGACCGCAGACGGCCACGGCTCACGCCGCCGACCACTGACGGCTCTCGAAAGATAGTGTCACGTCGAACTGCGTATCGCCTCGCACAGCGGCTGAGGAACGTGAAATGTGTATGCTGGAGATCACGTTCCCGACCACTGCGTGGCCGTCGGCGGAACCGAGGCCACCGGGCCATATTCTTCTCCCGGTATTAAGCGTTGTGGCCTGTCGTGACCGCCTCGTCGTCTGGCGGTTTCTCTCGACGGCTGTTCGGCTGTCTGGCTCGTTCCCGAGCGCGTCGTTCGTCGCGTATCCGCCGGATAAACCCTCCGTGCGGTGGTTCGCGTTTCCACATCATATTTTACGCTACACGCCTGACCGTGCGTATGGAACTGTTGGACGAGGGACCGGTCCCCGATCACGCACTCGACGTGAAGCACGAGGCCCGCGAGTTCGCCGAGGAGCACATCGCCCCGGCGGCCGCAGAGTACTACGAGTCAGGCGACTACCCGTGGGACGTGCTGGAAGCGGGGATGGACGCGAACCTGATCGCACAGGACATCTCCGAGGAGTACGGCGGTCGCGGCCTGAGCCTCGAGGAGATTCTCGCGATCGCCGAGGAGTTCTACCGTGCCGACGCCGGCATCGCCCTGACGCTCCAGTTGGCGAGTTTCGGCTGTGAGATCACGGACCACTACGGCACCGACGAGCAGAAGGAGGAGTATCTGCGCCCGGTCGCCGAGAACGATCAGATCTCCGGGCTCGCGGTCTCGGAACCGGACACCGGCTCCGACCTCGCGGGGATGACGACGAGCGCCGAGAAGGTCGAGGGCGGCTACGAACTGAACGGCGAGAAGTACTGGGTCGGCAACGCCGTCGAGGCCGACTGGCTGACGGTCTACGCGAAGACCGGCGACAAGGAGGACCGCTACTCCAACTACTCGCTGTTCATCGTCGAGACGGACACCGAGGGGTACGACGCCGAGCACATCCCGGAGAAGATGGGGATGCGCGCCTCGAAGCAGGGCCACATCGTCTTCGACGACTGCTTCGTCCCCGAGGAGAACCTGATCGGTACGGAGGGCGGCGGCTTCTACATGCTCGCGGACTTCTTCAACCACGGGCGCGTGATCGTCGGCGGGCACGGACTCGGCCTCGCGGCCGCGGCCATCGAGGAGGCGTGGGAGTTCGTCCACGGCCGGAAGGCCTTCGGCCGGAACGTCTCGGAGTTCCAGTCGGTCCAGCACATCCTCGCGGACATGCGCATGGAGTTCGAGGCCGCCCGTGCGCTCAACTGGCGCGCCGCGAAACACGTCGCGAACGGCGAGAACGCGGGCTTCTGGGCCGCCTCCTGCAAGACGAAGTCGACGGAGACGGCGACGATGTGTGCCGAACGCGGGATGCAACTCCACGGCGGGCGCTCGGTCCTGACCGAGAACCGCATCTCGCGGGTCTACCGCGACGTGCGCATCCCGGTCATCTACGAGGGCGCAAACGAGATCCAGCGCAACCTCATCTACCGCCAGCAGGGCTGAGGCGATGGACGACGAGCGGAGCGAGGGATCGGCACGGAACGACGACGCCTCGGCGTCGACGCCGAACGGCGACATCGGGTCGTCGTCGGCCGACTACACGATCCGGGACGCCCTCCCGACGGTCGAGGACTTTCTCCACTTGCGCGAGTCGGCGGACATGGCTCCCCGGTCGCGCGAGGCGGTCGAGCGCGGGCTACCGAACTCGGTGGTCGGTGCCATCGCGGTGCACGACCCGACCGACGAGACGGTCGGGATGGCCCGCATCGTCGGCGACGACGGCGCTGTCTACCACGTCTGCGACATGGTCGTCCACCCGGACCACCAGGGTCGCGGATTGGGGACGCGACTGATGGAGCGGTTGCTGGCCTACGTCGAGGAGACCGCGCCACCGCAGGCGTACGTGAACCTCGTGGCGGACGTGGACGGCTTCTACGAGCAGTTCGGTTTCGAGGAGACTGCGCCGGTCTCGAAGGGGATGTACCTGCGGACCGAGTGAGTCGTCCACCGCCGACCGACCCGTCTCTCACTCCTCGCCACGACCCAGCGCCGGGACGACACGCGCCGGGTTCTTCGAGAAGACACGCTTCAGTGCGTCCTCCGACACGTCCAGCGTCAGAATCTCCATCACGCCGACGCTGGGGTGTGCATCCGGCGCGCCACTGCCGAACAGCACGCGGTCCGGATGCTCGAGCAGGCCGCGCTCGAGCAGGCCGCGATACCGCACGAAACTGGTGTCCAGGTAGAGTTGCTCCCGCGTCTCCAGCAGGTCGATGGCCGACGACATCAGTTCGCGGTTCAGCGGGAAGCCACCGAAACTCGTCAGGACGACCGGAAACGAGTAGTCCAGCAGCGTCTCGCGGGCCTGGGCGGGCGTGAACGACTCTCCCGCGTGGACCAGCACGGGCAGACCCACCTCGTCCAGCATGGCGAGCGTCTCGTCGTCCGGCAGGCCGTCCCGGCCCGGCGCGAGCACGAAGCCGTGGAACCGGTCGTCGTAGGCGTACTGCTCCACGTCCTCCGGGTCGGTGTGGTGCGACTGCCGACTGGAGGCGAGGTTCCGGAGCCGACTCGACGCGCCCGCACCCGGGTCGCGCGGCCCGGAGAGTCGCGCGAAGGCGAGGAACGGGCGGTCGACACTGAGTCGCGCGACGGCGTTGTTCGCCTGCAGGTAGCCCTCGCGTGCCGCTCGGCTCCCCGGCGACACCACCGCCCGGACGACCCCCGACTGGTGCATCTCCCGTTCGAGTCGTTCCGGCGTGATGTCCCGCCCGAAGGTCGCCACCTCCTCGGCGTTCGGGTCGAGTCGCGCGTTCACGTCCACGACGCGGAAGCCGTGCTCCAGTTCCAGCATCGTCGGGTGGTCGTCACGCCGGGGTAATAGACGTTGCTCACCCCTCGGGCCGACGGTGTCGACTCCACAGTCCGACACAGGCCGGTGGTCGGGTGTTGTCAGTAAACTGGTAAACAGACATATATTCACCGCAGTTGAGGGAGCGAGACGTGAGCGTCGTCGCCGAGTTCACCGCCGGTATCGACGACTTCCCGCTCGGACCCGCGTTGGGTGTCACCGACACCCAGCGCGTCGAACTCGAGCGAGTCGTCCCGACAGACGGGGGGGTCCTGCCGTTCTTCTGGGTCTGGACCGACGACCCGGACGCCTACGTCTCGGCGGCGGGTGACCACCCCGCAGTCGAGTCCGTCACGGTCCTCAGTCGCGTCGACGACGGCGCACTCTGTCGGGCGCGGTGGGTGGACGACGGCACCGGACTGATCGCGGCCATCGTCGCCTCCGGCGTCACCGTCCTCGACACGACGACCGACGGGGACCGGTGGCGGATCAGAGTCCGCGCGACCGACAGAGACGACATCTCTTCACTCCTCGACCAGTGCCGTGCGTCCGAGGTGGACATCGAACTGCGACGACTCGCGCCGGAGTCCGGGCCGGACGAACACGACGGACTCACCGACGCACAACGGGAGATTCTGCTCCTCGCACTCGAATCGGGCTACTTCGAGGAGCCACGCGAGGCGTCTCTGGAGGACCTCGCGTCGGAACTCGGCGTCTCCCGACAGGCGGTCGGCACGCGACTCCGGCGAGCCTACGGGAACCTGATCGAACACTCGCTCGTGCTCCCGTGAGAGACGACGGGACCGCGACGCGTCTCCTCACAGACTTGTTCCGAAACGTCGGTACAGTTCAACAAACTATCTTCACTACTTGAACGGGTTGCATTGTAAATAGTCAAGCATAGCCTTGTGCGGGTGAGTATTACGGGTAACTCTGCTCAGAGGCACGATGCGAAGCGAGCGGATTGTCGAACGACAATGCACACGAAACACACCGCAGCAGACGAGGTAGGATCAGTTGTGACCGAGCGCCGATTCGGGCCGGACGACGACGAGGCGGAGCTCTCGTCGGTCGTCGCCGCGACGGTCGCCGACGCCGCAGGTGTCGAGACGACCGAACTCGATCCGTTGTACAACTCCGGGGTCGACCCGGACGCACTGAACACCCTCTTCGACGGTGCTGGCGAGGACTCCCGGCTCACCTTCGACTACGCGGGCTACCGCGTTCGCGTGACCGGCGACGGCCACGTCGGCGTCTGGGAGCCGTGAGCGACCCGCGCAGTTCTACTCCCGCCGGACGGACTCGCCCGTCCCCGACCGTCGTCTACTCCACCAGCGACAGCGACGCCAAACACCGGTAGTTCCTACATCACTCGACGGTAGTTGCTACACCCCTCGACAGTCGTCACGCCCCCGTGTTTCAGTTCGGCGAGTCACGACGATTCCGAGGTCGGTGTACGCGACGAGTCCCCCTCGCAGTCGTGCGATTAGCCGACACGGCACCCAGAAACGTATTTATAGAACTGCAAGCCTATCGGTGGCGAGGATTTCCAATCATGGCAGCACGCATGCAGCAACCGATGTTCATTCTGACAGAGGGAACGACCCGAACGCGCGGCGGGGCGGCACAGGAGTCCAACATCCGTGCCGGGAAGGCCGTCGCCAACGCGGTCCGGACGACGCTCGGCCCGCGCGGGATGGACAAGATGCTGGTCGACTCGTCGGGCGAGGTCGTCATCACCAACGACGGCGCGACCATCCTGAACGAGATGGACATCGACCACCCCGCGGCCCAGATGATCGTCGAAGTCGCCCAGACCCAGGAGGACGAGGTCGGCGACGGGACGACCACGGCGGCGGTACTCGCGGGGCGACTGCTCGCCGAGGCCGAGGAACTCTTAGAGGGTGACCTCCACCCGACCGTCATCGTCGAGGGCTACCACGAGGCCGCCCGCCTCGCACAGGAGGCCATCGACGCGCAGGTACTCGATCTCGATCTGGACGACGAGACGCTCGTGAAAGTCGCCGAGTCGTCCATGACCGGCAAAGGAACCGGCGACGTGACCGCCGACGTCCTCGCGGAGCAGGTCGTCGCGGCAGTCCGGCAGGTGTACCACGACCGTCTGGACCGCGAGAACGTCCACGTCCACACGAAGACCGGCGCGTCGTCCAGCGCGACGGAACTCATCGAGGGCGTCCTCCTCGACAAGACGCCGGCGAACGACAACATGCCCCGGACCGTCGAGGACGCGGCCGTGATCGTCCTCGACACGAAACTCGACGTCCGCAAGGCGTCGGCCGACACCGAGTACAACATCACCAGCGTCGAGCAACTCGACGCCGCGGTCCGCGCCGAGGACGACGAACTGCGCGGCTACGCGAAGTCCCTCGCGGACGCGGGCGTCTCGGTCGTCTTCTGCACGAAGGCCATCGACGACCGCGTGGCGAACTACCTCGCAGATGCGGACGTCCTGGCGTTCAAGAACGTCTCGACGAAGAAGGCGCGGGCCATCGCCCGCGCGACCGGCGCGAAGCGCCTCGGCACGGTCGCCGATCTGGACGAGGCGGACTTCGGCCACGCCGACCGCGTCCGTGTCAAGAAGTACGGCGACGACGAACTCACCTTCATCGAGGGCGGCCGGGCGGCCGAGGCCGTCACGCTGTTCCTGCGCGGCGGGACCCAGCACGTCGTCGACGAACTGGCGCGCGCCATCGAGGACGCCATCGACGTGACTATCGCGGCACTGGACAAGGGCGGCGTCGTCCCCGGTGCCGGTTCCACGGAGATCGCCATCGCGGACTACGTCCGGGAGCAGGCAGCGGGCATCGAGGGCCGCAAGCAACTCGCCGTCGAGGCGTTCGCCGACGCGGTCGAGACGCTCCCGCGCACCCTCGCGGAGAACACCGGCATGGACCCCATCGACGCGGTCGTGGACCTGCGCGCTCGCTTCGACCGCGAGGGACGTGCGGGCGTCATCGCGCTCGGTCAGTCCGGCGAGATCGGTGACCCGGTAGAGCACGGCGTGCTCGACCCGGCGGCCGTGAAGCGCGAGGCCATCGAGTCCGCGACCGAAGCGGCGACCATGATCGTCCGCATCGACGACGTGATCGCGGCTAACTAATCGCTGTACTGTTTTTTTGGTGGGTTTTGGTTCGGTGGGTGTTCTGGCGAGTGAGTACGAGAGAACTACTCGGGTGAGTGAGTGAGAGAGAACTCTGGTGAATCGATCTGAGATGTGAACTAAGCCGACATGGTCGTGGACAACGAGGGGTGAAAGCCCCCGGTCTCTCGACCCGCCGCGACTTGGTGTCGTTCGAGAGAGCGAAGCTCTCTCGTGATGACGAGAGACGCCCTTGGCGTCTCTCGAACCACGCGCCTCAGTCGGGAGCGCGCGTCGCTTCGCTCCGCGCGCTCCACTCCCTGCGGTGCTTTCGTCGTCGGGGCGGGACCGAGAGACCGGCCCCTTTCAGTTCGACCCAAACTTACGAAAGATCACGCAGTTACTGGTCGTCACCCGGCGTGTCGTCTGGCGATCCGGAACCCGGTTCGCTCGTACTCCCCACTCCTCCCCGACTGCTGACGACCGACCTGCGAATCGGTCCTCGCTGTCGCTCGGACACGATTCGGTTCCGGTCGTCACCAGCTCGCGTCCTGCCGGGTTCCCGGCTGTCGTCGGCGTGATAGGGTGACAGTCGAGTGACGAGTGTTGCGTGCGCTTTCACCTCGAATCCGGCGTCTTCGTGAGGGGACCGAACGAAGGCTCGGAAATTGGGGATTTCCGGCGCGTGCGAGCAACGCGCGCGAGGGAGGCCAGCGCGTTCATGCGCTGGCCGAGGCTGGGGAGGTCCGAGGTGCGGTGCTGTCAGCGGTGCGGTAGCGGTTCCTCGCGCTCGCACGAGTGGCGGTCGCGGTGGCGGTTGCTGTCGCTGTGCTGTCGCGGGTGCGGGTGTGGTTGCTGATGCTGTCGCGGCCTGCGGTGCAGTAGCAGTCGCAGTCACAGTTCGCAGTGTAGTAGCAGTACCAACCTCGGTCGTCCCTCCAGCCACCCTCACAGCCTCCGATACCCGCCCCAATGTCACCTCCAGAACCGACCGAATCACCCACATTCGACAGCCGATTTACGTACTCCAAGCGCGTACACCAGCGCATGAGCACCGAACCAAAAGCCGAGTGGACCGAGTGGCGCGAAGCGAAAGACGAGTACCTGAAGCGCAACCCCCACTCGCCCATCCCACAGGACCAGCGCGACCGGTTCGACGGCCTCGACTACTACCCCTACGACGCCGACTACCGGTTCGTCCTCGCACTCGACCGCTTTTCGGACCCCGAGACCGTCACCATCGACACGACCACCGAGGGGACACAGGAGTACCTGCGCTGGGGTGCCTTCACCGCCGACATCGCCGGCGAGTCGGCGACCGTCCACGCGTTCAAACCGGCCAGCGACCCCGACGCCGACCACCTCTGGGTCCCGCTCCGGGACGCGACGTCGGGCGACACGACCTACGGCGCGGGCCGGTACCTCGATCTGGACGCCGACCACCGGACCAGCGACGACCGCTGGGTCGTCGATCTGAACTACCTCTACAGCCCCTTCTGCGCCTACAACGACGCCTACGAGTGCCCGCTGACGCCGGTCTCGAACTGGCTGGAGGTGCCAGTCGAGGCCGGCGAGCGCTACGAGGACTGACCCGACCGAGCGATGTCGGCGTCCCGACTCTCTCGCCGCCCCGACTGGCTCACCCGTAGACGCGTCGGACTCCTCGCCGGACCAGTCGGCTGTCTCGCCCTCCTCCTCGCGCCGACACCGACCGGACTCCCCCCGACCGGGCAGGCGACGCTCGCGGTTACCTGGTGGATCGCGGTCTGGTGGCTGACCGAGGCAGTCGCCATCCCCGTGACGAGTCTCCTGCCGGTCGTGCTGTTTCCCCTGCTCGGCGTCGGGACGGTCCAGTCGGCGACAGCACCCTACGCCGATCCGGTCGTCTTCCTCTTTCTCGGCGGCTTCTCGCTCGCGCTCGCAGTGGAGAACGTCGGACTCCACCGCCGGGTCGCACTGGCGGTCGTCGGCCGACTCGGGACCGATCCGCGTCGCCTGCTCCTCGGACTGATGCTCGTCACGGCCGGGCTGTCGATGTGGCTCTCGAACACCGCGACCGCGATGCTGTTGCTCCCGGTCGCGCTGGCGCTCGCCGGTGTCGACGGGTCGCCGGCAGAGGGCGGTCCGGAGCAGACCGAATCCACCGAACGGGCGACGAGCGAGCCACCCGGCCCACTCCACGCGCCGAACCCCGCACTGGAGGCCGGCGAGACGGTCGAGTCGCCGACCGCCGTGGCACTCCTGCTCGGGGTCGCCTACGCCGCCTCGGTCGGCGGGGTCGCCACCCCGGTCGGCTCCCCGCCGAACGCGATTCTGGTCGGTGTCGCCCGATCCACGCTGGGTGTCGACGTCGCCTTCGCGGAGTGGCTGGCGGTCGGGCTTCCACTCGCTGTCGGGTTTCTCGTCGTCACGTGGGTCGTCCTCGTTCGCCTGTTTCCCCTCTCTGCGGACGCGCTCTCGGTCGCGTCCGACCCGGATGCCGACGCGACGGGCGACCTCCCGCCGGTCTCGGTCGGCGAGCGCCGGGTCGCCATCGTCTTCCTCGCGGTCGCGGGGCTGTGGCTCGCGCGTCCCTTCCTGCTCGCCGACCTCGCACCGGGACTCACCGACGCCGGCATCGCGGTCGCCGGGGCCGTCGCGCTCTTTCTCCTGCCCGGCGAGGACGGCCCCATCCTCTCGTGGGGCGACACCGAGCGCGTCCCGTGGGGCGTCCTCCTGTTGTTCGGCGCGGGCTTCTCGCTGGCGGCCGCCGTCCGCGACAGCGGCCTCGACGAGTGGGTCGCCGACCTCCTCGTCGGCGTCGGCGGCCTGCCGGCGGTGCTCGTGATCCTCGTGGTCGCACTCGGCACGACGTTCCTCACCGAGATCACCTCGAACACGGCGACCGCCTCCCTGCTCCTGCCGATCCTCGCGGCGGTCGCGCCCGCCCTCGGCGTCCCCGCACTACCACTGCTGACGGTCGGCGCGATGGCGGCCTCCTTCGCGTTCATGCTCCCGGTGGCGACCCCGCCGAACGCGGTCGTCTTCGGCTCTGGCCTGGTGAGCGTCCCGACGATGGCCCGTGCCGGCGTCCTGTTGAACGTCCTCGGCGCACTGTTCGTCACCCTGCTGGCGACCGGGTGGGTCCCCGTCGTGTGGGGGTAGCCTCCCGGCTGAACGTTTTTCCCCCACGCCGTGGAACTGACGACGATGGCCGACAGGCCACTCCGCTCCGACGACTCCGACGACTCCGACCACTCCGACCGACCCGACCGACCCGACCGCCAGTCCCGCGCCGGTGTCGTTCTCGCCGGCGGCTACGCCACCCGGTTCGGCGACCGGGACAAGGCTGTCGCCGACCTCGCGGGCGTGCCGATGGTCCGGCGGACCACGGACAGACTCGCCGAGGTGACCGACGCGGTGGTCGTCAACTGCCGCCGCGAGCAGGTGCCGGCACTCCGCGAGGCGCTCGCCGGCCGGGACGACGTGGCACTCGCGCCAGATCCGACACCGGACCGTGGGCCACTGGCGGGCATCGCAACTGGTCTCGCGGTTCTCGACGCGACCAGCGTGGCGTACACCGCAGTCGTCGCCTGCGACATGCCACTGGTCGACCCGGCACTGCTCGCGTACCTGTTCGACCGCGCCGAGGGACACGACGCCGCGCTCGTCAGGACCGACGACGGCTGGTTCCAGCCGACACAGGCCGTCTACCGGATCGAGGCGATGCGGTGTGCCTGTGCCGACGCGCTGGACGAGGAGAACCCGAGGGTGCTTTCCGCCCTGGACGACCTCGACGCCGTGGTGATCGACGAAGCGGAAGTCGACTCGGTCGCGTCGATGCGGAGTCTGACCGACGTGAACACCGCCGAGGAGTTGGCGACGGTCGCCGAGTCGCTGGCCGACGAGTGACTCGGCGGTGGACGACTGGTGGGGACCGCGTCACGCCACGGGTCGACTCACCCCCGTCCCCGAAGGTAGCGTTATCAGCCGTGCGTCACTACGGGCTGTATGGCAGACGCGACCGTCCACCTGCTCGACCGGGGTACCGTCCGCGCCGACGCCGGCTACGTGATCGACGGCTACTCGATGGGGAGTGCCGTGGAACCGAACCCGGACCACGAGATGCTCGACTTCGTGGTCTGGTCCGCCGTGATCGACCACCCGGAGGGAACCTATCTCTGGGATACCGGGTCACACCCCGACGCCGGTGCGGGCTACTGGCCCGATCCGCTGTACGCCGCCTTCGAACACGTCGACGCCGCCGACCACGACCTCGAGGCCGACCTCGACCGGGCGGGCTACGATCTCGCCGACATCGACGCCGTGGTGATGTCCCACCTGCACCTCGACCACGCGGGCGGCCTCCACAACTTCGCGGACACCGACACGCCGATCTACGTCCACGAGGAGGAACTCAAGTTCGCCTACTACAGCGCCAAGACGACCGAAGGCTCCATCGCGTACCTCGCCGCGGACTTCGATCACGACCTGCGCTGGGAGGTCGTCCACCGCGACCGGCACAGCCTCGCCGACGACTTCGAACTGCTCCACCTGCCCGGTCACACGCCGGGGGTCCTCGGCGCACGTCTCGACCTGCCGGACGAGACGGTCCTGATCGCCGGTGACGAGTGTTACGTCGACGCGAACTACACGGACGAGGTGCCACTCGGTCCCGGGTTACTGTGGAGCGACCGCCACTGGTTCGAGAGCCTCCAGTGGCTGAAGGACCTCCAGCGCCGGACCGACGCCGACGTGCTCTACGGCCACGACCGCGAGCACTTCGAGTCGTTCGAGGGTGGCTGGAACCGGTAACCGGCCGCGACTGTCCCCGGCGACGTGTGAACGACAGTCGGCGACGTGTGACACGATAGATCACACACCCGATCGGCGTTACGTCGGGGAGTTTACACCCACCCGATAGAGATTTACGTCGGCCCCAATATGGTCCGTCCGCGATCAATGATCGAGGTGAAGCCGGCGGAGTCGGGGGTGAAAGCCGTCGACGTGGGCAAGAACACGATCACCGTCGGCGTGGACGACTGGCGGGCGGACGGGACCGCGACGTCGGTGAACCATCCCGTCGAGAAGACGATCACGGCGACGACGACACACCTGCAGTTCCCACACGTCTACGCGTACGTCGAACGCGTGTCGGGCGACGTCGTCGCCGAACCGTCCCGCGAGAACGACCCCACGACCGTCGAGTCGGGCGACTACGTGTTCTGTGCGGACGGCAACGTCAAGACCTTCGTCCGCTTCTCGGGGCCCGCGGAGATCTCCTCGCCGAGGTACGACACACTCCTGGTGACCTTCCCGTCCGCGACCGAGGTCACGATCGGCTTTCAGAGTCGGGTGAGCGTCCCACAGGAGACGATCACCGTCCCGTCCACACCGTCTGGGCTCGCCACGGCGCTGACACACCTCCCGTCGTTCGAGACCGAGACGCCCGACCGGACGTTCCCGTCGATGCGACGACACCCCGCCCGCGTCGAGACCGGCGAGTCGGTGTCGATCCCCGAGTCGCTGGTCTCGGATCGACTCGACACGGGCGTCACGATCAGGACTCCCCGGTCGTTCGACTGTCTCTTTCCGGTCGCGTCGCTGGCGCACTACCTCGGTGCGACCGTGACGGTCGAAGACCGGCAGTCGGTCGTCGTCGAGACACCGACCAGGGAGCACGAACTGGCGACCACGGAACTGGGCCGGGAGAGCGCCGACCTGCTCTCGCGAGTCTTCTTCCTCGACTGTCTCGTCCGGTCTGCGGGGCCGTACGGCTCGGAACCCGCAGAGGCCGGGCTGTTGGACGACGTCGGGATCGACCCCGATCGGTGGTACGACGCCGGACTCGCGGCGCGACTCGGCCGGTATCTCGACGCGCCCTTCGAGCGCGTGATCGACGAGTTGCCGACGTGGCACCTGGCGATGTACGTCGACCCACGACCGGCGTACGTCGAGGTGCTTCCGTTTCTCCTGCACAACCTCCCGACGATCTATCTCGCCGAGTCGGAACCGCTCGAACAGAACGAACGGCTCTCCCGCTCGCTCGACGACTTCTACCGGCGTCGTCGTCAGGTGAGCGATCCGCCCTCGGTCGAGGTCATCAAGCCGAACCTGGCGGCCGGTCGGATGCACGGCTGGCTCGCGGACGGCGCACCCATCGACGTGTTCAAGTCGATCCCGACGGCCTACGAGAACCGCTTCGACTACCTCGGGCGCTCGACGGACTCCATCTCCGTGGTCGCCGTCTTGAACGATCCGGAGATGTCCGACGAACACGCCGACGCGGCGGACATCTACCGTAAACGTGCCGAGGAACTGGACATCGACATCTCGGTTCGTGAACACCTAACCCGTGAAGAACTGGCGGACGTGTTCGAGGCGTCACACGACTTCGTCCACTACATCGGCCACTGCGAGGCGGACGGGCTTCGGTGTGCCGACGGGAACCTGGCCGTCTCGTCGCTGTCGGAGAGCAACACGCAGGTCTTCTTCCTGAACGCCTGTGGATCGTTCAACGAGGGCGTCGAACTCGTCGAACAGGGGAGTGTCGCGGGGGCGGTCACGTTCAACAAGGTACTCGACAGTCAGGCGGCCCGCGTCGGCACCGCGTTCGCCAGACTGTTGATCCACGGCTTCAGCATCGAGTACGCGCTCCAACTCGCCCGGCGGCGGATCATGATGGGCAAAGACTACACCGTCGTCGGCGACGGGACACACAGGCTCACGCAGTCCAACGAGGTCGCGCCGTCGCGGGCGGTACTGGAACGCCGGAGCGACGGGCGGTTCTCACTGGAGTACGACGTGTACTCTCCGGAGTTCTTCGGCAGCAACTACCGGTGCAAAGACCTCGGAACCGACCACGACGAGGCACGACTGCTCGGTAACCCCACGGAGACGGTCGTGACGGCCGACGAACTCGTCGGCTTCCTCGAAACGGCTGACACTGCCGTTATCTACGACGGCGACATCCACTGGTCGGCGGACCTCCGACACCACTTCGATAAAGAGTAACCGGGACGGTCAGGGACCGGGTTCGATGACGTGTCCCTGCTGGCCGATGGTCGCTTCGAGTCCGCCCCCACCGGCCGCCGCGACGCCTTGTGTTGCGAGCAGAATGCTCAAGACCACGAGGATCACGAGCAGTCTCGAATGCCGGATGCAGTGCCCACGGATTCTGTTACCGAGCATCATGCTATTTCTTCAATAGTACAACTACTTACAGCTTTCTATTGGATTTCAGACACCAACGACCGTCCGAATGCTGACATCGACGCTCACTCCGTGACGCTGGCGGGCACAAATGTCGTGGCTTCTGGGCGATAGGCAGCGTTAATATTAAATATTTCAAGCGCGATTGAGACCGTATGAGTACGAAGTCAAATTTACTTGAAACCCAGATCGAGGATATCCTCGCCGCCGCACTCGAGGAGACCGACGGCGAACTCCTGATCGTCGACCCCTCGGCCGAGGCAATCGAATCGCTCGTCGAAGTCGCCACCGCGTTCGAGGGCGACCTGCCGACGATGCGGATGATCGCCGACGAGTCCGTCCTGAAGGGCGTGATGGACGACTTCATCGTCGCCAGCAACGCGGCCGACCTCATCGACGCCGGCACGCTGTCGATGCGGACGGCCGAGGAGAGCGTGGACAACTCCCTGCTCGTCACCAGCGACGCGGTGCGGGCAGTCGTCAGCGCCGGCGACCGCGTGGCCGCCCTGACGACCGACGACGAGGCGTTCGTCGAGAGCGCCTTCGACGCCTACACCGAACTGTGGGAGGCCGCGCCGGACTTCAAGCTCCGCACGCCGCCCATCTCCCGCGTCCGGGAGACCCTCGACAGCGACATCGGCGAGGCCTCGCGTTCGGACTTCGACTCGGTGCTCGCCTCCCTCGAGACGGCCCGTGGCGACGGCGAGGGTCTCGACGAGGTCACCATCAGCCTGCTCGTCGCGGCGAAGAACGACGTGCTGCTGTACGACATCAGCAAGTGGGGCGAGGACGTCGGCATCGCCAGCAAGGCGACGTTCTCCCGCACGAAGACGAAGCTCGAGGACATGGGCCTGATCGACACCGAGAAGGTTCCCATCGACGTCGGCCGCCCGCGCCTGCGCCTGAAGCTCGGCGACGACCAGCTGAAGTCCGCCAACACGGACCAGCTGGCCAGCGTGGCGATGAGCATGCTGAACTGACGGCTTCATAACCCTGCTTTCGATTTTTCCGACTCCCGAGCGATAGCGCTGGAAGACTGGTGATTCGGTCGGTACGTCGTTGAGGATTCGGGGTACTCGATCTACGTCGCGGGACACTCGGTCTTCGAGGTAGCTCCTGTCGGGTGAGTTGGAGACGCCGGCCCCTTTCAGTCCCACCCGGTGGCTTCTGCGAAAGCGCACGCAACGGCCGGTGGACCAGTCGATTTCAGCGCGAGCGCCTCCCTGTGACCGTCGGCGTCGCCCGAGGCGGCCCTGCGCCGCCGAGGTGCGCGACAGGGAGGTCGCGCGAGGCGGCCCCACGCCGCCGAGGTGTCGCGCCAGCCCACTCGACTGGTGCGTGTGACGTGAGTCGGGAATTCAGTTCGGCTGTCGCAGTGCGGTTGCGGTCGGCGCGCGAGCAACGCGCGAGGGAGGGTGGCGGGCGGTGCGGAGAGCCACCCGAGGTTGGGGGGACTGAGGTGCGGTGCTGACGCGGTCGCGGTGCTGTGCGGATGCGGTCGAATATTCCGGTTGTCCCGGATCGAGTCGCGGTGCTGTCGCAGTCTGCGGTGCGGATGCTGTCGCGGTCTGCGGTGCAGTAGTGGTCGCAGTAGCAGTCACAGTCCACGATACAGTCACAGCCCTCACACCCGAACCCCCGATCTCCCGCCTCCGAAACGTGAACCACACCCACATCCCAGTTCCATCCCGACACGTTCAAGCCCGACTTGGGAGAAGCGAGCGACAACGTGCGCGTCCTCAACTACTTAGAGATCGAGTCCCGCCTCGACCGGAGCGGGATCGGGACCTCGACCGACCAACAGCGCGCCGCGCTCGCCCGAACCGACGTCGAGGTGCTCACGTCACCGTGGGAGGGCGGCACCCCGCCGAGCGCGCTCCGATCCGCACTCTCCGGCACGGACTTCTTCCGCGACTACGAGGTCGCCCACTGCAACCTCATCGGTCCCGGCTCGCTCGCGGTCGCGCGCCACGCGAAGCGCAACGACATCCCCCTCGTGCTCCACTCACACGTCACGAGCGAGGACTTCGCCGAGAGCTTCCGGGGGTCGAACTACGTCGCCCGCCCCCTGCGGTACTACCTCCGGTGGTTCTACTCGCAGGCCGACCTCGTGCTCTGTCCCTCCGAGTACACCAAGCGCACCCTCCTCGACTACCCCATCGACGCGCCCATCCGCCCCATCTCGAACGGCGTGGACAGCGACTCGCTGGAGGGCTTCGAGCAGTTCCGCGAGGAGACCCGCGCCGAGTACGATCTGGACGGTCTGGTCGCCTTCGCGGTCGGCAACGTCTTCGAGCGGAAGGGCCTGACAGACTTCTGTAAACTCGCCGAGCGGACGGACTACGAGTTCGTCTGGTTCGGCCCCTACGACTCCGGGCCGCAGGCCTCCAAGACAGTCCGCTACTGGCTCCGGAACCACCCCGACAACGTCACCTTCACCGGCTGGATGGACGACAAGCGCTCTGCGTTCGGTGCCGGCGACGTGTACCTGTTCCCCGCGAAGAAGGAGAACCAGGGTATCGCCGTCCTCGAAGCGATGGCCTGCGGGAAACCCTGCATCCTGCGGGACATCCCCGTCTTCCGGGAGTTCTACGAACACGAGTACGACTGCCTGTTCTGTGAGACACAGGAGGAGTTCGCCGAGGCACTCGACCGCCTCGCAGACGACCCGGACCTCCGCCAGCGACTCGGCGAGAACGCCCGGCAGACGGCGGCAGAACACAGCCTCGACCGCGTCGGCGAGCGACTCGTCTCGGCGTACGAGGAAGTCACAACCGTTTAACCGGCGGTCGGTGAAGGGCCGACGATGCACTCGGTCGCCGCCTTCACGGACACCTACCTGCCGACGGTCAACGGCGTCACCTACACGGTCAAGACGTGGCGCGACCGCTGGCAGGCACGCGGTGGCCGCATGGACGTGGTCTACCCCGGCGCGTCGGGCTACTCGCCGGACGACGGCGAGTTCCCGGTCCGGAGTCTCCCCTTTCCCTTCTACGACGGCTTCCGGTTCGGCCTCCCGCGCGTCCCGACCGGCGTCGCCCCGGTCGACGTGGTCCACGCCCACACGCCCTTCGCGCTCGGTCTCGCCGGCTCTCGACTCGCCAGTCGCTCCGACGCCCCACTCGTCGCCTCCTACCACACCCCGACCGGCGAGTACGCCTCCTACCTCACTTCCCGCGGCCCCATCGAGGACCGCATCGAGGCCCTGAGCGAGCGGTACGAGCGCTGGTTCTTCTCGAAGGCCGACGCCGTGGTCGTCCCGAGCGAGGCGACCCGGCGGTATCTCCTCGACGAGGTCGAGGTCCACGAACGCGGCCCCCGAACCACGGTTCGGGTCGTCCCTAACGGGGTGGACGTCGACCGCTTCCGGCCCGTGGACGGCGACGACTTCCGCCAGCGCTACCGACTCGGCGACCGGCCACTCGTCGGCTACACCGGCAGACACGGCTACGAGAAGTGTCTCTCGGATATCCTCGACGCGGTGGCGGGCCTGGACGTCACGGTCGTCTTCGGCGGCGACGGGCCCGCCCGCGCGGACCTCGAACGCGAGGCGGCCGAGCGTGACCTCGACGCGCGGTTCCTCGGCTTCCTCGACCGCGAGGAACTGCCGGGGTTCTACTCGGCACTCGACGCCTTCCTGTTCCCGAGTCCGGTCGAGACGCAGGGGTTGGTCGCTCTCGAAGCGAACGCCTGCGGGACACCGGTCGTCGGCGTCGACGCCGGTGCCCTGTCGGGGACCATCGAGGAGGGCGTGACCGGCTACCACTACCCGGAGGGCGACACGGCCGCGTTTCGGGACGCGATCCGGCGGACGCTCGACGAAGGTGAGTCACTGCAGGAGTCGTGTCTCGCGCGCCGGGCGGCGACCAGCGTCGAGAACGCGGTGGACGAACTCGGCACTGTCTACGACGACGTGCTGGCCGGCTGAATCGCTGGAGCGATCGGACCCGAACTCAGTCGTCTTCGAGTGCCTGCGCGATGCGCTGGAGCTGTCGGGTCGCGTCGCGGACCTCGTCGCGAAGCTGTCGGACCTCACGCACCAGTTCCTCGTTGCCGACCTCGGACTCGCCGCCGCGACCGCCTGCAGCACCGGGCGGGCCGCCGGGACCGCCGCCCATGCCGCCGGGGCCGCCGCCGCCCATCATGCCGGACATCATCTGTGCGAAGGGGTTGCCGCCACCACCGCCGCCCATGCCGCCGGGACCGCCGCCGCCCATCATCTCCTCGGGGTCGGGGCGCTCGGGGCCCTCGCCCCCCTCGCGCTCCTCGGCGCGGCGCTGGCGGATCTCCTCGACGCGCTCTCGGAAGGACTTCTCCTCGCCGTCGGCGTCTCCGCCGTCGGCGTCGTGGTCTGCACCCTCGCTCGGGGCGTCGGTCGGCTCCTCGGCGTGGTCGTCTTCGTCTTCTGGCATACCGCCGGCTTGGTCGGACGCGGGGAAAAGGATTGTCTCTCGCTCGCACGGCCAGCGGTGGTCGTCTCACCGCACGACCGACGCTCGACCGGCGAGTGCCCGACTCAGAGTTCGATGCGTTCGAGCAACTGGTCGTCGGACTTCGTGTTGATGGCGACGATCCTGATGTCGTCTTCCAGCATCGACTTCTCCAACTTCGCCTTCAGGAGGTTGTCCACCTGGTACACCCCGGCGGCGTTGATCATCTCGATCTCGACGAGCACCGGCGTCTCCTCGCCCTCCTTCAGCGACACCGCCTCGATGGCTCGACTCGACAGCGTGTTGATCCCGCGACCACCCTTCTCGTAGGGGATGCGCGACCGGCCGCGCTCCATGTCGAGGGCGTCGGCGACGCGGACCACCCCGGCCTCACTCGTCAGCGGGTCCTCCTCGGTGTGGTGACAGAGGATCGCGTGGAGGACCTCGGCTTTCACGCGCACTGCCTCTGGCGTCGAGTAGAACTGCGGGAGGAACCGATCGAGGAGGTCGGCCGCCAGCGGGATGGAGTAGTAGGCGTGTTCGTCCCGGTGGACGACGTGTCCGATGTCGTGGATCGTCGCCGCCAGCGCGATCACGACGGGTTCGTCCTCCTCGTCCAGTCCCTGTTCGGACGCGCCGTTGAACTCGACGCCGCCGCGCTTCAGGAGTTCGTAGAGACGGAGCGCCCGGTTCCGGACGATCTCGATGTGTTTCGGCCCGTGGTCGTTGTACCCCTTCCGCGTGACGGCGTTGACGTTCTGGGCTTCGAGATACGCCGTCACCTCGGGGTCGGCCAGCAGTTCCGGGAGCAGTTCGTTCAGTTTCTCGTCGGGGAAGGTGTGCTCCTCGTCGGGATCGTAGACGTGGGTCCCGTTGGTGGTCTCGGGGACCTCGGGACCGTCGGCGTCACTCATGCTTCGGCAAACACACCCCGGTGCGAAAAACTGTCGGGAACTGTCCGGCGAGCGATCACCAGCGCCCTCGGTCGGACGCCGGCCCGAGCGTCGGTCGTCGACTCAGGCCGCGTCGGCGGCCGCCTGTTTGACCTCCTCGTAGTCCGGTTCCGCGCCGGGGTCGTCGGAGGCCCACTTGTACGTGATCTCGCCGTCGGCGTCGACGACGAAGACGGCGCGCTTGGCGACACCGTAGTAGCCGAAGTCGGCGAAGTCCATCGTGACCCCGTAGGCGTCGATGATCTCCTTGTTGGTGTCGGAGACGAGACCGAACCCGAGGTCGTTCTGTGCTTTGAACTCCTGCAGGCCGAACGGGGTGTCGACGCTGATGCCGTAGACCGTCGCACCCACGTCGTCGAACGCGGCGAGGTCCGACTGGAAGGCGTTCATCTCGGCGGTACAGACCGAGGTGAACGCCCCGGGGAAGAAGGCGAGGACGGCCGGCCCGTCGCCGTCTCGCTCGGAGAAGGTGAACGGTCCGATGTCGTCGGATACGAGCGGTGCGGTGAAGTCGGGTGCGTCGTCGCCTACGTCGACCATGTTACGGACTTGTGTACGGACGACTCGGGGATTACCCTTGTGTTTGCGGCACGGCATCCGAGCAAAAAGCCTATAATCGACACTGGGTTAGGCAGGAACAGAGATGTTCGACATCATCCCACTGTTCCCCGGCATCCCCGGCGGGCCGGAGTTGCTGATCGTCCTGCTCGTGCTCGTCCTGCTGTTCGGGGCGAACAAGATTCCGAAACTCGCTCGCTCGACCGGTCAGGCGATGGGTGAGTTCAAGAAGGGCCGCGAGGAGATCGAAGAAGAACTGCAGGGCATGGACGAGGACTCGGACTCCACCGAGCCGACGACGAGTACCGAGTCGGAGCCGGCCACCGAGCGCTCCACGAGCGACAACTGACGATCCGACTCCCGGCCCTACTCAGTTCTTCACCGTTCCGAGTGACGACACCCGAGGGACACGCTTTTTCCGGTCGCCCGCCAGCCACCTGCTGGGGCGTGTGGCCTAGCGGATAGGGCGAGAGGTTCCTAACCTCTCGATCGCGGGTTCGAATCCCGCCACGCCCGTTCTCTGCGGAGCGTAGCGACACAGAGGACGAAGTGCGGGTTCGGACCCTGCCAGTCGCGCGCAGGGAGCGAAGCGAGTCGCACGCCCGGACTGTCTCGCTCCGGTTCGGATCCCGCCACGCCCGCTGTTCTATCCGAGCGACAGCGAGGACGAACAGCGCCTTGTAGCTTGAATTCTATCGGCCGTACTTGAATATACGTAGCGAGAAAGCACGTCTATTGTCTGATGATCTGTTGCACAGAATCCACAATTGACTTTCTACCGAACACGAGAGCTACCGTCATTAGTAATAACCCAATGATTGCTATACTAAGCGTACTCAACGTTGCATCCTGAATAGGGTTTCTGAGTTGAGTACTGATTATTTGAAACGTGGTGAACGCGATGATAGTAAATGAGAAAATTGTCTGGACAGCTGAGCTTCTAGTCTGTGACTTCTGCAAGTCCTCTAACTCATTCACCGTGTTTCCAAGCTTGTTGTTCGTAGTTGACAAAGTGTGATTCAAATCCTCTGTCGTAATCGCCTGCAGACCTTCTGCAGTCAAGTAATAGGACTTGGAATCACCGATTGTTCCTCCTGTAGCTTGAATCATTCCGATACCCTCCAATCGTTCCAAGTGAGACTGGCGAATTTCCTTCTCAATGTTATCGTTTATTAGCTCGATGTAGAACGCTCCCTGTTCTGGAATCTCAACATCACGCATGAATGATAGAATTTGTCGGTCAACATCGTTCACGGATAAGAAAGATTGTGCAGACAAGACTGATAAGTTTCATTGATTTACCCTCAGATAATGCCGAGCACTCTGAATCAGGCAATGGAAGCCGCTCTTTTGCTTGTGATGATAATCGGGTTGTTAATGCTGTTCTCCCTGACGAACACGGACAACACCACCCAAACAGTAGATAATTTAGGCAGATTTATTTACGCGGTTATGAACACTCTGGCTCCAACGAACCCTTTCGAAATCGTTATGGAATTTGTTGTAGCCACACTCGGATTTGTCTCGCTCAACAGAGTCAACACTCGCGTAGGTGTGCTAGGCGCGTTCTTCCTCTACTTCTTGACGTCGTTTTTACTCGCTTGGATCACTGCACCAGTCTAACCTGAATATGACGCCTCTTTTTTGTCTTTACCAGCCGATCCGATTCTTCACCCGTGGCCAGTAGCCCCACCACGCGACCGCCCACAACACGGCGGTCCCGAGGGGGTACGCGGTCCGGTTCGGCTGGTACGAGAAGCCCTGCGCGACCGAGAGCTGTGCGATGCCCGCCAACACGAGCAGACCGGCGGTGACGCGCGGGTCCTCCCAGTCGATCCACAAGCCGAGCAGGGCACTCCCGAGTACGAGCAGGTAACAGACGACACTGGCGGGCCACGCGAGGATGAACGCCGGCAGGCCCTGCGTGTAGACGAACAGAAAGTCGACGAGCGTCGTCACCTGCAGTGGGTTCGTGTTCACCAACCCCCACGCGAACAGCCACGTCGCGTCGCGCGCGGTGAACACCTGTACCGACCACGGGACGACCGCACCGACCGCGAGCAGGACCGCGACCACGCGCACTCGGCGCAACTGCCCACGCACTCGCGCCGTCTCTGTCGAGACCGACGACTCGGGCGGCGACTCCTCCATACGAGTCGATAGGTGTCCAGCGACAAGAGTGGTGCCGGTTCGGGGATTCGGTCGCAGAGACGAACGCGCGAGCGACCTACTTCCGGGCGACGATGCGGAGCACGTCCTCGTCGGCGAGTTCGTGGTCCTTGCCGACCTGCTGTTCGTCGTGTTTCGCGCTCGGTCCCGACACGCGAGCGAACTTGAACCGATCCTCTAACTCCCCGCCGAGTTTCCGGCAGGCGTCACCCACCGTCTGGCCCGACCGGAGGATCAGTGGCTCCTCGTAGTCCGGGCCGCGACCGGGTTTGTCCATGTAGATCCGGATCAGCCCGAGCGCCTCCCAGATCTCCTCGGCCAGCGCGTCGAGGCCCTTCTCCTCTTTCGCGCTGATGAAGACGGCGTCCTCGGGGTCGATGTCGTGGTCGCGCAGGTTCGCGTGGACCGTCTCGAGGTACTCCTCGTCGATCAGGTCGGCCTTGTTGACGGTGACGAGCGACGGGAGGTACACCCGGTTGTCCATCACGCCGTCGACCAGTTCGTCGATGCTCAGATCGCCCCGGACCGTCACGTCGGCGTTGACGTAGCCGTACTGTCGGAGCACGTCCGCGACCGTCGCGTCGTCCAGCGACACGTCGTCGCTGGTCGTCACCCGGATACCGCCCTTCCCCTTCTTCGAGATGGTGAGGTTTGGCGGGGTGGTGTCGAGACGCACCTTGTTGTTGTACAGTTCCTCGCGCAGGCGCTCGTACTGGTCGATCTCGAACACCGAGAGGACGAAGACGATGAGGTCGGCCGTGCGGACGACCGACAGGACCTCCCGCCCGCCGCCGCGTCCGTCGGCCGCGCCCTCGATCAGGCCCGGCACGTCGAGCATCTGGATGTTCGCGCCGTTGTACTGCAGCATCCCCGGGTTGACGTTCAGCGTCGTGAACTCGTACTCGCCGACGTCGCTGTCGGCGTTCGTCATCGCGTTGATGAGCGACGACTTGCCGACGCTCGGGAAGCCGACCAGCGCGACCGTCGCGTCGCCGGACTTCTCGACCGCGTAGCCGTGGCCGCCGCCGGAGGAGGAGCGGTTCTGCAGCTTCTCCTTCTTCTCGGCGAGCTTGGCTTTCAGCCGACCGATGTGCTGCTCGGTCGACTTGTTGTACGGCGTGTTGGAGATCTCTTCTTCGAGCTCGTCGATCTCCTCCTCCAGTCCCATCACCTTCCAGTCCGCCGGCTGCGTCGAAAAAGGCTTTCCTTCGGTCGCGTCGCCCCGGTCGCCCGAATCGCGGCGCTGTGGCTCGTCTCGACCCCGTGGGGTCGCCAGCGATCCGACACGACTAAACCACGGGACACAGACGCACGAAACGGGTATGCCAGATCCGTCCCGCCTCAGAGACAGCACGGAGATCGTGCTTCCCTGTGACGCGCTGGACGACGTGCGGGGGGATCTCGAATCGGAGTTCACCGTCACCGTGTTTGCGACGGGCGACCACTGTCGGATCATCGGCAGTCCCGTGGAGATCAAAGCCGTGAGTAACTACCTCACTCGGCACGGCATCTCGGTACCCTGACGCCGCAGGGGTGGTCGATCCGGGTCGCCGTGTGTTCCGGCACGCTTCTCCGTGTGTTCCGACACGCTTCTTACCGTGGGACCGTTACCGGAGGTATGGACGAGAATCCGGGGGTGTCCGACCAGTATCGCATGGCCAGTCCGTGGCCGGTGTTCGTCGCACTCGGCATCCCGATCTCCGAGATCGGACTTCTCTTCGACGTACTGCCGATCGCGGTCGGCGGTCTCCTGTTGTTCTGTGGGAGCATCGCCGGTATGGTCGCGGAGGCCGGCTACGCCAAGAGTCCGTGGCGGGCGGCCGCAGGCTCTGCCGTCGCGCTCTTCGCGTTCGCGGGCGTCCTGGTGTACCTCTCGTCGACCGACGGCGGGGCGGCACTCGGTCAGCGTGGACTGGCGGTCGTCGTCTCCGGCGGCCTCCTGCTCGCCGGCAGCCTCGTCGGATCGCTGGTGGTACAGGAACCGAGTACGGTCTGACACCTCGGAGCCGAATGCGACCCGACGCGTCGGAGCCGAGGCGAGGTCGGCGCGATCTGAACCAACAACCTATTTGTGAGTCGTCCGTAACCTGCGAGCATGGCAAACAGGATCTTCGACAAGGACACGCTCCTCGACCTGACGGTGAACATCATCCCGCTGTTCATCATCCTGTTTTTCGTCGTCGTGTTCGCGGTCATCAACCCGTGGGGTTTCGACGCGCTGGGGAGCGGTCTCCAGTACGCACTGCTGATCGCGCCGTTCGTCGCGCTCGCGGTGCTGACGTACCTCTCCGGGAAGGCGATCGCCGGTGCCGAGAAGTCCGGGACCGTCTTCCTGCCGGGACAGGCGAACGTCGAGGGCGCGAAGCCCCTCCACGAACGCGAGGCGGAAGCGGAAGCACTCGAGTCGGGCGAGGCAGCCCAGTCGAGTGAAGTCGAGTCGGCCGAGGAGACGCCGGAACTCGAAGGCGAGGACGCAGCGACCCAACCCGAAGACGACGAAGTCGACGCGGAGAACACCGAGGCGGCAGCAGACGACGCGGACGCCGAGACCGACGACGAGAAGTGAGTCCCGTCCGGGTGGGGGCACCCCCCGGTCGCCCCGAACCGTTCTCCTCGATCCGTCCTGACGGTCTGCGCGAACTCCCCGTTCTGTGACACCGGTCTGCTCGGTCGGTGACAGCCCCGTGCTATCACGGGGACGAGACCGCTTCGTCCCGTGAAGTCGGGGCGACTCACACCCGAACCTTTCTTTACCCTCGACTCCTGAGCAACTCCCATGCAGATCAACGGACAGTTGGCACTGACGGTGCTGATGGGGGTCTTCCTCCTCGCCGTCGCCGCGTGGCTCACGCGGGTCGAAAACTGGCGGAGCTACACCCCGCTCGCGGGCGGCGGTGCGACCGCCGGCGAGTCCGGCTACGTCTCTCAGGAGAAGCCGGCAGGAATCGTGCGCTGGCTGACGACAGTGGACCACAAGGACATCGGGTTCCTCTACGGCGCGTACGCGATCATCGCGTTCCTCGTCGGCGGCGCGATGGTGATGTTGATGCGGGCGGAACTCGCGGTGCCCGACACGGCGGTCGTCGGCCCGGCGTTCTACAACTCGCTGTTGACGAGTCACGGGATCACGATGCTGTTCCTGTTCGGGACGCCCATCATCGCGGCGTTCGCGAACTACTTCGTCCCGCTGATCATCGGCGCGGACGACATGGCGTTCCCCCGGATCAACGCCATCGCGTTCTGGCTGCTCCCGCCGGCCGCGCTGCTGATCTGGGCGGGCTTCTTCGCCGCGCCGCTGGGCCTGTTCAACCCGGCTCAGACCGCGTGGACGATGTACACGCCGCTGTCCATCACGCAGACCGACCCCGGCGTCGACCTGATGCTGCTCGGCCTCCACCTCTCGGGGGTCTCGGCGACGATGGGGGCGATCAACTTCATCGCGACCATCTTCACCGAGCGCGACGAGTCGGTCACCTGGGCGAACCTCGACATCTTCTCGTGGACCATCCTCACCCAGTCCGGCCTCATCCTGTTCGCGTTCCCGCTGCTGGGCAGTGCGATCCTGATGCTCCTGCTCGACCGGAACTTCGCCACGACCTTCTTCACGGTCGGCGGCGGTGACCCCATCCTCTGGCAGCACCTGTTCTGGTTCTTCGGCCACCCCGAGGTGTACATCCTCGTGCTCCCGCCGATGGGCATCGTGAGCTACGTCCTGCCGCGCTTCTCCGGCCGGCGGCTGTTCGGCTTCAAGTTCGTCGTCTACTCCACGCTCGCCATCGGCGTCCTGTCGTTCGGCGTGTGGGCACACCACATGTTCTCGACGGGCATCGACCCGCGCCTGCGGGCGTCGTTCATGGCGGTCTCGCTCGCCATCGCCATCCCCTCGGCCGTGAAGACGTTCAACTGGATCACGACGATGTGGAACGGCAAACTCCGCCTGACGACCCCGATGCTGTTCTGCATCGGCTTCGTCTCGAACTTCATCATCGGCGGGGTGACGGGCGTCTTCCTCGCGTCCATCCCGGTCGACCTCGTGCTCCACGACACCTACTACGTCGTCGGGCACTTCCACTACATCGTGATGGGCGCCATCGGCTTCGCGGCGATGGCCGGCCTCTACTACTGGTACCCGATCTTCACCGGGCGGATGTACCAGTCGACGCTGGCGAAGTTCCACTTCTGGACGTGGATGATCGGCACGAACATCACGTTCTTCGCCATGATCCTGCTGGGCTACGGCGGCATGCCGCGCCGGTACGCGACGTACCTGCCGCAGTTCGCCACGCTCCACCAGATCGCCACGGCCGGCGCGTTCCTGCTGATGATCGGCGGGATCTTCTGGCTGTACAACTTCATCATCTCGTGGTACGACGGGCCGAAGGTGCAGGACGGCGACCCGTGGAACCTGAAGGAACACGACCTCCACACCGCCGAGTGGCAGTGGTTCGACCGCCGACTGGAGACCGCCGTCACGGACGGCGGCGAGGAGAACGAGGACCTCGTTCCGGACGGTGGCGAGTCCGATGCGGACGAGTCGAGCGAGTCGGACGAGTAAGCTGTCTCCGGCGGTTGTTTTCGCGGTCTTCGGCTTCGCGGTTTGCGTGTTCACGGAGTCACTGTTCGCGGTTCGAGTCTTCGTGCGTTCGTCTGCGACTGTCCTGTTCGGTGAGTCGTCGGTCTCTCGACCGGACGGACCGCCCGACCGAAGCCACACGACTTAACCCCCGCCCGGGAGTCGACTCGGGCGATGGTCCGGTACAGCATCGCCGTCTGCAGTTTCGACATGGCCGAGACCGTCGAGCGCTCCCTCCGGAGTATGCTCGACCAGATCGGTGACGACTTCGAGGTGGTCGTCGTCGACGGTGGCTCCTCGGACGGCACCCTCGACGTCCTCCGCGACCTCGAAGCCGCGGACGACCGCGTGCGCGTGATCGCTCTCGATCCCGACCCGGACCGGCGACTCGGTGCCGACCGCCAGCGCTCCATCGAGGCCTGCGAGGGTGAGTACGTGCTGACGCAACTGGACGTCGACGACACCTACGAACCGGTCGTCGAGGACTTCGTCTCGATCTACCACGACCTCGAAGCGGGCATCGACCGCGAGTTCCTGCTCTCCGGCACCGGGATCAACATGGCTCCCCGGTCGCTGTACCTCGACTACCCCTACCGGAACCTCCGCAGTGCCGAGGACCGCGACCTGTGGCGACGACTGCTCGCCGCCGAGAAGATCGTCTGGCTGGACCACACACAGGTCCGCGAGCAGATCGGCTACGAGAAGACGCTGAGCGACCACCTGCGCCGGGACTTCTCCGACAAGATCGCCGACGCGCAGGTCGGCATCGACTTCCTGTCGTGTCTCCGGTACAGTCTCTCCCACCCGCGATACTACATCCTCGAAGCCGAACGCGGTCCCCTCGGTCGCGCCGCCAAGTCGGTCTACGACCTGGTCACCTACCCCCTCGCCTTCTGGCGCGCCCGAGACCGCGAGTCGTTCGAGACGCCGCCCGGACTGCGCCGGCGCGGTACCCTCGAACGCCTGATCCACGAACGGAGAAAGCCCCTGTCGGCCATCGAGCGCGAGTACGGGGTGCGGGTGGACCGCGAGGCGCTGTCGGCCCGTGGCCGAGAGCTGTTGTGTGACTGACGTCTCGGTCGGCGGCGTGACCCCGCGTGGGTTCGGGCCCAGAGCGGTCGATTTCGTCGGATTCGACGGTCTTCTCGGGGCATACACCGGAAATCGACCGCAGTGAGATTCACAAAGCTTATTCGCGTGATGGCGATTTTGTACGCCAATGAGTACGCGTAGCGAGAGCCGGGACGAGACTACGTCCCGGACGAGCGAGGAGACGATCGAGACGGTCGTCTCCCGCCTCGAAGACTGGTACCACGTCCCCGTCCTGGTGGCGACGATGGTCGCCATGCTGTGGATCCGCCTCCAGTCGTACGACGCGTTCACGCGCGACGGCGAGATCTACCTGTCGGGCAACGACGGCTGGTACCACCTCCGCGAGGTACAGTACACCGTCCAGAACTGGCCGTCCACGATGCCGTTCGACCCGTGGACCTACTTCCCGTTCGGTACCTCCACCGGCCAGTTCGGGACCCTCTACGACCAACTGATCGCCACCGGCGTCCTGCTGGTCGGCCTCGGTTCGCCGACGCAGGAGCAGATCATGCAGGCGATGCTGGTCGCGACGCCGGTGTTCGGCGCGCTGACCGTGATCCCCGTGTACCTGATCGGGAAGCGACTCGGCGGCCGGGTCGCCGGCCTGTTCGGTGCGGTCCTGCTCGCACTGCTCCCCGGGAGCTTCCTCCAGCGCACGCTCGTCGCCTCGGCCGACCACAACGGCGCGGAGCCGTTCTTCCAGGCGTTCGCCGTCGTCGGCCTGCTCGCGGCGTTCGTCGTCGCGGAACGCGAGAAACCCGTCTGGGAACTCGTCGTCGACCGAGACTTCGCGGCGCTCCGCACACCCGCCATCTGGTCGGCGGTCGGCGGCTTCGGCGTGGCGATGTACCTCTGGATGTGGCCGCCGGGCGTCCTGCTGGTCGGCCTCGCGGGGCTGTTCTTCACGCTGAAGTTCGCCACCGACGTCTACCACGGCTCCAGCCCCGAACCGGTCGCGTTCGCCGGCGCGGTGTCGATGACCGTGACCGGTCTGCTGCTGTTCGTCCCCATTCAGTCGTTCGGCTTCAGTCCGACGCGCTTCTCGCTGCTCCAGCCCCTGCTGGCCTTCGGGGTCGCCGCGGGCTGTGTGTTCCTCGCGTGGCTCGCCCGCGAGTGGGAGTCGCGCGACCTCGACTCGTCGCTGTACCCGGTCGCCGTCTTCGGGCTTCTGCTCGTCGGCGTCGGCCTGCTGTCGGTCGTCCTGCCGAGCGTCTACAAGCTGATCGTCAACAACCTCGTCCGGACCGTCGGCTTCTCGACGGGCGCACAGACCCGGACCATCGTCGAGGCGTCGCCGTTCCTCTCGGACATCAACCTCCAGCGGTACAACGGGAGCGCGCAGGCGGCGCTCATCGCCAACTACGGGCTGACGTTCTTCACCGCTGCCGGTGCGGTGATCTGGCTGCTGGCCAAACCGCTCGTGAAGGGCGGCGAGACCCGGAAGGTCGGTTACGTCATCGGGAGCCTGCTGCTCGTCGCGGCGATGTTCTTCTTCCAGAACACGTTCCAGAGCGTCGGCAGTGCGGTCGGGCTCAACTCACAACTGCTCGGTCTGGGTGTCGTGACGGCACTGATCGTCGGCGCGGCGTTGCTCACGGAGTACCGGACCGAACACCTGTTCGTGGTCGTCTGGGCCGCGTTCATCACGTCTGCGGCGTTCACGCAGATCCGGTTCAACTACTACCTCGCCGTCGTGGTCGTCGTCCTGAACGCGTACCTGCTCGGCGAACTCATCACCATCCTCGGCGTCGCGCCGGGCGCGTGGATCAGCGAGGTCACGAAGAAGTCGCCGGTCGAGGCCGTCCAGAGCGTCCCGTGGTACAAGGTGATGACCGTCGTCGCGGTCGTGACCGTCATCACCGTCCCCGTGTTGATCCAGCCGATGACCGTCGGCGCGAGTCCGCAGGGCGGTGGCGGCGTCCAGACCGCGACCGCGTGGGAGATCGGCAACAACACCGCCCCACAGGACATCACGCAGTGGGACGACAGCCTGCAGTGGATGAACGAGAACACGCCCGAGGAGGGCGAGTTCGGCGGTGCCGACAACCGGATGGAGTACTACGGCACCTACCAGGAGGGTGACGGCGACTTCGCGTACCCCGAGGGCAGTTACGGCGTCCAGTCGTGGTGGGACTACGGCCACTGGATCACCGTCCGCGGTGAGCGCATCCCGAACGCCAACCCGTTCCAGCAGGGTGCCACGAGCGCCGCGAACTTCATGCTCGCACCCGACGAGCGGCAGGCCCAGCAGGTGCTCGCCCGCCAGAGCACCGAGGGGAACCAGACCCGGTACGTCATGATCGACTGGCAGATGGCGACCACCGGCAACAAGTTCGACGCGATGACGGTGTTCTACGACGAGCAGAACACCACCGCCCGCGAGTTCTACCAGCCGGTGTACGTCATCGGCTCCAGTGGCGGCCAACAGCGCGTCACGGGGACCTACGACCTGCACAACCAGCGGTACTACGACAGCATGGTGACGCGGCTCTACCAGTTCCACGGGAGCGCCATCGACCCACAGCCGCTCGTGATCGACTACGAACTCCGCGAGACCAGTACCGGCCAGCAGGTACCGGTCGTCATCTCCGGCAGTAACGAGACCGGACTGCGGACCTTCGACAGCATGGAGGCCGCCCGGCAGTACGTCGAGGAAGACGGCACCGCGAGGGTCGGCGGACTCGGCCAGTACCCCGGCGAGCGCGTCCCGGCGCTCGAACACTACCGACTCGTCCACACCAGCGAGAACTCGGCGTACAACACCGCCGAGTACACGCGTGGCCTGATCAGCACCTCGCGTGCGACCGGCGTCAGCCCGACCCTGCTGAACCAGAACCAGCCCGCGTGGGTGAAGACGTTCGAGCGCGTCCCCGGTGCGACCGTCGAGGGCAGTGGCGCACCCGCCAACACAACCGTCACGGCACGCGTCCAGATGGAGAACCCGGCGGCGAACTCGACGTTCACCTACAGCCAGCAGGCCCGGACGAACGAGGACGGCGAGTTCACGATGACGGTGCCGTACTCCACGACCGGCTACGACGAGTACGGCCCGGAGAACGGCTACACCGACGTGAACGTGCGGGCCACCGGTTCGTACAACGTCTCGACCGGCCTGACGCAGAACGAGTCCGGCGCAGTCGTCCAGTACGGCGCGCAGTTCGACGTGTCCGAGGGCCAGGTCAACGGGGCCGAGGACGGTCCGGTGACGGTCGAACTCGACTCGGCGACGCTCCGACCCGCACCGAGTGACGGGAGCAGTGGAACCGAGACCGGAAGCGAGAACGGGACGAACAGCACGGCGCTGACGACGCCCGACTCGCTGTCGCTGGCCGACGACGCTGCTGTCTCTGCCGGCGACTCGACGACCGACACGACGTTCGATCTCGGCGGGTCGCCGGGTGCAGTCGGTTCGGCAGAGACGTATGCGGTCGAAGCGTAAGACGGCCGTAGACGACTCCCCCGTTCTTCTCGCTCGTGTCTCCTCCCGGGATGGAAGCGTTCTTGTAGCCGACCCGGTTGTACCCGAACGATGAATCGAACCCTCCAGTCTGGTGATCGGCCGTGACGGCGGCCGAGTCGACCGAGTCGGTGGAGTCCGCCGACGGCGACAGTTGGGTCGGTGTCTACCTGCGCGGCCTCTGTATGGGGACCGCCGACGCCATCCCCGGCGTCTCCGGCGGCACCATCGCCATGATCGTCGGCATCTACGAGCGACTGATCTCGGCGATCACCGCCGTCGACCCGGACCGGATTCTCGCGGTCCTGCGGGGGCTCACGCCGTCCGGTCGACGCGACGGCTGGCAGGCGCTCCGGGAGATGGACGCGCTGTTTCTCGTCGTGCTCGGGACCGGTATCTTCACCGCCATCGTCACCATCACGCGGGTCGCACACTGGGCGCTGACGACGGTTCCCGTGCCGACCTACGGGCTGTTCTTCGGGCTGATCGGCGCGTCCGCGCTGGTGCTGTACGCCGAGGTCGGTCTCGACACGTGGGTCGAACGCGGCGCGGCGGTCGCCGGGTTCGTCCTCGCCTTCGTCGTCTCCGGACAGGCGAGCGCCGCGCTCCAGTCCGGGCCGGCCGTCACCTTCTTCGCGGGGGCGCTCGCCGTCAGCGCGATGATCCTGCCGGGCGTCTCGGGGTCGCTGTTGCTCGTGCTCATCGGCCAGTACGACTTCATGACCGGCCAGTTGCAGTCGTTCGTCGACGGACTGCTCGGACTGCTCACGGGCGGGAGCCTCGACACCGTGCTGTCGGCCGGCGCGACCGTGGTGGCGTTCATCGCCGGCGCGGTCGTCGGCCTGTTCACCGTCGCGCACGCGGTTCGGAAGGCCCTGGCGACCTACCGGGAGCCGACACTCGCGTTCCTCGTCAGCCTGATCGCCGGGGCACTGCGCGCGCCGGTCGTCCAGTCGTCGGTCGCGCTCACGGAGGCGGGCCGGTCGTGGACGCCGACCGCCCTCGGGACGTTCGCCGTCGCGGGCGTCGTCGGTGTCGTCCTCGTCGTGATGATCGACCGCTACGCCGGCGGTATCGACTACTGATCGACGCTCTCGGCGGTCGCCGGGAGCGTCCCATCGGTGACCACGATCCGTCAACTTCACGGTCGTCAGGCCCGAGTCGAAGGTACGATGACGAGTGTCGCAGGCGCGAGGGATAGGATTATACCGCGCTGACGCATGAATCCGGTGATGGACCTCCCCGAGCGCGTCGCGCGCAGGCGGGCGGTCGACGACGACCGCCTCGTGACGGCGTGGAGTTCGCTCTCCCCCGTCGTTCACCCGGACTCGCCGGTTGGACGCGGAGCAGTCCTAGAGCGCCTGCTGGATCGCCTGGAACCGGTCTTCTCGGGCGACCTCCCCGCTGACTTCCACGTCCACGGCCCGGGCGGGACCGGGAAGTCGGCGGTGCTGGTCGGCCTGTTCTCGGAACTCTCGACCCAACTCGGCGGCGCGCACGCACCGATCCAGACGACGACGCGCGCCAACGGCGCGGATCGGGACGTCGAGTTCGTCTGCGTGGACGCCCGGCGAGCGGCGAGTCCCTTCCGGGTCTACCGGGCGGTGCTCGCCTCGGTCCGCGACGACTCGGTGCCGGAACGCGGCGTCAGCACGGAGACGCTCCGCTCGAAGCTGAGCGACGAACTCGGCTCTCACCGGAGACTGGTCGTCGCGCTGGATCACCTCGCGGAGCCTCGGACGCCGACCCCGCAACGCGCGCGGGACCTGTTCGCGTCGGTCGACGGCCCCGTGACGACCGTGACGGTCTCGCGGGTCGCGGACGACGCGGTCCCCTCGCTCCCGGTGTCGGCGTACCGCGACTCGATGCTGACCGAGGTGCTCATGTCCCGTGGGTCGCGCGGGCTCCGCGGCGGACTGGCACAGGGAACCGCCGAGCGTATCGCGGACTGGGCGGAGGGCGACGCGAGCGACGCGCTGTCGGCGCTGTTCGGCGCGGCGACGATCGCGGACCACGAGGACATGCCGAACCTGTCGGTCCGCCACGTCAGACGCGGGATGGAGGGTGTCCCCCGTGACGGCGTCCCGGTCGGTCGGGTCCTCTCGCTCCCGGAGAACCGACAGGCGGTGCTCGACGCCCTGCTGGAGGGTGGCGCGTCGGGGAGTATCGAGACCATCGCCAAGACGGTCTCGGCGGACATGGACCTCTCGGCGGGCACGGTGACCCGGTTCCTCTACGAACTCGCGGAAGACGGCATCCTCCAGCGCGTCGAGATCGGCGAGAACGAACACGGACCGAGCGGCGTCGTGCCGCGCTTCCCGACGCTTGTCTATCGGAAACTCCGGTCGTGAGATGGTTTCGACGGTACGTGTGTCGTGACTGTCGGCGGTAATCAGATCAGCATCCGCGATAGCTACTGCGACCGCGTTGCGACCCGTGACCGTGCCAGCACAGCAGACCGCCGACAGCACCGCAGACCGCGACCGCGACAGCACCGCAGACCGCGACCACGACAGCACCGCAGACCGCGACCACGACAGCACAGCAGACCGCCGACAGCACCGCAGACCGCGACCACGACAGCACCGCAGACCGCGACCGCGACAGCACCGCAGACCGCGACCACGACAGCACAGCAGACCGCGACCGCGACAGCACCGCAGACCGCGACCACGACAGCACCGCTACGATTGCTAGCGCGAGGAACCGCACCGCGACCGCGACAGCACCTCGAACCTCCCCAGCCTCGGGGTCAGAGCAAGAGCGAAGCTCTTGCCAGCCCTCGTTCGGTTCCCTCACGAGGACGCTCTCCGCACCGCCCGCGACCCCTCCCTCGCACGCGTCAAGCCGCGCGCGCCGACAGCACCGCACCGCAACACCTGACCGGAGGGTCCGACTCACATCACACCCACCAGTCGAACGGGCTGGCGCGCGTTCATCTCGGGCACTTCGGCGGCGTGAGGCCGCCTCAGGCACGCCGACGGTCGCAGGGAGGCGCGCACGCTGAAAGCGACTGGTCCACCGCGAGTTGCACGATGGGTCGCAGAGTTCGACGGGTGGGACTCAAAGGGGCCGGGGGCTTTCACCTCCTCTCGTCGTCCGCGACCGACTCGACAGAGTTCACGCCACAGACCGATTCCGCCGACCTCGCGCCGACACCACACACTCACCCGGCATCCAGCCAGTCCACCGAAGCTTAGTACCCTCCCACCCTCCGGTAGCCACGATGCTACCGACTCGCGACCGCGTCGTCACCCTCGCCCGCGCCATCGTCCACGAGGTGCGCGCCGAGAACCTCACGTTCATGGCCGGGAGCATCGCCTACCACGCCTTTCTCTCGCTGCTCCCCATCCTCGTCTTGGTGCTGGCGGCCATCTCCACCTTCGGCGACCAGTCGCTCGTCGACGCCTTCCTCCGCCTCACCCAGTCGGTGCTGACGCGCGGGGCCGGCGAGGTCATCGTGGACGAACTCTCCGCTACACGCGGGTCGTTGTCGGCCTCGATCATCGGCGGGGCCGTGCTGATCTGGGGGACCCTGCGCATCTTCCGTGGGCTGGATCAGGCCTTCTCGGACATCTACGAGTCGGAAGCCGAGAACACCTTCCTCGATCAGGTCGGCGACGGCGTGGTCGTGCTGGGTACCTTCGCGGTCGCCATCCTCGGCGGCGTGGTCGTCAACAGCGTCTTCCCCGCGACCGGCGACCCACTGCTCTCTCTCGTCCGGCGACTCCTGTTCGTCGGCGGCCTCGTCGTGACGTTCCTGCCGATGTACTACATCTTCCCCGACAGCGACGTGACCGTGCGCGAGATCGTCCCCGGCGTGGTCCTCGCGGCGGTCGGACTGACCCTCTTCGAGTCCGTCTTCCAGTTCTACCTCTCGTACCGCAACCCCGACGAGGCCGGCGTCGTGACCGGCATCGTCCTCCTGCTGACGTGGCTCTACTTCAGTGGCCTCGTCATCCTGCTCGGCGCGGTCGTGAACGCCGTCCTCGCCAACCGGAGCGCGGACGTGAACGTCGACCCCGTCTTCGGCGGTGTCACGCCGACCGAGAAACGCGCAGAGCGCGACCGACTCCTGCGACAGCTTCGTCAGCTACAGGCCCGACTCGGCGACGGCCGTCGCCTGTCGGTCGCCGTGGACGACGACGACGCCGTGGTGCTCGACGCGCCTACCGACGCCGAGGTGTCGATCGGTGACTCGGCGTTCGCCGACGGCGCGGTCCAGTCCGACGGCGACGTGGAACTCCGGCTTCGGTGGCGGACCGGCGCGGACGCCGACGACCAGTAACGGTGAGATACGGCGAGGAGTCGTGTGAGACGTGACCGGAGACGGGTCGAGTCCCCCACGAGACGGGGGACCGCGCCACCGCGTCCGGTGTGCGTCTCCCCGCCACCGCGTCCGGCACGCGTCGCTCAGTCGTCTGCCGGTTCCGCGCCCGACACCGAGTCGAGCGACTCGACGCCGATGGTCCCGGTGAGTTCGGTGTACGGGTACGGCATCCCGACGCCCTCGGCGTCGAAGCGAGCCTTCACGTCCTCCAAGAGCGCGTGGGTCACGCCGCCCGCGCCCGTCTCTGCCGGGTCGATCCACACCCGAGCCGTGAGAACGACCGCCGAGTCGCCCAGCGCGGTGACCGGCACTGCCGGCTCGGGGTCGTCGAGGACACCGTCGACAGCGGCGGCCGCGTCGAGGATGATCGACCGGGCGCGGTCGACGTCGGCGTCGTACTCGATGCCGAACTCGACGTCGACCCGCCGGGTGTCGTTGGCGACGGGGTTCTTCACGACCGCGCTCGCGAGGTCCGCGTTCGGGACCGTCAGCTGTTCGTTCTGGAAGGTGTCGAGCTTCGTCACCCGGAGCTGAATCTCCCGGACGATGCCGCCGTTGCCGCTCCACTCGATGTAGTCGCCCACCTCGAACGGCTCGTCTTTCAGGATGAAGACGCCGGCGACGAAGTTGGCGATGAGGTCCTGTGCGGCGAAGCCGACCGCCAGCGCGAGTGCGCCGGTGAGCGTGGCGAAGGCGGCGAGAACGGCACCGAAGCCGGCCACCGCCGCCGCGAGACCGAACGCGCCGACGAGTGCGAACACCCCGGCGATGCTGGCCGCGAGACTGACGACCGCCGGTGAGAAGTCGCGGGCACCGAGCGCGCGTCTCGTCACGCGGACCAGGACCGGCCGGCCGACGAGGTACAACACGAGAAACGAGACGACGAAGATCACGACCGTCACCGCGAACGAGACGAGTGCGTCGCCGTACCGGGCGAGGAGTTCGCCGACCGTGGTCGGGAAGCCTTGCTGGAGCAGGACACCGTAGTGGTTCGCTACCATGCGCGCGACGACGACGACCAGCAAGATAAGTCATCTCACGGTTGTCCGGGTCGACCGTCGTGAACCCGCCCCCGAGGACGGACCCATCGCTGGAGAAATCGAGAGTGAGAGAAGTGCGCTGGCTGGGATTTGAACCCAGGTTGTGACCATGGCAAGGTCACGTGATACCACTACACTACCAGCGCATCACGCTTCTGCGCATCCACAGCTAACGACGGTTTCGTTCATAAGGCTTCCGAATCGGGGCGAAAATCGAGCGATCTCGTGGGGTCGCGTCCCACGAGAGAGCGCCACACGATTCGGCCGAATCCGGGGGTGTGAACCCGTCGCAGGGCCGAACTGCTTCCGCTACCCTTTTAGGTGAGGCTCGGGAAATTCGGGTACAGTCTCGTGAGAGCGTGGAAGTGACGGCATGACACTCAGCGTACTCGTGCCGTCGTCCCTCGTCCGAGAAGCCGAAGACAAGCGGGAGGCGACCCGCAAACTCGGCTACGTCGCCCGCGCGGCGACGGTGTTTCGGGCGGATCGCCTCTGTGTCTTCCCGGACCGGGAAGGCGAGGGTCGGTGGGGCGGCGGGTTCGTCGACACCGTCTTGCGGTACGCCGCGACGCCGCCGTACCTCCGAAAGGAGGCGTGGGGCGTCCGGGACGAACTGGAGTACGTCGGTGTCTTGCCGCCGCTCCGCGCGCTCACGGAGACCGGTTCCGATCCGGAGGGATCGGAGCTGAGACAGGGAATCGTGACCGAGGTCGGACCTGACGGCCGCGTTCGGGTCAATTGCGGACTGCAACACCCGATCTCCCTCTTCGCCCCCGACGGGGTCGAGGTGGGGGAGCGCGTCACCATCAGGGTCTCTTCGAGAGAACCGGTCCGCGCGCGAATCGTGGACGGCGACCCCCCGGGGTTCGTCGTCGAACGCGTGGACCTCCCGGAAGCACTCGGCCGTGAGGGTGCCGGTGTGCGGATCGCCACGTCGCGACACGGGCAGGAACTGTCCGTCTCGCGGCTGGCGACACTGGCCGGCCGGGCCGACCGCGACATGACAGTCGCGTTCGGGTCGCCCGAGAGAGGGCTTCCGGAGATCCTCGACGTGTCAGTCGAGGACGTGACCGCCCACCGACCGCGGTGGGACGGAGCCGAGAACGTCGAACCCGGTCCTGCGGGGTTCGACCTCTGGCTGAATACGATTCCGCGACAGGGAAGCGGGGTGGTGCGAACGGAGGAAGCGATGTTCGCGTCGCTCGCGTCCCTGACACTCACGGAGTGAACACATGCCACAACCAAGCAGACCACGCAAAGGCTCGATGGGCTACGGCCCGCGAACGCGTGCGGACGACGAAGTCCCGCGCTTCCGTTCGTGGCCCGACGACGACGGGTCACCAGCACTGCAGGGGTTCGCCGGCTACAAGGCCGGGATGACCCACGTCGTGCTGGTCAACGACGAATCCAACTCCCCGCGCGAGGGGATGGAGGAGTCGGTCCCCGTCACGGTCGTCGAGACGCCCCCGATGCGGGCAGTCGCCCTGCGGGCCTACGAACAGACGGCGTACGGATCGAAGCCGGTCACCGAGGTCTGGACGGACGAGTTCCACGAGGAACTCGACCGGACGCTCGACCTCCCGGCCGAAGACAGCTTCGCGGACGACGCAGACGACCTCCGTGCCGCCCTCGAGGCGGGCGAGGTCGACGACCTCCGGGTCATCACCCACACGGTGCCCGCGAGCGTCGGCAACGTCCCGAAGAAGAAGCCCGACGTGATGGAGACGCGCGTCGGCGGCGGTAGCCTGCAGGAACGCGCCGACTTCGCGCTCGACCTCGTCGAAGACGGGGGCGAACACGCGATGAGCGACGTGTTCCGTGCGGGCGAGTATCTGGACGTGTCCGGGATCACGAAAGGGAAGGGTACCCAAGGTCCCGTCAAGCGATGGGGCGTCCAGAAGCGGAAGGGCAAACACGCCCGACAGGGGTGGCGGCGACGCATCGGGAACCTCGGCCCGTGGAATCCGAGCCGAGTGCGCTCGACCGTGCCCCAGCAGGGACAGACCGGCTACCACCAGCGAACCGAACTCAACAAGCGCCTGATCGACTTCGGCGACGGCGACGAGCCGTCGGTCGACGGCGGGTTCGTCAACTACGGCGAGATCGACGGCCCGTACGCCTTGGTGAAGGGTTCGCTGCCGGGACCGAACAAGCGGCTCCTGCGGTTCCGCCCGGCCATCCGGCCGAACGACCAGCCGCGCCTCGACCCCGAGGTGCGCTACGTCTCGACCGCATCGAACCAGGGATAACCAATGAACGCTACAGTACGCGACCTGAACGGCGAGGAGTCGGGCACCGTCGACCTGCCCGAGGTCTTCGAGACGGCCTACCGGCCGGACCTCATTCGACGGGCCGTGCTCGCCGCACAGGCAAACCGGAAACAGGCCTACGGTGCCGACGAGTACGCCGGCATGCGGACGCCGGCAGAGTCGATGGGCAGCGGTCGCGGGATGGCCCACGTCCCCCGTGAGAACGGACAGGGCGCGCGGGTCCCCCAGACCGTCGGTGGGCGCAAGGCCCACCCGCCGAAAGCCGAGAAGGAACAGGGCAAGTCGATCAACAAGAAGGAGCGCCAACTGGCGATTCGGTCGGCCATCGCGGCCACCGCGAACCCGGAACTGGTCGCCGAGCGCGGCCACCAGTTCGACGACGACCTCGACCTCCCGCTCGTCGTGAGCGACGAGTTCGAGGACCTGCTGAAGACGCAGGAGGTCGTCTCGTTCCTCGACGCAGTCGGTGTCCACGGCGACATCGAGCGCTCCGAGAACAACCGCAAGGTGAAGGCCGGACAGGGGAAGCTCCGCGGTCGCAAGTACAAACGACCGAAGTCGATCCTGTTCGTCACCAGCGAGGAGCCGTCGAAGGCGGCGCGGAACCTCGCCGGTGCCGACGTGGTGACCGCGAGCGAGGTCAACGCGGAGGACCTCGCGCCCGGCACGCACGCGGGACGACTGACCGTCTTCACCGAGTCCGCCCTCGAGGAGGTGGCTGGCCGATGAGCGTCATCGAGCATCCCCTCGTCACGGAGAAGGCGATGAACCAGATGGACTTCGACAACAAGCTCCAGTTCATCGTCCACATGGACGCCACGAAACCCGAGATCGCCTCGGAGGTCGAAGAGCGCTACGAGGTCGGCGTCGTCAAGGTGAACACGCAGGTCACCGCGAAGGGTCGGAAGAAAGCAACCGTCAGACTCGGAGAGGACGACGACGCACAGGAAGTCGCCTCCCGAATCGGGGTGTTCTGAGATGGGACGCAGAATCCAAGGACAACGACGCGGACGCGGTGGGCCGACGTTCCGTGCCCCCTCGCACCGCTACAAGAGCGATCTCCAGCACAAGAAGGCAGAGGAGTCCGACCTCGTCGCCGGCGAGGTCGTCGACATCGAACACGACCCCGCCCGGTCTGCACCGGTCGCGGCCGTCGAGTTCGAGGACGGCGACCGCCGACTGGTGCTGGCCCCCGAGGGCATCACCGTCGGCGAGCAGTTGCAGGTCGGCGTCTCCGCCGAGATCAAGCCCGGCAACACGCTCCCGCTGGCCGAGATTCCCGAAGGGGTCCCGGTCTGTAACGTGGAGTCGAAGCCCGGCGACGGCGGCAAGTTCGCCCGCGCGTCGGGGACTTCGGCACAGCTGTTGACCCACGACCGGAAGGTCGCGGTCGTCAAACTGCCGTCGGGCGAGGTCAAGCGCCTCAACCCGGACTGCCGGGCCACCATCGGCGTCGTCGCCGGCGGTGGGCGGACGGAGAAGCCGTACGTGAAGGCTGGGAAGAAGTACCACAAGATGAAAGCACGCGGGACCAAGTGGCCCCGCGTTCGGGGTGTGGCGATGAACGCCGTCGACCACCCGTTCGGTGGCGGTGGCCGCCAGCACCCCGGCAAGCCGAAGTCCGTCTCGCGGAACGCACCGCCGGGCCGGAAGGTCGGCGACATCGCGTCCAAGCGGACCGGGCGCGGAGGTAACAAATGAGTTCCGAGTACCGAACCGGCCGCGAGGGTGAGTTCACCTACCGTGGCTACACGCTCGACGAGTTGCAGGACATGGAGCGAGACGAGGTCGTGGAACTGCTGCCCGCACGCCAGCGGCGAACCATCGAACGAGGACTCACGGTCGAACACGAGAAGCTCCTCGAGAAGATCGCGGACGCGACCGCCGAGGAGACGGCCAACGACCCGATCCGCACGCATCTGCGTGACACGCCGATCCTGCCGGAGTTCGTCGGCCTGACCTTCTCGGTGTACCAGGGACAGGAGTTCCAGCGCGTCGAGATCCAGCCCGAGATGATCGGACACTACCTCGGCGAGTTCCAACTGACCCGAACGTCGGTCGAACACGGACAGGCGGGCATCGGCGCGACCCGGTCCTCGAAGTTCGTGCCACTCAAGTAAGCCATGGGAATCAACTACAGCGTCGAGACCGACCCGGACACGACCGCGAAAGCGATGCTCCGAGATCGGTCCGTGAGTCTGAAGCACAGCAAGGCCGTGGCCCGCGCGATCAAGGGCGAGACGGTCGCCGACGCGGAGGCGTACCTCCACGCGGTGATCGACGGCGAGCGTTCGGTTCCGTTCCGACAGCACAACAGCGGGATGGGCCACCGGAGCGACATCGACGGCTGGGACGCCGGTCGCTACCCGGAGAAGGCATCCAAGGAGATGCTGAAGCTCATCGAGAACGCCAAGAACAACGCCGACGAGCAGGGCTTCGACGGCGAGTCGATGGAGATCATGCACGTCGCCGCCCACAAGGTCGGCGAGCGGCAGGGTCGCAAACCCCGCGCGATGGGGCGGGCCGACCCGTGGAACACTACGCTCTGTGACATCGAACTCGTACTCGAGGAGGTCGAGGAATAATGGCTGACGAACACCAGTTCATCGAGGACGGGCTTCAGCGCTCCCAGATCGACGAGTTCTTCGCCGACGAACTCGGTCGCGCCGGCTACGGCGGGATGGACGTCGCGAAGACGCCGATGGGAACCCAGATCGTCCTGAAGGCCGAGAAGCCCGGCATGGTGATCGGCAAGGGCGGGAAGAACATCCGGAAGGTCACGAAGGAGCTCGAAGACCGCTTCAACCTCGACGACCCCCAGATCGACGTGCAGGAGGTCGACGAGCCGGACCTGAACGCCCAGATCGTCGCCGACCGACTGGCCAACGCACTGGAGCGTGGCTGGTACTTCCGGAAGGCGGGTCACACGACCATCGACCGCATCATGGACGCCGGCGCGCTCGGTGCCGAGATCGTCCTGAGCGGGAAGGTCACGGGGGCGCGCTCGCGCGTGGAGAAGTTCAACCGTGGCTACATCAAGCACAACGGCGAGCCGGCCCAGTCCGTCGTGGACCGCGGCAAGGGCGTCGCCGTGATGAAGCTCGGCACCATCGGTGTCGACGTGAAGATCATCCCGCCGGGTGCGGAGCTGCCCGACGACTTCGAGATCCACGAGGACGTGGAAGTCGAGGCCGTCGAGCAGGAGACCGCCCCGGAGGGTGGCGTCGAGGACCTGCTCGAGGAGGAACCGGAGGAGGTTCCGGACGTCTCCGACGAGGAGCCGACCGAGGACGGCCCCGAGTTCGGCGGCGAGCCGGACGACGTGATCGACGAGGAGGTCGTCGAGGAGGTCGTCGAGCAGACCGGCGAGACGCCGGTCGCCGCCGAGGAGGAGGTCGACACCCCCGACGCCGCCGACATCGAGGAGGAACTGGACGAACTCGACGAGGAGGTCGAGGCGGAAGCCGCCGACCTGATCGCCGAGATGGAAGACGACGAAGACGAGGAGGACCAGTAGATGGCGATCCTCTACACCGAAGAGATCCGCGACATGACGCCCGCCGAACGGCAGGCAGAACTCGAGGAACTCGAGACGGAACTGCTGAACGCGAAGGCAGTGCAGGCCGCCGGTGGCGCGCCGGAGAACCCCGGTCGCGTCGGCGAGCTGAAGAAGACGATCGCGCGGATCAAGACGATCCAGCGCGAAGAAGACGATCTCGACGACGAGTAACCCACGATGCCGATCACACCCGAGACCCTCACACGACACGAACTCAACGGCCTCCGAGTGGAGGTCGTCGACGCCAGCAACCCCGACCTCGTCGGGATAGCTGGGCGTGTCGTGATCGAGACGCGTGGGACGCTCCACGTGGACGACGGGACTCGGGTGCGGCAGGTGCAAAAGCAGGGCGCGACGTTCCAGTTCGCCCTGCCGGGTGACGACAGGAAGTCGGCGACCGCTGGGCCGGTCGCCGCGCGCGAGTACACAGATGAACGCGCCGGCGTCAGGCCGGCGCGCACAGATGATCGCTCCGGGATGCACCCGGAGCGCACAGATGAAGCCGCCGGTGACCGCAAGGTCGCCGGGGGCGCGTCCAAACGGGAGTCGGAAACTTCGGCGGTCCGCCGCCGGCAGTCTGGCTCGCCGGGAGGCTCCTCGGAGACCGGTGTCGACACGGAGTCGGCGCTGGCCTCGGAGGACTGCGAGGGCGCGACCTACGTTACGGTGGATGGCGCACGACTGCTCTCACGACCCGCCCGACGCACCGAAACAACTGGTGATTCGAAATGGCGCTAGGACTGAACGTAACGGAACCGGAGGAGGCCTGCTCCGACGAGAACTGTCCGTTCCACGGATCGCTTTCCGTGCGAGGACAGACGCTCGAAGGCAGAGTCGCCTCCACAGACATGACAAAGACCGTCATCGTGGAACGCGAATACGACGTTCGCGTCCCGAAGTACGACCGCTACATGAAGCGGCGTAGTCGCATCCCCGCCCACGCCCCACCCTGTGTGGAGCTGGCGGAGGGCGACACGGTTCGTATCGCAGAGACACGACCGCTCTCGAAGACCAAGTCCCACGTCGTGGTGGAACGAGTCGCGGGAGGTGACGAGTGATGGAGGCGCTGAAAGCCGACGTCACCCGTGGCCTGGGCCGCGAGTCGCTCATCACGTGTGCGGACAACACCGGCGCGCGCGAGCTGAAGGTTATCAGCGTCGCGGGCTACTCCGGCACCAAGAACCGACAGCCCAAGGCGGGCATCGGTGACAAGGTGACCGTCTCCGTCACGAAGGGGACGCCGGAGATGCGCCGTCAGGTCCTCGAAGCCGTGATCGTCCGCCAGCGGAAGTCGATCCGCCGACCGGACGGCCAGCGGCTGAAGTTCGAGGACAACGCCGCCGTCATCATCGACGACGTGGAAGAACCGCGAGGGAGCGAGATCAAAGGCCCCATCGCGCGCGAGGTCGCCGAGCGGTTCGGTAGCATCGCGAGCACGGCAACGATGATCGTATAGTATGACACGACAACCACGCAAACAGCGAAACCGAACGGAGTCCGCGTCGCTCCACGAGCGGCAGAAACAGGTGCGGGCCACGCTGTCCGACGACCTCCGCGAGGAGTACGGCCAGCGTAACGTCCGCGTCAACGCGGGCGACACCGTCGAGGTCCTCCGCGGCGACCACGCCGGGGAGGAGGGCGAAGTGCTGAAGGTCGACCTCAAGGCCGCCGTCATCCACGTCGAAGACGTGACCGTCGAGAAGGCGGACGGCGAGGAGACCCCCCGACCCCTCGACACGAGCAACGTCCGCGTGACCGAGCTCGAGCTCGAAGACGACCGCCGCACGGCGCGACTGGAGGGTGACGATGAGTAACCATCAGAAACGACTCTCGGCCCCGAACTCGTGGCCGATCGAACGCAAAGGCGAGACGTTCACGGTGAAGTCCGGTGCCGGCCCGCACGGCCAGGAGGGGGTCCCCCTCATCATCCTGCTGCGGGACGTGCTGGGCTACGTCGACTCGAAGAAGGAGGCGCGCTACGCGCTCAACGAGGGGAGCGTCCTGATCAACGGCCAGCCGATCAGCGACGAGTCCCGCCCAGTGGGGATGTTCGACATCCTCGCCTTCACCGAGCGCGACGAGTACTACCGCATCTTCCCCGACCAGGGCGGTCGGCTGGCGCTGACCCCCATCGACGCCGACGCCGCAGACAGTCGGCTGGCGAAGATCGTCGGCAAGCAGCACGTCAAGGGCGGAGCGGTCCAGCTCCAGTTCCACGACGGCTCGAACCTCCGCGTCGGCGAGGACGACGACTACGACACGAAGGACTCGCTCGTCATCGACAACGACACGAAGGAGGTCGTCGCGCACTTCGCCTACGAGGAGGGTGCGCTGGTGACCGCCGTCGACGGCGAACACGCCGGCGAGATCGGCGAGATCGCGGAGATCACCGTCACGCCGTCGAGCGGTCCGAACATCGTCCGCGTCGAACAGGACGACGGCGAGTTCGAGACGGTCGAGGACTACGTCGTCGTGATCGACGAGAACTTCACCGGCGGAGGTGACGACGAATGAGCGAGGCACAGTTCCACGAGATGCGCGAACCGCGCATCGAGAAGGTCGTCGTCCACATGGGCGTCGGCGAAGGTGGGCGCGAACTCCAGAAGGCCGAGGACATCCTCGAAGCCGTCACCGGCCAGGAGAGCGTCCGGACCACGTCCGGCCGCGCAGGCCAGGACTTCGGCGTCCGGAAGGGCACGCCCGTCGGCGCGAAGGTCACCCTTCGCGGCGAGGACGCCCACGAGTTCCTCCAGACGGCACTGGAGTTCACGCCGCTGTCGGCGCGCCAGTTCGACGAGAACGGCAACTTCAGCTTCGGCGTCGAGGAACACACCGACTTCCCGAGTCAGGAGTACGACCCGCAGATCGGGATCTACGGGCTGGACGTGACGGTCAACCTCGTCCGGCCGGGCTACCGCGTCGCGAAGCGCGACCAGGTGACCCGCTCGATCCCGTCGAGCCACCGACTGACCGCAGCCGACGCCGTCGCGTTCGTCGAATCGACGTTCGGCGTCACAGTGGAGGACGACAATGAGTGAATCAGAGACGGGCGAACACGCGAGCCAGCGCACTGGTGACCAGCACGAGTGTCAGCGCTGTGCCCGGAAGCAAGGACTCGTCGGCAAGTACGACATCTGGCTGTGCCGACAGTGCTTCCGAGAGATCGCCCCGAAGATGGGCTTCAAGAAGTATCGATAACAATGGCAGGCAACGACCCACTATCCAACGCGCTCTCCGGTGTGAACAACGCCGAGAGTGTCGGGCATCTCGCCCACACGGTCCAGCCCGCCTCGAACCTGATCGGCAACGTGCTGGAGGTGTTCTACGACCGGGGCTACGTCGACGGCTTCGAGTTCGTAGACGACGGCAAGGCCGGCCAGTTCGAGGTCGAACTGAAAGGCGCCATCAACGAGTGCGGCGCGGTGAAGCCGCGCTACTCGGCGACTGCCGACGAGTACGAGAAGTGGGAGAAGCGCTATCTCCCGGCCCGCGACTACGGGGCCCTCGTCGTCACGACCAGCCACGGCGTCATGAGCCACTACGAGGCCCGCGAAGCGGGCATCGGTGGTCAGATAATCGCATACGTGTACTAACGATGAGTCGAATCGAACTCGAAATTCCGGAAGACGTGTCCGCCGAGGTCGACCACCTCGACCTGACAGTCTCGGGTCCCAACGGCGAGGTCACTCGCCGCCTGTGGTACCCGGACGTGTCGGTGTCGGTGGAAGACGACCACGTCGTCATCGCCTCCGACACGGAGGACGCGAAGACGACGGCGACGATGGGCACCTTCGAGAGCCACGTGGAGAACATGTTCCACGGGGTCACCGAAGGCTGGTCCTACCAGATGGAGGTCTTCTACGCTCACTTCCCGATGCAGGTGAACGTGGAGGGTGACGAGGTCGTCATCAACAACTTCCTCGGCGAGAAGGCCCCGCGACGAACGCAGATCCGGGGCGACACGGAGGTACAGGTCGACGGCGAGGAGGTCACCCTCAGCGGCCCCGACAAGGAGGCCGTGGGCCAGACCGCCGCCGACATCGAACAGTTGACGCGCGTGACCGACAAGGACACCCGCGTCTTCCAGGACGGCGTCTACATCACAGAGAAGCCGAAAGGAGGTGCCTAGATGGCAGACGACGAACCGCAGGAACTCGAAGACATCAGCGGTGTCGGCCCCTCGAAGGCGGAGAAGCTCCGCGACGCGGGCTACGAGACCGTCGAGGACGTGAAGGCGGCGAGCCAGTCGGAACTGGCGAACGTCGAGGGTATCGGCAACGCGCTGGCGGCCCGGATCAAGGCCGACGTCGGCGGCCTCGAAGTCTCCGAGGAGACGGAGGCCGAGGTCGAAGACGACACCGAGGAGGACGTCGAGGAGGCCGACGAGGACGTGGAGACCGAACTGCGTCCCCGCGGCCACGCCGACAAGACGCCCGAGTTGGACGACGACACGGCCCGTGCGCTCGCACAGAAGCACCGCGAGGGCAAGCCGCAGTTCAACCGGCAGGACTACCACAAGAAGAAGCGGACGCCGACCTCGTGGCGGAAGCCGCGCGGTGGGCTCTCGAAGCAGCGACGGGGTATCAAGGGCAAGGGCCCGAAGGTCGAGGCGGGCTACCGCACGCCGAAGGCCGCCCGCGACCTGCACCCCTCGGGCTTCGAGGAGGTTCACGTCCACAACGTCGACGACCTCGACGGCGTGGACGGGGACACGCAGGCGGTCCGCATCGCCGGTGGTGTCGGCGCGCGCAAACGCGAGCGCATCGAAGAAGTCTGTGAGGACGAGGAGATCCGCGTCCTCAACCCGACCTACGTCGAAGTGGAGGTAGAGGAATGACCGACCTGAGCGCACAGAAACGGATGGCGTCGGACATCCTCGACGTCGGCAAAGGCCGCGTCTGGTTCGACCCGGACGAGCAGGCCGAGATCGCGGAAGCGATCACCCGCGAGGACATCCGCGACCTGGTCGACGCGGGGACGATCCGCGTCAAGGACGCGTCGAACAACTCCCGTGGCCGGGCCCGCGAGCGAGCGGACAAGAAGAACTACGGCCACCGGACCGGTGCCGGCACCCAGAAGGGGCGTGCCGGCGGCCGGGAGAACAAGAAGAAGGCATGGATCGGTCGGATCCGCGCCCAGCGCCGTCGCCTGCGTGAACTGCGCGACGACGGGACGCTCTCGCCCTCGCAGTACCGGACCCTCTACAACAAGGCGTCCGGCGGCGAGTTCGACAGCGTGGACCGACTCGAAGCGTACGTGCAGAACAACTACGATGTCACCCTCGGAGGCGACGACTGATGGCAACAGGACCTAGATACAAGGTGCCGATGCGTCGTCGCCGTGAGGTCCGGACGGACTACCACCAGAGGTTGCGCCTGCTGAAATCGGGCAAGCCCCGCCTTGTCGCTCGCGTGAGCAACAAGCACGTCAGGGCGCAGCTGGTCACCCCCGGACCACAGGGCGACGAGACCCACGCGACCGCCACGTCGGCGGACCTCGCCGAGTACGGCTGGGAGGCTCCCACGGGGAACCTGCCGAGTGCGTACCTGACGGGGTACCTCGCGGGACTCCGAGCCTTGGAGGCGGGTGTCGAGGAGGCGGTCCTCGACATCGGTCTCAACACGGCGACACCCGGCAACAAGGTGTTCGCGGTACAGGAAGGTGCAATCGACGCGGGCGTCGAGATCCCGCACAACGACAGCGTGCTGGCGGACTGGTCGCGGAATCGCGGCGAGCACATCGCCGAGTACGCCGAGTCTCTCGACGAGCCGCTGTACGGCGGAGACTTCGACGCGACGGAGCTCCCCGCGCACTTCGACGACGTGCGAGAGCGACTGACGGAGGACCATGAGTAACAACTACAACGACGGTTGGGTGCCGCGGACGCGCCTCGGCCGCAAGGTACAGGACGGCGAGATCGACTCGATGGAACAGGCCCTGCAGACGGGCCTGCCGCTGAAGGAGGCGGAGGTCGTCGACCAGCTCCTCCCGGGGCTCGACGACGAGGTGCTGGACATCAACATGGTCCAGCGGATGACCGACTCCGGTCGCCGGGTCAAGTTCCGGTGTGTCGTCGCCGTCGGCAACCGCGACGGCTTCGTCGGCTACGCCGAGGCCCGCGACGACCAGGTAGGCTCTGCCATCCAGAAGGCCATCGACGTGGCCAAGCTGAACATCATCGACGTCTCCCGTGGCTGTGGGTCGTGGGAGTGTGGCTGTGGGCGCCCCCACACCGTCGCACTCAAGACGACCGGCAAGGCCGGCAGCGTCGAGGTCGAACTACTCCCCGCCCCGCGTGGCCTCGGTCTCGCGGGCGGTGAGACGGTCCGCAACGTGCTGGAACTCGCGGGCATCGAGGACATCTGGACGCGCTCCTCCGGGAACACCCGGACCACCGTGAACTTCGCGAAGGCGACGTTCCTCGCGCTCCGGAACACCGCCGAGGCGCGCGTGCCCCAGCACGCACTCGAACAGCGAGAGGTGATCGAGTGATGCAGGCAGTCGTCCAGATCCGCGGCGAAGTGGACATCAGCGACAAGGTGCAGGACACCCTCGACATGCTGAACGTCCACGCCGTCAACCACTGTACGTTCGTGCCGGAGACGGACACGTACCGTGGCATGGTGAACAAGGTGAACGACTGGGTGGCCCACGGCCAGCCGAGTCTGGAGACGGTCGAGACGCTCGTCGCGACGCGTGCCGAGCCCCTCGAGGGCTCCGCCGACGTGGACGACGAGTGGATCGCCGACAACACCGACTACGACGACGTCGCCTCGCTCGCCGAGGCGCTCTACGAGGAGGAGACGACGCTGCGCGAGCAGGGTCTCTCGCCGGTCCTCCGCCTGCACCCGCCGCGCGGCGGGCACAAGGGCCTGAAACACGGCACGAAGGGCGGCGGCCAGCTCGGCAAGCACACCACCGAGCAGATCGACGAGCTGCTGGAGGCGATGCGATAATGACGAGCAAGAAGAACCGCCAGCGCGGGTCTCGCACCCACGGCGGCGGCACGCACAAGAACCGGCGTGGTGCCGGCCACCGCGGCGGTCGCGGCCGTGCCGGGCGCGACAAACACGAGTTCCACAACTACGAGCCGCTCGGCAAGAGCGGCTTCAAGCGGCCCGAGGAGGCCCAGGAGACGGTCGTCGAAGTGACCGTCCGCGAACTCGACGAGGACGCCGCGCTGCTCGTTGCCGACGGACTGGCCGAGCAGGACGGCGACGCCTACCACCTCGACGCCCGCGACGTGGCCGAGGACGGCTGGGAGGCGGACGTGGTGAAGGTGCTCGGCAACGGCGACGTGCGACAGGAACTGCACGTCGTCGCCGACGCCTTCTCCGCGAGCGCGGTCGGCAAACTGGAGCAGGCCGGCGGCAGTGCCGACCTCTCCGAGCGCGCCGAAGAAGCGTCGTTCGAGCCGGACAACGCCGAAGACGAGTCGGACGACGACGAGTAACACCCGCGACACTTCTCAGTTCTTTCCCCCGGGTAGCCGCCGGCTTCTCGCTCGGTTGTCGTTCGTCGCCGGGCTAGTCGGTGCCTTCGGCGGCGAACAGTCACAAGACACATACTCCATGCCGGGGTACGAGGCGGTATGATCGAGTGGGTCCGCCGAGGCGTCGCACGGAGTTACGAGCGACTCCTCCGGCGGGAGATCGGTGACGGGCCGACCCACGTCGCCATCATCCAGGACGGCAACCGGCGGTACGCGCGCCAACAGGGTGGGGACGCGCCGGACGGCCACCGGGCGGGCGCGGAGACGACCTCTGCCGTGCTGGAGTGGTGTGAGGAGTTGGGTATCGAGGAGTTGACGCTGTACGCCTTCTCGACGGAGAACTTCGACAGACCCGAGGAGGAGTTGGAGCCGCTGTTCGATCTCGTGGAGTCGAAGCTGTACGAGTTCGCGGACGCCGACAGAGTCCACGACTCGGAGGTGTGCATCCGGGCCATCGGTGCGGTCGATCTGCTCCCGGATCGCGTGCAGGAGGCGGTGCGGTACGCCGAGTCGCGGACAGAGGGGTACGACCGGTTCCGCCTGAACGTCGCGCTCGCGTACGGCGGGCGGAAGGAACTGCTCGGGGCGGCACGCGACGTCTGTCGGGCGGTCGGCGAGGGGAACCTCTCGGCCGACGCGGTGGACGTGGACCTCGTGGACGCGCGACTGTACGACCGGCCGGTGCGTGACGTGGACCTGATCATCCGGACCGGCGGCGACGAGCGCACCTCGAACTTCCTGCCGTGGCACGCGAACGGGAACGAGGCGGCGGTGTACTTCTGTGCGCCCTACTGGCCGGAGTTCTCGAAGGTCGACTTCCTCCGGGCGGTCCGGACCTACGAGTCGCGCGAGGACTCGTGGCGACAGGCGAAGGCGAAGCGCGCGGTGGCGATGGTGCGGGCGCTCGGCGAGACGGAACTGGCCGAGGGGCGGGCGCTGGTCGGGCGTCTCCGTGAGCAGTTGACGAGCGCCGGGATGCGCGAGGTGACTGCCGAGTTGGAGACACAAGAGCGAGAGACGGCTGATTAGGTGTGCGATCGTGGGGTCGTGTTCGTCGATTTCTGTGGTGGGGAGTGGTACGTCGGTGATTGTGACAGCACTGTGATCCGTGATCGTGCTAGCACCCAGACTGCGACTGCTACTGCACAACAAACCGCGACCGCCACAGCACCACTACTCGTGCTAGCGCGAGGAACCGCATCCGCAACCACACCGCAGACCGCGACAACACCGCGACTCGTGCTAGCACGGGGAACCGCCACCGCGACCGCACAGCACCGCACCTCGTCCTCCCCAGCCTCGGCGGGGGTTCTCCGCACCGCCCACCTCCGCCTCCCTCGCACGCGTTCCTCGCGCGCGCCGAATTTTCGATGAAGGCGCACGCCACACTCGTCACCCGACACTCTTGACGACAACCCGGAATCCGACGGGATGCGATCTGCTGGCGACCGACACCGAGCAGTGTCCGAGCGACAGCGAGGACCTGCTCGCAGGTCGGTCGCTCAGCAGTCGGGGAGGTGTGGTGGAGTACGAACGACCCGGATTCCGAATCTGCGACGATTTGCCGGGTGACGACCAGTGACGACGTGATGGGTCGCAGAGTTCGGGTGGGACTGAAAGGGGCCGGCGTCTCGACTGGTCCCCGACGCCGGCTAGCACCGCAGGGAGGGAGAGCCAGCTTGCTGGCTCGACCGACTGAGGAGCGCACCAAGTCGCGGACCATCGAGACGCCGGGGGCTTTCACCCCTCGTCGTCTGCGCTATGTTCGACAGAATCCGGATCGTTCGGGAGTGTTCACCGCTCGTCGTCCGAAACCGATCCAGCCGAGTTCACGTCTCCACCGTTTCCGACCGACCCATCCCAGCCATCCACGTACCATGTCCAGTCCTGCCACGGGAGGGCGGAAAGAAAACCGTTAAAGGTCGCGGAGGGGTCCTATCGAACATGGCTGGAACTATCGAAGTACTCGTTCCCGGTGGGCAGGCCAACCCCGGCCCGCCGCTCGGTCCCGAACTGGGGCCGACCCCGGTCAACGTGCAGGACGTCGTGCAGACGATCAACGACGAGACGGCCGCCTTCGACGGGATGGAAGTCCCCGTCACCGTCGAGTACGAGGACGACGGCTCCTTCACCATCTCGGTGGGTGTGCCGCCGACCGCCGAACTCGTCAAAGACGAGGCCGGCTTCGACACCGGCTCCGGCGAGCCACAGAAGGACTTCGTCGCCGACCTGACGGTCGAGCAGGTGAAGAAGATCGCCGAGCAGAAGTCCTCGGACCTGCTGTCGTACGACCTGAAGAACGCCGCGAAGGAAGTCGTCGGCACCTGCACCTCGCTCGGTGTCACGATCGAGGGGAACAACCCCCGCGAGTTCAAGAAGCGCATCGACGAGGGCGAGTACGACGAGTTCTTCGCGGAAGAAGCGGCGGCCTGATCGGCCACTCGACCCGTCGGTTTCGTTCTCCACCGGCCAGCGACTGCCCTCTCCGACCCCGGCCACCTCGTCCCGACCGGTCGGCGTCACACGAACGCTTTTATCCGATGTCGCAGTATCCCGGCGTATGGCAGACGATAGTCTAGTCCACGCCCTGATCGGTGCAGTCGTGACCGTCGTCCTCAGCTTCACCGGCCTGTCGCCCATCATCGGTGGCGCGGTCGCCGGCTACCTCCACAAAGAAGACGGCCTCCGGGTCGGTGCGATCTCCGGGGGTCTCGCCTCGATCCCGTTGGCGCTGATCCTTATCGTCGGCGCGACGTTTCTGGCGTTCGTACCCGACCTGCTCGCCGCCGGCGCGGGACTCCTCGTCGTCGTGTTGATCTTCGTCATCCTGGCGGGCATCACGGTCGCGCTCAGCGCCATCGGCGGCATCGTCGGGGTCTACGTCGCCGAGGAACTGTGAGCTGTCGACGCGCGGGTGTCGACCCGACCCCTCGTTCGACAGAACGCCCGATTCCGTGCGTGTGAGTCGGTGACGCCGTGCGATTTCCTTCGACGGCTTTAAGTCCGCCACGATACTCGTCCGACGTGAGACAGGCAGGAGCCTGTTTCACTGACCCGTAGGAGCATTCCTGCGTACTACGGAGGTGAAAAATGGCAGACCAAACGATAGTGGACGCAGTCTCTCGCGCACTCGATGACGCCCCGTCTCGCAACTTCCGCGAGACCGTGGACCTCGCCATCAACCTGCGCGATCTAGACCTCAACGACCCCTCGAACCGTGTCGACGAGAGCGTCGTCCTCCCGTCCGGTACTGGCCAGGACACCCAGATCGTGGTGTTCGCCACCGGGGAGACGGCGATCCGCGCCGAAGAAGTTGCCGACCAAGTGCTCGGCCCCGACGAGTTGGAAGACCTCGGGGACGACACCGACGCCGCGAAGGACCTCGCGGAGGAGACGGACTTCTTCGTCGCCGAAGCCAACATGATGCAGAACATCGGTCGCTTCCTTGGGACCGTGCTCGGTCCCCGTGGGAAGATGCCGACCCCACTCCAGCCCGACGACGACGTGGTGGAGACGGTCAACCGGATGAAGAACTCCGTGCAGTTGCGGAGTCGTGACCGGCGGACCTTCCACACCCGTGTCGGCGCTCGGGACATGACCGCCGACGACATCGCCGACAACATCGACGTGATCATCCGGCGGCTGGAAGCCGACCTGGAGAAGGGCCCCCTCAACATCGACTCCATCTACGTGAAGACGACGATGGGGCCCGCCGTGGAGGTGAACGCATGAGCCAATCCGAGTCCGTCCGGAAGACAGAGACGATCCCGCAGTGGAAGCGGGAGGAGGTCGACGACATCGTCGACTTCATCGAGTCGTACGCCAGCGTCGGCGTCGTCGGCGTCGGGGGCATCCCGAGCCGACAGCTCCAGGACATGCGCCGTGGCCTGCACGGACAGGCCGAGGTGCGCGTCAGCCGGAACACCCTCGTCGAGCGCGCGCTCGAAGAGGTGAACGAAGGCTACGAACAGCTCACAGACCTCGTCTCCGGACAGGTCGCGCTCATCGGGACGAACGACAACCCGTTCGGCCTCTACAAGGAGTTGGAGGCGTCGAAGACGCCGGCTCCGATCAACGCCGGCGAAGTCGCGCCGAACGACATCGTCATCCCGGAGGGCGACACGGGGATCGACCCCGGCCCGTTCGTGGGTGAACTCCAGACGGTCGGCGCGGCCGCCCGCATCATGGACGGCTCGATCAAGGTGACCGAGGACAGCACGGTGCTGGAAGCCGGCGAGGAGGTCTCTGCCGACCTCGCCAACGTGCTGTCGGAACTCGGCATCGAGCCGAAGGAAGTGGGACTCGACCTGCGCGGTGTCTACTCCGAGGGCGTGCTGTTCGACCCGGAGGAACTCGCCATCGACATCGACGAGTACCGCGCCGACATCGAGGCCGGTGCCGCCGCCGCGCGGAACCTCTCGATCAACGCGGTCTACCCGACTGCGACCACTGCTGGCTCCCTGCTCGGCAAGGGCGCAGGCGAGGCGAAGGCCCTCGGGCTGTTCGCCGCGATCGAAGACGAAGACCTCATGCCCGATCTGGTCGCCAAGGCGGACGCACAGTTGCGTGCCGTCGCGGCCCTGATCGACGACGAGGACGCGCTCCCGGAGGAACTGCGCGGCGTGGAAGCGCCGGCAGAGCCCGCCGAGAGCGAGTCGGCCGACGAGGCCGAGGCAGACGAATCGAGCGACGAAAGTGACGAAGCCGCCGAGGCGGACGCTCCCGACGACGACGATGACGACGACGACGGGGCGGAAGGACTCGGCGCGATGTTCGGATAAGAACAATGGAATACGTTTACGCAGCACTCATCCTGAACGAATCGGGCGAAGAGATCAGCGAAGACAACGTCACGGCCGTCCTCGAGGCGGCTGGCGTCGACGTCGAGGAATCCCGCGTCAAGGCGCTCGTCGCCGCGCTGGAGGACGTCGACATCGAGGAAGCAGTCGCAACGGCCGCCGCCGCACCGGCCGCCGCCGCCGCAGGCGGTGCCGGTGGCAGTAGCGCCGACGACGAGGACCTCGAAGCCGCAGACGACGACGAGGACGAGGAAGAAGAGGCCGAGGCAGCCGACGACGACGAAGACGAAGACGACGACGCCTCCGGCGAGGGTCTCGGCGAACTCTTCGGCTGAGTTCGGCACTCGCCACTTCCGACGCTCGATCCGTCACGATCACGATTTCTTTCGACACTTCCCCCTGAGTGACGACGCTCGTTCTCGAGTAGCGGTGCCGGTCACGACGCGGTCCGAGAGACGGCACGGCCAACCGACGTACCAAGGTTCTTGCCGGTCGCGCCCCTGACTCCGGGTATGGCCATCGAACTGTACGCACTGGACGGCTGTCCGTTCTGCGAGAAGGTTCACGACGCACTCGAGGCGGCGGGAATCGACTACGAGACACACTGGACCGAGGCGCTCCACTCGAAGCGGAACGAAGTGAAGCGCGTCAGCGGTCAGCGGGGCGTGCCGGTGCTCGTGGACACCGACCGGGGCGTGACGATGGCAGAGAGCGACCGTATCCTGGAGTACGTCGACCAGACGCTCGCGCCGGCGGCGGGCGAGGAGAGCGCGACAGACGTGAGCGCATGAAGATATACACTGGTCGCGGCGACGACGGGATGACCGACCTGCGGGACATGTCCCGTGTCTCGAAGACCAGCCGGCGAATCGAAGCCTACGGCACCGTCGACGAGGCGAACGCGCTGCTCGGGACGGTCCGGCCGACCGGCCACGAGGACGTCGACGAGTGGCTGGGGGCGGTCCAGAACCACCTCCACGTCGTGCAGGCCGACTTCGCCAACCCCTCGCCCGACGAGGACGACCCGCAGGTCCGCGAGGAGCACGTCGAGGCGCTGGAGGGGTGGATCGACACCGCAGAGGACGAACTCGATCCTCTCAAGAAGTTCATCCTCCCCGGCGGGAGCGAGTCCGGGGCCGCGCTCCACCACGCGCGGGCGGTCGTCCGGCGAGCAGAGCGCCGGGCGGTCGAACTGGCGACCGACGAACCCGTCAACGACGCGGCGATCACGTATCTGAACCGGCTGTCCGACGCGTTGTTCGTCTTCGGGCGACTGGTGAACAAACGCGAGGGCATCCGCGAGGAGAACCCGACGTACTGAGTCGGCGGTCGTCGGGGCGCGGGTCTCCACCACGGCCGACAGTGCCCTCCGGCGTGTCCGTTCCAGAACGAAAATGTAGGCCCTCGTCGTACACCGACCCAATGGAACTCTCCGAGGAGGAACGCGAGCGACTCGGCGACATCGTGCGCCTCCAGCCGACGAAGAACAAGGAACTCCAAGAGCGGTGGGATGTCGACAGCGGGAGCGAGGTCCACCAGTACCTCGAAAATCACCTGAAGGAGTACTACTACCGCGACGAGAACAGCTACATCTGCGCGACTGCGGAGGCGGCCGATCTGCTGGGCATCGAGACCTCGACCGAGGACGACGACGGGAACCCCTCGATCCTCCGGGTGCCGGAACTCGAAGCACAGGCGTTCGCGGTCGTCGCCGGTCCCGACGACCGTTCCGAGAGCGTCGTCAGCGTCCTGAACAAGATCCGCGCGGAGTTCGACGTCGACCCCGAAGCCGGCGACGTGCGCCGAGCACTCCAGAGTCTCCGGCGGAAGGGCGTCGTCGAGGTGATCTACCGGACCGTGCCGACGTTCAAACTGTTGGTGGAACGCGATTCGGTGGACGTCAAAGTCGTCTAAGTCGTCGAAGTCGTCTGCTCGGCGGTTGCGTCCGATCTGCGCTGACCCGTCTCCGACTCACTCCCTCGCGGTCTCTCTGTCTCTGAGCCACTCCCGCCGGTCGGCGAGGAGTCGTTCGACCCCCTTTCCCGGTCCGCCTTCGATGGGCCAGCCACGCGTCCGCCAGTTCGGTGGCTCCGGTTCCCAATCGCCACACGATCCGGCACACTCGGCGGCGGTCTGTCGTCGCTCCTTCGCGGCACACCACGGGACGAGCGCGGGGCCGTCCCGCCGGAGTTCGAAGTGGCGGCAGTCGGGTCGCATCGTGTCGTGGAACGAGCGCCAGCCTCTCCCGTAGGCGCGTTCCGCGAGGATCAGTCGGGTCTCCTCGCGGTCTGTTCCGTCCTCTTCTTCGGGTGTCACCGTCGTCGGGTACCACTCCACTTCCTCGGTCCACGACTCGAAGTCCAGCGAGAGGATGCCGACCTCGACCGGGAGGTCTTCGAGCAGGGCGGGCGAGACGGTGTCGCCGGTCGCGGCGGTCGCCACCCACACCTCGTCGGCCAGCGCGGTGGTCACGTCGTGGTCGAGTTGATCGCCGAGCGCACGGGCCGCGCTGGCGTCCAGATCGGGTTTGTTCTCGACGGCGACGATGCGACGCACCCAGTCGGGGTACGATCGGCGGCGGCGGAGTTCGATCCGGTTGTTCCGCCTGCGTTTCTCGATCAGGTCGCGGCTGGCGGCGCGGTGGACCGCCTGCCGGACGTAGCGCCACGGGTAGCCCGGGTGTGGGAGGGCGTCGCGGTACCACGCCCAGTCTGCGGGCGCGTTCCGGACGACGTGGAGCAGGTCGGAGTCGAGTTCGCGGTCGCCGAACTCGCGGCGTGCGGCGAGTCCTGCGGGGTCACACTCGACGATCACGGTGTCCCAGCGTCGGCGCTTCGTGCCGAGTTGGCGGGCGACGAGGACGGCGCTCTCGCGGTCGCCGTCCGGGGGCCACGCGCGTTCGGCCCACCGGCAGGTCAGGAGTTCGAAGCCGAACTCGGAGTCGCCGGGGTACTGCACGCCCGGTCGTCGGTGTGCGGGCGGCTAATCGGTTGCGGTGCCGGCCGAGAATCGTCGTCGGCGGTGTCCCTCTCGCTCTCGCAGAGAGGTGACGAACGGTTGGTCCCCATCCCCGGTGGCGGACGCTCCACGGGACGACCACCACCTCGGGGAACCACCGCGCACGCAACCCTCTCGGGTTGCAGGACAAACTCGGAACGGAGTTACTGTTTGCCTGTCGCCAGTTTTCAGTTCGCTGGAATCGGGCAGTCCGTTTCCGGTCACGTGGCCGTAGCTCGTGAGTCGGGGCGAGAGATCGGACGGGTGGTGGCGTCAGCGCCCGCTACTGGGCTTCACTCTCCGTCTCGGTTCGCTCGGCTTCCATCTCGTTGAGGAACTCGTGTGCCTGCTCTAAGATGTCCCGGGGGCCGTCCTGCGTGATCGTGTTGATGGCTTGCTCGTAGTCGCGCCACTGCAGGTCGCGGTGTTCCTTCGACAGTTCTGCGGAGGCCTCGAACGACTTCGCGATGAACAGGTGGACCGTCTTGTGGATGGTGTTCCCGTTCGCCTCGAAGACGTAGTCGTAGTCCTCGCGGAAGCCGTCGAGAAGCCGGAAGTCGCCGATACCGGCCTCCTCTTTCACCTCTCTGATCGCCGTCTGCTGAAGTTCCTCGTCGCCTTCGACACCGCCCTTGGGGAACTCCCAGTCCCCCGGTCGGCTCTTCAGGAGCAGATACTCCCGTCGGCCGCGAGTGTCGCGGAAGAGGATAGCTCCAGCACTGACCGCTTCGACCGTCATTACCCTCCGATAAACGACCACACGTTAAGAGAATATCGGAGCGAGGACCCGACCCGAGACGGGACCGGCGCTCGCGGACTGCTCGCGTGGTGACGTGTCCCGCACCCGACGCCGGTAGATGCGTTTTTGAGGATGGACCGTCTCGCTACGGACAAGACCCCAGCCATGACCTTCGTCACCAAACTCACCTTTCAGTCGGGCGACAGGGCCGTCCTCGACGACGTGGTGGACGACCTGAAGTCGCTGATCGAACGCAAAGGTGCCGAGTGCAAAGGGCCACACTCCGCACCCCCCGAGGAGTTCTCGGTTCCGCAGTACCGATCGCTGGTGCCGGGCGATCAGTTCAAATCGTGGGACTACACGGTCTACTCGCGCCGACTGGAGATCCACGGCAACGACCACATCGCCGGGCGCGTCGGTCACATGGACTTCCCGTCGAGTGTCCACGTCGAGATCGAGATCGAACAGAAGAAACCGCTCGGACAGGGTCGGAACTGAAATACGAGGACGCTTTTCTCTGCGAGTTTCGTTGCGGGTCGTCCGGTGTTCGGCTACTGGGTCGTGTTCGTGTCGCTGGGTGCGTGGTTGGACAGTGCTGTGAGAGCAACAGGGTCACGAGACCGACCGCAGACCGCGACCGCACCGCGAACTGCACCAGCACCGCTACTCGTCGTTGCGCACCGAACTGCATCGACCACCGCGACAGTACAGCGACCGCGACTCGTGCTAGCGCGAGGAACCGCCACCGCACAGCACCGCACCTCGGTCCTCCCCAGCCTCGAATCGCTCTCCGCACCGCCCGCGATTCTCCCTCGCGCACGTTCCTCGCGCGCGCCGGGACCGAGATGAGAGCGCACGCAACACTCGTCACCCGACTCTGTCGCCGACGGCCGGGAACCCGCATTGGACGCGAACTGGTGGCGACCGGAACCGAATCGTGTCTGAGCGACAGCGAAGACCGATTCGCAGTTCGGTCGCCAGCAGTCGGGGAGGTCAGGGGAGACGATTGCGACGACCGGGTTCCAGACTCGCAGACGATTCACCGGGTGACCACCCACGCGACGTGATCTTTCGTAAACTCCGGGTGGGACTGAAAGGGGCCGGCGTCTCGATCCTCCCCCGACGACGTAAGCACTGGACTAAACGAGAGCGCGAGCGAAGCGACGCGCTCTCGTGAGGGAAGCGCGCAACGAGTCGCGGGAGGTCGAGACGCCGGGGGCTTTCACCCCTCGTCGTCCGCGACACACTCGACCGAGTTTGCGCTCTCACTGTCTCCGACTGATTCGACCCGGTTCGCTTACAACTCGTCCCGTTGCCCGAGCACGACCACGAGGACCTCACTCACGACCACCAGCAGACCGAACCCGAACCCGACGAGTATCTGCCCGACCGAGACCAGCGCCACCACGACCACCCCGAACACGATCAGTTCCACGACCAACCGACCCGGATCACCCAGTCGCCGAACCGCCTTCGGCGCGACGAACAGGCCCCAAACTCCAACAAAAAACACCACCGCACCGACCGCCAGCGCGACCTGCTGGAGGAGGCCATCGCCGACCACCACGCCCCAGTAGGCGACCGCCGCCAGCCCCGCGAGTTCGAGCAGGAAGCGGAGGCCGGCGCTGGCGGCACGGAGGGGCGTGAGTCGGGGCCGGCCGGTCGTGGTTTGCACACCCGATACTCGTCGTGCGAGAGCAAGAAGCTACGCCGACCCGAGTGCGTAGCGAACACACTCCGCCGCCGAGACTGAACCCTTTTTACCGCAGGGAATCGCAGAGACCGACAATGAGCGCGTACGACTACGAGGCCCTCGGACTCGTCGCGGGGCTGGAGATCCACCAGCAACTCGACACCGCGACGAAGCTGTTCTGTGGCTGTCCGACCGAGCGTCGGGAACCGGACGACTCCACCCGCCGATTCACCCGGTATCTCCACCCGACCAAGAGCGAACTCGGCGAGATCGACGAGGCGGCACTGGAGGAGTCCCGCGTGGACCGGGCGTTCGAGTACCTCGCGTTCGACACCACCTGTCTGGTCGAGGAGGACGACGAACCGCCCCACGGCCTCGACGCGGAGGCACTCGACGTGACGATGCAGATCGCCGAGATGCTGGACATGACCGTGGTCGATCAGGCTCACGTCATGCGGAAACTGGTCGTCGACGGCTCGAACACCTCCGGCTTCCAGCGCTCGACGCTGATCGGCCAGGACGGCCAGATCCAGACCAGCGACGGTCCGGTCGGCGTCGAGGACCTCCTGCTCGAAGAGGAGTCCGCCGGCCGCGTCGCCGAGACCGACGCGGGCGTGCGCTACAGCCTCGACCGTCTCGGCATCCCGCTCGTGGAGATCGGTACGAAACCCGACATCTCCTCGCCCGGACAGGCCCGCGAGGCCGCCGAGCGAATCGGGATGCTCCTGCGCTCGACTGGCAAGGTCAAGCGCGGACTCGGCACCATCCGGCAGGACGTGAACGTCTCCATCGCCGAGGGTGCCCGCGTGGAGATGAAGGGCGTCCAGAGTCTCGACGACATCGACGACCTCGTGCGGTTCGAGGTCGGGCGACAGGTCGAACTGCTCGACATCGCCGAGGAACTCCAGTCCCGCGACGCCGCAGTCGGCGACGTGCAGGACGTGACCACGGTCTTCGAGGACACCGACTCCGGCGTCATCCGCGGCGCACTCGACGCGGGCGGGAACGTGCTGGCGGTCCCCCTACGAGGCTTCGACGGACTCGTCGGCAGAGAACTCCAACCGGACCGCCGCCTCGGGACCGAGTTCTCCGACCACGCCAAGCGCCACGGCGCGGGCGGTATCTTCCACACCGACGAACTGCCGGCCTACGGCGTCACCGAGGCGGAAGTCGCGGCACTCCGCGAGGCGGTCGACGCCGGTCCCGAGGACGCGGTCGCCATCGTCGCCGACGACCCGAAGACGACAGAATTGGCCGCAGACGCGGTCGCAGACCGTGCCGAGACCGCGATCGAGGGCGTGCCCGAGGAGACGCGCGGCGCGAACGACGACGGGACGACTCGGTACCTGCGTCCGCTCCCCGGTGCGGCGCGGATGTACCCCGAGACCGACGTGCCGCCCGTGGAACCGGACCCCTCGGACGTGGAGACGCCGGAACTGCTCACGGAGAAGGTCGAGCGCTACCAGTCCGAGTTCGGACTCGACGCCGGTCTCGCAGAGCAGGTCGCGTACGGCCGCCGGATGCCGCTGTTCGAGGAGGCGGTCTCACGTGGTATCGACGCCACGCTCGCGGCAGGGACCCTGGAGTCGACCGTGACGGAACTCCGGCGCGACGGCGTAGCTGTGGAGAACCTGACGGACGACCACCTCCTCGACGTGCTCGAATCGGTCGACGACGGCGACTTGGCGAAGGAGGGGATCGGCGAGGTGCTGACCGTGCTCGCGGAGAATCCGGACCTCTCGGCCGAGGAAGCCGCAGAAGAGGCCGGACTCGCTGGCGTCAGCGAGGCGGAGGTGCGCGAGGCGGTCGTGGAGGTCGTCGAACGCAACGCCGAGCAGATCGACGAGGAGGGGATGGCCGCCTTCTCGGCGCTGATGGGCGAGGCGATGGGCGCACTGCGCGGGAAGGCAGACGGCGAAGTCGTCTCCGACGTGCTCCGCGAGGAGATCGGCAAGCGAACCTGACGGGCGAGCAGGCGACCGGAGATCGGCACGCGAAGCCGAGCAGGAGGATTCTTGACACGCCGGGGCGTCGGTGCCGGCATGACACGGGTCTTCTTCGAGGACATGGAGGTCGGCCGCGTCGAGGAGTTCGGTTCCTACGAGATGACCGAGCGAGAGATCGTGGAGTTCGCCGAGCAGTACGATCCCCAGTGGTTCCACGTCGACCCGGAGCGGGCCGAAGCTCAGTCACCCTACGGCGAACTGATCGCCTCGGGCTGGCACACCGCAAGCGCGACGATGCGGATGCTCGTGGACGAACACTTCTCGGAGGCGATGTCACTCGGCGCGCGCGGACTCGACCGCCTGCGCTGGGTGAAACCGGTCCGGGCCGGCGACACGCTGTCGCTCCGGACCGAGGTGCTGGACCGGGAGGTGGACGGCCCGGACCGGGGGACCGTCACGGTCGAGACCGAGACCCGCCGGGACGACGGCGAGGTCGTCATGACGATGGTCAGTCTGGTGATGTACGCCCGGCGCGGCGAGGAGTGAGCAGTGGGCGAGGGGCCAGGGAGTACGCAGTGGGCGAAGCGGCGTCGTGTCGCTCTGCACACATCTCGGCCACCGGACTTTTTGTCCCCGCGTTCGGACTGGGAGTATGTCGAACCGCCGGACACTGGCGACGCTGTTGCTCGCAGGTCTCATTGTCACGAGTGGCTGTACGCAGTTGCTCGGGAGCGGTCCCGCAGAGTTCGAGGCCGAGAGCGCAGTCGTCGCCGACTCGGCCGTCGAGGCGAACGACTATCAGTTGAACGACACCCGCGAGGTCGAACTGACGCGGACGCTGTCGGTCGCTGGAGCGGAGAAGGAGGTCGTCGTCACGAACGAGGTCGCCACCTACGAGAAGTCGCTGGACCTGGGTGTGCTCGGGAGCCAGAAACTCGGCGTCGTGGCGGTCTTCGCGAGTCCACAGGTCGAGGTCGCGGGACAGGCGATGAACCCCATCGGTGACTGGAGCAACCAGAAACTCGTCCGCGAGATCGGCAGTCGCTACGACGCCATCTCGAACGTCGAACCGACCGGCGAGAGCCAGAACGTGACCGTCCTCGGGACCGACACCGAGGTCGCCACCTTCGAGGGATCGACCTCCGTGCAGGGCCAGCAGGTCGACGTGACGATCCACGTGACGAAGTTCGCCCACGAGGGCGACTACGTGGCGGTCGTCGGCGCGTACCCCTCGCAGTTCGGCGGCCAGGAGTCGGGAGTCATGGAGATGATCCGCGCCGTCGAGCATCCGGCCGAGACCGAGAACTGACGCGGCCGGACCCTCTCGACCGTCGCGCACCGCGCCACCGGACGCGACAATACTTTTCTCCCACCCCGACGACGCCGAGGACATGGATCGCGTCGTCGCCGCCGGCATCGCACTGACGGTCCTCGGTCTCGTCGGCTACGTCGTCGGCGTCGTGGCCGCGTACCCCGGCCGAGCCTTCTCCGTGACGGGCGTGATGGTCGGCCTGACACTCGTCGCGGTAGGAGGCGATGCATGACTTGTCGCCGGTCGGCGGAGGGAACTGCATGATCCGATCCGTCGTCTACACGCCCGAGGGTGTCGAGAGCTACGACGACGTGGAGCGAGCGCGGGACGCGGCCGGCACGACGTGGGTCCGGGCGTCGAACGCGACCGCCGAGGAACTCGATCAGGTCGCGCAGGCGTTCGGCATCCACCCACTGTCGGTCGAGGACATCGCGCGAGACGTGCGGCCGAAGACCGAGGAGTTCCCGACTCACACCTTTCTCCTGGTGAAGACCGCGAAACTGCGCCGGGGGGAGACGACCTTCGAGGAGGAACTGCGGACCACACAACTCGGCCTGTTCGTCGGGGACGACTGGTTGGTCACGCTGTCAGAGTCGGAGATAGACGCCGCAGAGCGCATCTGGGCCAGCGTCGGCACCGGCGAGGCGCGACTGCTCCGATTCGGCCCCGACTTCACCGCCTACCGAATCCTCGACCGGATCGTGGACGACTACTTCGTCCTCCTCGACGACGTCGAGGAGACGATCGAGGAGATCGAGGAGGGCGTCCTCGACGGCCCGGACCCCGGCGTACTGGAGGGGCTGAACGTGGTGCGGCGGGACCTCCTGTCGGTCAGAAAGTTGCTCGGACCGACCCGCGAGGCGGTCGGCATCCTCGCGCGCGGCGACCCGGACCACGTCAGGGAGAGTACCGAGAAGTACTACCGCGACGTGTACGACCACCTCGTCCAACTCGTGGACCTGACCGAGACGTACCGTGATCTGGCGCGCGGTGCCCGCGACATCTACCTCAACACGGTCTCACAGTCCACGAACGAGGTGATGAAGACGCTGACCGTCGTGGCGACGATCATCCTCCCGCTGACGCTGGTCGTCGGCGTCTTCGGGATGAACTTCTCCGGCGGCCCGACGAACATGCCCGAACTCGGCTGGCAGTACAGCTACCCGGCGGTGATGCTCGGGATGGCCTCCGTCTCGCTGGTCATGCTCGTCTACTTCCGGCAGGAGGGGTGGCTGTGAGTCAGCCGTGACGCACGCAACCCGGAGAGAGGCGCGCGACGACCGCGAACCGGAGCATCTATTCGTGGCAGTCGTGGACTGACGCCTACGATGAATCTCGATTGGGACCGCATCGACCACGTGACGAAGGTCGATCCGGCCGAGTCGTTGCCACGCGACCTGTCGATCCTCCGGGGGACCGACCTCGTGATGGTCGGCGGCTCCGACGACGTGACCGCCGAGAACACGCTCCGGGCGGTCGAGCGCGTCCGCGAGGCGACCGACGTGCCGATCTGGCAGGAGCCGTACCACCCGAGCCACGTCTCCTCCGACACGGTCGAGGCCGTCGATCACCTCTCGATTCCGGCCGTCTACAACGGCGACAGCGAACACTTCTTCGAGAAACATCTCGACCTGTTCACCGAGGTCGGCAGTCGCCCCGAGGAGACGTTCGGCACGAGTCTCCCGGTCGTCGGCGGCCTGATCGCCGACCGTGGCCGGGAAGTGGTCGCCGACCTCGCCGAACAGATCGTCGGCGAGGGCTACGTCATCCAGAATCTCGACTCGAAGGCGGCCCGCGTCTCCGGTGTCGAGACGACCTACTCTACGGAGCAGGTCGCGGGCGCGGCGCTCGCAACCGAATCGTTCTACGGCTTCCCGGTCTTCTACGTGGAGTACTCCGGCACCTACGGCGGCCCCGAAGACGTGGAAGCCGCCGCCCGGTATCTGGACGAGACGATTCTGCTGTATGGCGGCGGGATCGACAGCGCCGAACGCACCCACGAGATTCTCGACGCAGGTGCCGACGCGGTCGTCGTCGGCGACTGCTTCCACGACGACCCCGAGCGGTTCCGGGTGACGATCCCCTGACGCCCGAACGGTTCCGGGCGACGATCCCTTGACATGCCTCCGATCTCTGCTCTGCCCTCGCCGCCCGCGCCTGAACCTTTATTCGCGGGAGCGCCGAACGCCCGACCATGGACGTAGGCGTACTCACCGTTCCCCTCGGCGACCAGTCGCTCGACGACACACTGTCGTATCTCGCAGATCTCGGCGTCGACACGGTCGAACTCGGCTGTGGTGGCTACCCCGGCGACGACCACCTCTCACGCGAGCAGTATCTCGACGACGAACCCGCACAGGCCGACCTGGCGGACCTGCTCGGCGAGCACGGCCTCCGGATCAGCGCGCTGGCGACCCACAACAACCCGCTGCACCCCGACGAGGACCGGGCGGAACGGGCCGACACCGAACTCCGGGAGGCGATCCGACTCGCCGCCCAACTCGGTGTCCACACCGTCACCTGCTTCTCGGGGCTTCCCGCAGGTGGCCCGAACGACGAGGTGCCGAACTGGATCACCGCGCCGTGGCCGAGCGAGCACGCCGAGGCCCACGAGTACCAGTGGGGGGTCGCGGTCGACTACTGGTCCGATCTCGCCGAGTTCGCGGACGACCACGCTGTCGACATCGCCATCGAGATGCACCCGAACATGCTGGTGTACGAACCGACCGGGATGGCACTCTTGCGCGAGGAGACGAACGACCGGATCGGCGCGAACTTCGACCCCTCGCACCTCTACTGGCAGGGGATCGACGTGCCGGCGGCGATCCGGTTCCTCGGGAAGCGTGACGCCATCCACCACGTCCACGCGAAGGACACGCGCGTCTACGACGCCACCGCCCGGATCAAGGGCGTGCTGGACACCACCGCCTACACCGAGGAGTCGGAGCGCTCGTGGCTGTTCCGGACGGTCGGCTACGGCCACGGCGAGGAACACTGGAAGGACGTGGTCTCGACGCTCCGGATGGTCGGCTACGACGGCGCACTCTCGATCGAACACGAAGACTCGCTCACCTCGTCGCGCGAGGGGTTAGAGAAGGCGGTCGAACTGCTCTCGCGGGCCGTCTTCGAGACGACGCCCGGCGAGGCGTACTGGGCGGAGTGAGGCGTCGTCGGCGCTCGCCACTCGGTGCGGCCGGCGTTCGGTGCGGTCGCCGCGTCCACCGGGTCACAGCGAGTCGCTCACGTCCTCGCCGCTGGAGACCTCCGGGATCACCACCTCGTCCGCGCCGGCCCGGCGGGCGACCGAGGTGTAGTCCTCGTCGCCGACCCGGACGACGAGGTGGACGTCCGGGGCGATCTGGCTCGCGGTGATGGCGATCTGGATGTTGGCGTTCGAGTCGTCGATGGCGGCGACCACCGCGGTGGCGTCGTCGATCGCCGCGTCCCGGAGCACGTCCTCGTTCCGGGCGTCGCCCTCGACCGGGAGCACGCCGTTCGGTTCCATCCGCTCGAAGACCTCCGCGTCGTTCTCGACCGCGACGACCTGCCGACCCGCGTCTGTCACGCGGTCGGCGATGGTGCGGCCGAACAGGCCGTAGCCGCAGATCACCACGTGGTCCTCGGCGTCGTCGATGGCTCGTTGGGTTTGCACGCGTTCGAGTTCCTCCCGCATCCGGCCGCCGAAGGCCGTCGAGAGCACGGTCTCGCCGATCCAGACGCCGGCGAGCACCAGCGCCGAGAAGACGACGACTGCGAAGGCCTTCACCGTCTTGCCGTGGCCGTTCTCGGCACTCTGGTAGTGGATGGCGATGCTGGCCGGGTCGACCAGCCAGAAGGCCGCCTCTATCGGCCCGACGCCGCCGAGGGACACGAAGCCGACGACGCCACCGACGACGACCGTCACGAAGGCGGCGACCGGGCGAGTCGCACGCTCGACCAGAGGGGAGCGACGGACGGACACACGATGCAGTTGCCGTGGACACACAAGAAAAGCTCGGTGCGTGTGAACATTACACATAGATTCGAGTAGGGCGGTCCACCATCGGCGGGACGTCCCGCGCCGCCGTGAGAACAGCTAAACGGGTGCCGACAGAACGCCCGGCCATGACACTGAACGTCGCGGTTCTCGGCTACCGGTTCATGGGGAAGGCACACGCGAACGCCCTCGCTCGACTCCCGATGTTCTTCCCGGACGCGCCCGACGTGCGCCGGCACACCCTCATCGGTCGGGACGAGGACGCACTCGCGGCGGCGGCCGACAGACTCGGCTTCGCCCACACCGCGACCGACTGGCGCGAGGTGATCGACGACGTGGACGCCTTCTACAACCTCGGCCCGAACCACGTCCACGCCGAACCGTCTATCGCCGCGCTGGAGGCCGGCGTGCCGGTCCTCTGTGAGAAACCGCTCGCGCCGACGCTCGCCGACGCGGTGCGGATGCGTGACGCCGCAGAATCCAGCGACGCGCTGGCGGCCTGTGCGTTCAACTACCGGTTCGTCCCCGCGCTGCGCTACGCGAAGGGGTTGATCGACGACGGGAAGATCGGCGAGATTCGACAGATTCGCGCGCGCTACCTGCAGGACTGGCTCGTCGACCCCGACGCGCCGTGGTCGTGGCGCAACGACGCCGAGATGGCCGGATCGGGTGCGCTCGGTGACCTCGGTGCGCACTCGGTCGATCTGGCACGGTTCCTCGTCGGGGAGCAGGCGGGCGGCGTCGACCGCATCTCGGGGCACCTCCAGACGTTCACCGAGGAACGTCCGGTGGAGGGGAGCGACGAGACGCGCCCGGTGACGGTGGACGACGCCTACACCGCACAGGCCGAGTTCGAGAGTGGCGCGATGGCGACCTTCGAGGCGTCCCGTGTCACCCCCGGCCACAAGAACGACCACTCCGTGACAGTTCACGGGACAGACGGGAGCCTGCGGTTCTCCCTCGAACGACTGAACGAACTTGAGGTGATGACCGGCGACGCGCGGGGCTACGAGACGGTGCTCGTGACCGACGAGTCCGACCCCTACGTCGAGGCGTGGTGGCCGCCGGGCCACGTCCTCGGTTGGGAACACACCTTCGTCCACGAGAACTACGAGTTCCTGTCTGCCGTGGCGTCCGGCGACGAGTTCTCGCCCTCGTTCGCGGACGCCTACGCCGTGCAGGAGGTGCTGGACGCAATCGAGCGCAGTGACGAGTCGGGCGAGTGGGTGTCGGTGCGGTAGCGACCCCGAACTCTTCAGCGCGCCAGTCGACTGGGCCGACGATGGTCGAGGAGGACGACAAACTCGTCCGGGACCGCATCCCGGAACTGATCCGTGCCGACGACGAGGTGCCCGCCACCGAGACGGTCGCGGGCGAGGCGTACCGGGAACGACTCCACGACCAACTGGACGAGGAGGTCGCCGAGTACCACGAGTCGGGGCGAGTCGCGGAACTGGCCGACGTGCTGGCGGTCGTCAACGCGCTCGCGGCGCTCGACGACGTGAGTCCCGGGGAACTGGAGGCGATGCGGCGGGAGAAACGCGCGGAGCGTGGCGGCTTCGACGACGGTGTCGTGCTGAAGCGGGTCGAGTGACAGGTGCCCGTCGGCCGGGCGGTGACGTCTCGACCTCAGTACGTTCGGACGCCCTGATCCGTGATCACGCGGTCGATGAGGTCGACCGGCGTCTCGTCGTAGGCGGGGTTCTCGATCTCGAAGCCCTCCGCCGGTTCGAGCAGCACCTCGATCGGCGACCGGTACTCGTTCTCGAACTGGAAGCCGTCCTCGATGATCTTCGCGCCGGACCCGACGACCGTCACCGGGACGCCCTCGTGCTGGGCGGCGGCGACGATGGGGAACGTCCCGACCCGGTTGTAGTAGCGCTCGTTGACGATGCAGGTCATCCCCAGCACTACGCGGTCGACCTCCGAGAGGTGGATGCCGGCCGCGCCGTCGACCATCAGGTGCGTCTCCAGTCCCTCGACCTGTGCCATCTCGCGGGCCGACTTCCGGCCGAGGTAGCGTGGGCGCGCCTCGGTGCAGTACGCCGTCAACTCCGCTCCTTCGGCGCAGGCGGTCCTGACGGCCTCCATCACCGTCGAGGAGTAGTCGTGCGTCAGGAACGTCTCCCCGTCGGAGAACGTCTCGGCGGCGTGGACCGCCGCGCGGTGCTTGCCGGCCTCGATGTCCTCCACGACCTCGTCGATGGCGCGCGCGGTCGCCTCCTTCGCGTCGTCGACGCTCCCGGTCTCGCCGACCACCGCGTCCAGCACGCCGCGCATCGCGTTGTGGAGCGAGGCGTGTGAGGGGTTCGCGCGGCGGAGCGCGCCGGCGTTGTGTTCGAGCGTGCGCTCGTAGGCCTCGACGCTCGTGAACTCCCGGTCGAGCAACTCCCGCAGCGCGCGGGTCGCCTTGACCGCGACGACGGAGGAACTGTGGCTCTGCATGGCCCGGATCTCCTCGACCGTCTCGTCGATCATACCCCACCCTACGAGGGTCACAGCAAAGACCTTCCGGGAAGCGCTCCCGCTCGCGCCGGTGCCGGTGTCGATGCGGACGGTCGGCGCGGCTCACGCGAACTCCTCGTCCAGTCTACGCGAACTCCTCGCTCGTCACGCGGACGACGACCGTCTCGTCGACGTCCCGCAGGTCGTAGCTCGGAATCTCCCCGTCCACGCGCGTCACGAACATCGGCTCGACCAGTTTCCCGTCGGCGACGCCGAACACCTGGAGGTACTGGTCGGTCTCGTCGGGTGCGACCGCGTCGTTCCGGACCTGCGTGGCAAGCTTCCGGGAGAGCCACTCCGTCTCGCTGATCGACGGTTCCAGCACGAGCGCGTCGGCGACGAACCGGACGAGATACCAGTTCAGGTCGTTCAACAGCGACACCGCCGCGCCGACGCTGACCGTCTCCAGGGCGATGCTGTTCTCGTAGGGTTCCCACAGGTCGTAGGTGACGAGTGCGTCTCGGGCGGTCTCCCGCGAGAGCAGTTCGTACCGGAGGTTCACGTCGTCCTTCCCGACGAGACAGACCCGCGTCACGCTGTGAGGGTGACACGGGTCGGGTAAAGCGATTGTGGTCCGGCAGGTGGTGTGTGTTTATCTCCTCGGGCGTCGTCTGGCGGGCATGGCTGTCGACCCCGAGTATCTGATCGAGACGAAACTCGCCCACCTGCTCGTGGTCGGACTGACGGCGGTCGGCGTCGCGGGTGTGCTCACCGGGCCGACGCTCCTCTTCTGGATCGGCTACTTTCTCGTCTGGATCACGTTCGTCGAACTGTTCGAGGACGACTTTCTCTCGCGCATCTTGGATCGCGGGAACGACGAGTCGGACTCCGCGCGGACCGACGAACGTGCGTCGGATCGGCCCGCCGAGACTGCCGACCCCGTGGAGACGCTGAAACGCCGGTACGCCGAGGGCGAACTGGACGAGGACGACTTCGAGCGCAAACTCGACCGACTGCTCGCCATCGACGACCTCGACGAGACGCAACTGCGCGAACTCGTCCGAGAGCAGTGAGTTGTCGGAGCGGACGCGCCGACCCTGCAACCGACTCGCAGAACCTGTCCGGTGACGGTGAGAAAGGCTTTTAATGTTCGTGAGGAACCATGAGGGGAGAGGCCATGATCGACATCACGATGGACATGGAGCAGTACGACTGCCCGTTCATCGACGCGACCGAGCGCGAGTCGGTCGCGTTCTCGGCGGTCCACTGGGAGTTCGACCCCTCGGTCGAGCGACTGGAGACCCGGATGATCGTCGAGGGGGCCGACCGGGAGGCGCTCGACAACGGCCTGTCGGTGCTCCGCGACCACGACAACATGGCCGACTACGACCTGCTCTCGAAGCGCGAACACGTCGGACACGTCCGGACCGAGATCGAACAGACCGAGGCGATGCAACTGATCCGCGACGGCGGCGGCTACATCACCGGTCCATTCTACATCGAGTCCGGCAGCGAACTGTGGCACGTCGGCTTCGACGACCGGGGAGAGGCCGACGGGACGCTCTCGAAACTCGACCGGGACCACGAGTTCGACGTGGTAGAGCGCGACGAACCCGACCTGCCGGAACTGCAGGACTTCGTCCGGAACGCGGGCGCGGCGATGACGCTCGTCGAGGGCTGTCGGGACCTCTCGGACGTGGAGCGCAAGACGCTGGAGACCGCAGTCCAGGACGGCTACTTCAAGAGTCCACGGTCGGCGACACTCGGCACCTTGGCCGACGAGTTCGACGTGTCGAAGCCGGCGGTCTCGAAGAACCTCCGGCGCGGGCAACGGAAGATGATCGAACGCGTCGTGCAGGCGCTCGACGACCTCGATTGACGTGCCGGAATCGACCGACGCCGGCCGGACGAGGCGGTCCGTGAACGCGCCGTACGTCGCGACTGGTTCACATGTTAACCCGTCAGCTTTTGCCGGTCTCTTCGCACCGTCTGAGGTATGCGGGATGGACTCACAACACGCCGCGAAGCACTCGCGGTACTCGGCAGTGCGGGCATCGTCGGGATGGCGGGATGTACAGGCGGCGACGGAAACGAGACGGCGACGCCGGGTAGCACGGACGATAGCGACGACAGCGACATGACGGACACGACGACTTCGGGCGACGGCGGCGCGTCGGGCACGGTGAAGATCGGCGTCCTCCAGCCGACCTCCGGCGACCTGCAGTACTACGGCCAGCAGGCGCTGTGGGGCTTCTTCTCCGGCTTCGCCTACAAGAACGGCGGCGACCCGATCACCGACACCACCTCCGGGACCCGGACGGTCACCGTCGGCGACGTGGACTACGAACTGTACGTCAGGGACTCGGCGTTCAGCGCCGACACCTCACAGCAACTCGCCACCGACCTCGTGCAGAACGAGGAGGTCGACATGCTGTTCGGCTGTGCCTCCTCCGGGGCGGCGACCCGTGTCATCGACACGGTCGTCTCGCAGGCCGGCGTCCCGTACATGGCGGGGCCGGCGGCGTCTGCGGACATCACCTCGAACAGCGAGACGTGTAACGACCTCGTGTTCCGCGCGAGCGAGAACACCGCGATGGACGCCCGCTCCGGCGGGAAGTACGTCGCACAGGAGACCGACGTGAGTTCGGTCTACCTCTTCGGCGCGGACTACTCCTTCGGCCGCGCGGTCGTCAACAACTACGAAGCAGTGTTGGAGAACGAGGGCGTCGAGATCGTCGGCAAGAAGTTCGTCCCGCAGGGGTACACCGAGTGGGACGGCCTGCTCCAGAACGCGACCGACGCGGGCGCTGAGGGCATCGTCGGCGGCTTCACGGTCGCCACGCTCCCGGCACTCTTCACCAGCTATCTGAACGGCGACTACGACTACCGCGTGTTCGGCGGGTTCGCCACCGAGATCACGACCTCGATCGTCGGTCAGACGCTCCAGAAGGTGCTGGGGACGCCGCTGACCGAGGAGAAGATCCAAGAGCAGAAGTTCGGCCCGTTCACGACGCGGTACCACTGGAACCAGTACGACAACGAGATCAACAACGCGTTCGTCGAGAGCTACGCGAACGCCTACGGCAAGTGGCCCGACCTGTTCTCGGCGGGCACCTTCACCGCCGCCTCCGCCATCGTGCAGGCCGTCGAGGCCGGCGGCTCCACCGAGGGAGCCGACATCGCCGCCGAACTGCGCGGGATGACCGTCACCGACACGCCGAAGGGCGAGAACGGCTACACGTTCCAGGGGTACAACAACCAGGCTCGCTCTGCCATGACGGTCGCCGATCCGATCCCGACCACGGACGAGGCCGGCGAGAACTGGGGCGCGGCGATCATGCCGAGTGAACCGGTCGCCCGGATCGGGAAGGACGGCACGACCATCCCGGCCGACAGCGACGAGATGGACTGCTCCCTGTAGGATGCTCCGCACGCAGGGACTGACGAAGCAGTTCGGCGGACTGACCGCCGTGGACGACGTGGACTTCGAGTTGCCAGCGGACGAACTCTGCTCGCTCATCGGGCCGAACGGCGCGGGGAAGACGACGTTCTTCAACCTGCTGACCGGCGCGCTCACGCCGAGCGAGGGCACCATCGAACTCCGCGACGGCGACGGCTGGCGGGACGTGACCGACGCGACGCCACACGAGACGGCCAGCCTCGGCATCCACCGGTCGTACCAGATCACGAATATCTTCCCGACCAGCACCGTGCTGGAGAACGTCCGGATCGCGGCACAAGCGGCCAGCGACGACGCGACGAACGTCTGGCGGAACGTCGGCCACTTCGAGGAACACGTCGCGGAGGCCGACGCGATACTGGATCGGGTGGGTCTCGCCGACGAACGCGAGACGGTCGCCGGCACCCTGAGCCACGGTGCGAAACGCCAACTCGAGGTCGGCATCGCGCTGGCGGGTGACCCCGACGTCCTCCTCTTGGACGAACCGAACGCCGGCGTCTCCTCGGAGTCGGTCGGGGACATCATCGACCTGATCGAGGACGTGGCGACCGACCACGCGGTTCTGCTCGTCGAACACAACATGGACATCGTGATGAACGTCTCCGACCGCGTCGTCGTCTTGAACCAGGGCGCGGTCATCGCCGACGGCGACCCCGAGGACGTGCGCGGCGACGACCGCGTCCAACGCGCCTACCTCGGCGGGTACGAGTCGGGTGGATCGAGCGAGACGAGTGAGGCGAACGACAGCGAAGCGTCGGACTCGACCGGCGAGGGAGGCACCGTATGAGCCTCCTCGAAGTCGAGGACGTGCAGACGTACTACGGCGAGAGTCACATCCTCGAAGGCGTCGACCTCGACGTGAACGAGGGCGAAGTCGTCGCGCTGATCGGTCGGAACGGCGTCGGGAAGACGACGACCCTCCGGAGTATCCTCCAGTTGACGCCGCCGCGTTCGGGGTCGATCCGGTATCGCGGCGAGGAGTTGGTGGGGAAAGACACCCACGAGGTGGCCGACATGGGGGTCGGCTGGATCCCCGAGGACCGGCGCATCTTCGCACAGCTGTCGGTGGAAGAGAACATCCGGGTGTCGGTGCCGGACGGCGAGTCGATCGGCGACGGACTCCGACTGGCGTTCGAGACGTTCCCGGACCTCCGGGATCACCGGACCCGTGACGCCGGGAACCTCTCCGGCGGGCAACAGCAGATGCTCGCCATCGCACGCGGACTGGTCGGCGACAACGACCTGCTCCTCGTGGACGAACCCTCCGAGGGACTCGCACCGCTGATCGTCGAGGCGGTCGCCGACGCACTCGAATCTGCGGCCGAACACACGACACTGCTCCTCGTCGAGCAGAACCTGCCGCTGGCACTCGATCTGGCGGATCGGTTCTACGTCGTCGACAAGGGTCGCGTCGTGGACTCCGGCGCGACGGCCGACGTGTCCGCCGACGACGACCGACTCAGGAGGTATCTCTCCGCATGACGCTCACCGCACTCCTACTCACCACACTGTTCGAACCGATCACGCTCGCGTCGGCGACTGCCCTCGACGCGACCGTCCCCCTCGTCGGCTTCTTCGAGGCGCTCGTGGACTTCCTCGCGCCCGAGACGCTGGCGTCGGTGGTCGTCAACGGCCTGGCGAAGGCCGCCCTCTACATCATGCTGGCGGCTGGACTGACGCTGATCTTCGGACTGATGGGCGTGTTGAACTTCGCGCACGGCTCGCTGACGATGATCGGTGCGTACCTCGGTGGACTGGTGATGGTCCTGCTCGTCGGGAGCGCGACGGGGTCGCTCGGTCGCCTCGCGCTGTTCTTCGTCGCCATCGTGGTCGTCTTCGGACTGTTGATCGCACTCGGCGGCGTGCTGGAGGTCGGGCTGATCCGGCGGCTGTACGACCGGCCGCCGATCTACCAGATCCTGCTGACCTTCGGCGTCACGCTGACGCTGGACGAACTGGCCCGCATCGTCGTCGCCTTCTACGGACTGCAACCCATCTCGGACTGGCAGGCCGCGCTGGCGACGAAGCCCGCGATCCTCACCCAGTCGCTCCCGCTCGGCCCGATCAACGCCTCGGGGCTGGCCGGCTTCCAGATTCTCGCGGGCGTCGTCACGGTCGCGGGCATCTACGGCTTCCTGACGCAGACGCGCTACGGCCTCTACATCCGGGCCGGGAGCGAGGACACCGAGATGGCACAGGCGCTCGGCATCGACGTGCGCCGGACCTTCACCGTCGTCTTCGCACTCGGGGCCGGCATCGCCGGCATCGCGGGCGTCTTCCTGATGTGGGACCCGCGCTGGGGCGCGTCGGTCCCGCTGGCCGCCGAGACCCTGCTCCCGGCGTTCGTCGTCGTCATCGTCGGCGGCCTCGGCACCTTCCGGGGGACGGTCGTCGCCGGCCTGCTCGTCGGACTGGTCGACGCCTCGATGACGTGGTGGTTCCAGAACGCGGTGAACTTCACCGGTCTGCCGCAGATGACCATCTTCCTGATCCTCGTGCTGATGCTGATCGTGAAGCCACAGGGTATCTTCGGCGTCGAGGAGGTGGGGGGCCATTAGCTCCGACGAGTCGGCACCCCACGACGAGACCGAGGAGCAGTCTGTCGAGACCACCGAGTCCTCTGTCGAAATCGACGCGGACGACACGTCGACCGAGGCCGTCACCGACGGCGGCGTCACCGAGTCGTCGGCCGACGAGACGACAGCGGACACTGCCGACGAGACCGATTTCTCGTGGCCGGTCCAGTACCTGCAGGACCACCTCGTCCACGTCGCGGTCGTCGTCCTCCTCGCGGCCTACCCCGGCATCTACGACGTGCTGGTGAACTCGCCGGTCGGCGCGGAGATGACCGCCATCCTCCCGCAGGTGACGACGATGGTGACGGTGTTCTACTTCGCCCTGTTCGCCATGTCGTTCGACTTCATCTCGGGGTACACCGGCTACCTCTCCTTCGGCCACGCCGCGTTCTACGGCGCGGGGGCCTACGCGGTCGTGCTGGCCGCGAACGGGAAGGTCCCGCTGGTCGGCCCCGAGACACCGTTCATGCTCCTGTTGCTCGTCGCGGGGTTGCTCGCGGCGGTGCTCGCCGTGCTGATCGGCGCGGTGTCGTTCCGACTGACGGGCGTCTACTTCGCCATGATCACGCTCGGCTTCTCGCAGGTGCTGTACGTCTTCGTCCGCGACTGGGACTACGTCGGCTCGAACCCGCGTGACGGCGTGGCGGTGCCCGGCGGCGTCTCGGGCTTCGAGGTCGGGGTACCGGGTGTGGACGCGCTGAACCTCGCAATCGGCCGACTGGCGGGCGACTCGGTGGCACTCGGCTTCGTCGAGTTCACCGGCACCGGCGTCTCCTACTACATGGTCGGCCTCGTCGTGTTGGTCTGCTACTTCGCCATGCAGAGGATCATCCACTCGCCGTTCGGGCGCGTCATGATCGCCATCCGGGAGAACGAGGAGCGCGCGAAGGCGGTCGGCTACAACACCTTCCGCTACAAACTCGGCGCGTTCGCCATCAGCGCCTTCTTCGCGGGGGTCGCTGGCGGCCTGCTGGCCGGCTTCAAGCGGTCCGTCGCGCCCGAGGGGACCTTCTACTTCCTCGTGGCCGGTGACGCCCTGCTCGCGTCGATCATCGGCGGCTTCGGGACGCTGGCCGGGCCACTGTTCGGACGCCTGTTCGACGAGTCGGTCCGGGAGTTCCTCTCGAAGTCCGGCGAGGGGGGCGGCCTCCTGCCGTGGCTCCGCGACACGCTCGGCGAGGGCGTGCTGGCGACAGAACTCTACAACGGACTGACCGTCGGCGGGACCATCGAGACGTTCCTGAACGGCCACGCCGCACTGTACGTCGGTATCGTCTTCGTGCTGTTCGTGCTGTTCGTCCCCGACGGGTTGCTGGGGACGGTCCGCCAGCGCGTCGGCGGGCCGGTCGGCAAACACCTGCCGGCGCACCTGCGGAGGTATCTGCGATGAATGAGTCGGACGCGGACGCCACCGACGACCGGGACGCGATCGCCGGTTCGACCGAGACGCTCGGCCGCGAGGTGGCGATCACCGGCTACGGCGTGGACGTGCCGGAGGAGATCGTCACCGGGTCGGCGATCGCCGAGGCGAGCGGCATCCCCGAGGACGTCGTCGTCGAGAAGATGGGTGTCCGCGAGAAGCGCGTCGCCGGCGACGACGACCACGTGACCGACATGTCGGTCCGGGCCGGTCGGCGGGCACTGGCCGACGCCGGACTCGCTGCGACCGATCTGGATCTCGTGCTCTTTCACGGCAGCGAGTTCAAAGACCACGTGGTGTGGAGCGCCGCCGCGAACGTCGCGGAACGGTTGGGTGCCGAGGACGCCTACGCACACGAGAGCTACGCGCTCTGTGCCGGCGCACCGATCGCGATCCGGCACACCGCCGCACAACTGCGCGTCGCCGATGTCGAGAACGCGCTGCTCGTGACCGCCAGCAGGGAGGAGGACCTGGTGGACTACGCGAACGAGGACGCCTCGTTCATGTTCAACTTCGGCTCCGGCGGGTCGGCGCTGGTGCTGGAAGCCGACCCGAGAGAAGAGCGAAGCAGGGGCCGCGTCCGCGAGTCGGCGGCCGTCACGGACGGCAGTTTCTCGCTGGACGTGGTGATGCCCGCCGGCGGGTCGAAACGCCCGGCGAGCCACGAGACGGTCGAGGCCGGCGGCCACACGCTGGACGTGCCGGACCCGGACGACATGAAGGAGCGACTCGCGGACGTGAGCGCGCCCGCCTTCCTGTCGGTCGCCGACGAGGCGTTGGCGAAGTCGGGCTACGACCGCGCCGACCTGGACTTCGTCGCGCTGACGCACATGAAGCGGTCGTTCCACGACTACCTGCTCTCGGAACTCGGTCTCGGCGAGTCGGGCGGCTACTACCTCGACGAGTTCGGCCACGTCCAGAGTGCCGACCAGACGCTCGCGCTGGATCGGGGGAGAGACCTCGGTCGCGTCGAGTCGGGCGATCTGGTGCTGTTTCTCGCGGCCGGGACCGGCTACACGTGGGCCGCGACCGTGATCGAGTGGCAGGGCTGACGGGTGACGCAGGATCCGACCTCTTCTGCTCCCGGAATCGCAGGCTTTAGCGCGCTCCCCGGACACCTCGGCGTATGACCTTCCGGTACGAGACGCAGATCCCGACGCGCTACCGCGATCTGGACCCGATGGGCCACGTCAACAACGCGGTGTACGCGAGTTACTGTGAGCAGGCGCGGATGGACTACTTCGACGACGTGTTCGAGATGGACCTCGACGCACTGAACATGGTGCTCGCACACCTCGAACTGGACTACGAGCGCCCGATCACGCAGGGGCAGTCGGTGACGGTGCGCGTTCGCGTCGCCGAGGTCGGGGGGTCGAGTTTTATCATGGCCTCCGAGGTGCTGGCGGACGGCGAGGTGGCGGCGACCTGCGAGACGACGCAGGTGGTGCTGGGTGAAGACGGGACGCCGACGCGCGTGCCCGAGGCGTGGCGGGAACGCGTTCGGGAGTTCGAAGCCGAGATCGTCGAGGATCGGTGACGGGGCTGGTGGTCGGCTGAGTCCGGTGGAGATGAGTGTGAGAGGGTTGGGTACGCTGTCGTGGAGGACTCGGTGGACTCGGTTGGTGACGTGAACTTGGTGGGATCAGTTGCAGACACCTCGGTCGGATCGGTTGCGGAAGACGAGGGGTGAAAGCCCCCGGCGTCTCGACCACTGTCAGCGGTACGCTCTGAGGAGCCTTCGTCACCGGTGCTCCACGCCGGTTGCTGGCGAGAGTTTCGCTCTCGCTCTGTCGTCGGCGCGCCGCGCCGACTGCTGGCGAGACCTCCGGTCTCGCTCGGACACTGCCCGGTTCCGGGCGTCGGCAGATCGCGTCCCGTGTGGGTTCCGGTTGTCGAAGCGTGATCGGGTGACGACTGTGGCGTGGGATTTCACTCACGACCCGGCGCGCGCCCGACGCGCGCGAGGGAGGGGACCGGGTGGTGCGGAGAGGTCCTCGAGGCTGGGGAGGACGAGGTGTGGTGCTGTCGCGGTCGCGGGTGCTGTCGTGTTCTGAGTCGCGGTCCGAGTGCTGTCGCAGTCCACGATCCGGGGTGTCGTCACACTCCTCGACCAGTTGCTAGAGCCCACGAACCCGGCAGTCACCGGAGAACGCACCGCCAGAAACCGCGACCCAACATCGACAGCGTCCTACCGAGCGTACAGCGAGTACGTGATCACCATCAGCCCGAGCATCGTCACGACGGCGTCCACCAGCACACCCTCTGCGAGGGTGATGTCCAGAAACATGTGTATCGCGCCGGCGACCGCCGCGCCGAAGGTGATGATCCCGAACCCGAGCGAGAGCAGGCCGAGCGGCCGGGCGTCGGTCCGGCGGTAGGCCTTCAGACTGAAGTAGGTGATCAGGCCGCCGAGGACGAGGATGATCGTCTTGACGATGATGATCGCGGTGCTGACCGTCGCCGAGGCTGCCGTGTGTCCCATCAGGTCTCCCTCCTCACTTGCGACCACATGTCCGCGAGCCGTTCCTCGGCGCTCCGGTCGCGCTGTTCGACCGCGATCTCGAAGCGACGTTCCTCGTCGAGTGCGATCCGCACCTCCTCGAAGGCCACCTCGTACCGAGTCGTGTGGTGGCCGTCCGACCGGACTTCCGTCCCTTCCAAGAGGAGCGACGCCTCGGTCAGCAGGTCCAGTTTTCGGTACGTCGTGGACAACGGGATGTCACAGGCATCCGAGAGTTCACTTGCGGTCATGGGTTCGTCTAACGCTCTGATGATGGATCGTGCGTCCGCGTCGTCGAGCGCGTCGAGGACGACCTCGGGGTCGAGTTCGTCCCGCGCACGCGGGTCGCGCACCATTACCGGGTCATTCCCGTCGCCGGATATAACAACTTGGGATTTCCTGCCGAGGGAGAGCCGAAGTCGGCCACACACACCACAGTATCACGGGTCCTGCCGATCGTCGTCCGACGCGCCTCTGCCGGTGCCCCGTTCGCCCCGGCCGTCGGACACCTCCTCGTCCTGGCTACCGGTTTCACGGTCGTACGCCCCCGCCTTCCGCAGTCGCCCCGCCTCGGCCAGCACTCCGGGTGTCCGGCAGACGCCGGCCTCGCCGGTCGCCTGCGGCACGGCGCAGTTGTTACAGCTCTCACAGACCGCGCGCGTCCCCGCCGCCGAGTCGTCCAACAACCGCGCCGGCAGACGCGGTTCGGCGTAGAAGGGGCGGGCCATCCCGACCGCGTCCGCCGCGTCACCCAGCAGGTCGTCCATCTCCCCGCGCTCTCGAATCCCGCCCTCACACAGCACCGGCACGTCGACCACGTCCCGGACTCGCCGACAGAGGTCGGCGTTCCACGCCGGGTCGAAGCTGTACGCCTGCGCCTCGATCCAGTTGCCGAGCGCGACCAGTTTCGCCCGCCAGCGACTCCCGAACGCCGCCCGGTAGCCGGACTGGAACCGGTCGTCGGCCCACGCTCGCTCCGGGTAGGCTCCCTTCACGATGCTCGCGTCCCAGAAGGTCGACCCGTTGACCGGTACCAGCGCGTCGTAGCCGATCTCGGCCAGTCGTCGACAGATCGTCACCGCGTCGTCGGTCGTCAGACGCCGCCGCACGATCGGCGGCGCTTCGGTCTCGGCGGGCACCTTCGTCATGATCGGCACGTCGCCGGCCCGCGACCTGATCTCGTCGTGGACGACCTCCAAGAAGCGCACCCCGTCGCCGAACTCGTCGTCCCGCCGGTTGTAGAAGGGCGAGAGGAACTGGTGGACGATGCCCATGTTCGCGCCCGCGAGGTGGAGCACGTCGTAGCCCGCGTCGACCGCGTACCCCGCCGAGCGACCGAAGTCCACCGCCAACTCGTACACCTCGTCGGTCGAGAGGACGTGCGCGTCGTAGTCGAGAAACCCCACCCGATCCAGGAGTCGCAGGAGTCGCGGCGGCCGGGAGACCGCCAACTGCCGGAGGTCGGGGTTCGCCTCGCGGTACTCGGCGTGCCACGTCTCCATCGCCCGGAGCCCGCCGTGTTCGAGTTGGATCGCGATCCGAGCGCCGTGGTCGTGGACGACGTCCGTGAGTCGCGAGAGGCGGGAGACGAACGCCGGATCACAGACGCGGGTCATCTGTGGGGCGGCACAGCCACCCTCCGGCCGGACGATGGTCGCGCCCTGACACAGCAGTCCCGCCCCCGACGCGGCCGCCGGTTCGAGGTCCTCGATCAGCGCGTCCACCGCGCCCGCACCGGTGCCGGCACACTCCAGGAGTGGCGCGCGGTAGAGGCGGTTCGGGAGAGTCACCTCGCCGATCGTGAGTGGTGTGTCGAGGTCGACCGCGTCGTGGTCGACTCCCGACGTCGGGTCGTCGCCGGCCATCACTCCTCGCTCCGTCGGCGGAGTGCCGCCAGCCTCGTCTGCTTCGCGTCCGCGTCGCTGTCGGACTTCTGGACGTAGTTCGACTCGCTCACGTCGAACGCCAGCGACTCGGGGAGGTCCGCCGCGTCGAGTGTCTCACGGACCCGTTTCGAGTCGGGCCGCAGGACGCTCGTCTCGTCCACGCCGGCCTCGCGCAGTCGAGCGAGCACCTCGTCGTCGTCTTTCAGCGACCGCCGGGTGCGCGTCACGCGCCGCACGCGACCCACCTCCCCGGCGAGTTCACCGTCGGTGTCTGTCCTGGCGAGGAGTTCGTCTCGGAGGTCGGTTCTGGCGTCACCGGCCTCCGAGGAGAGGTCGGAGGCGAGCGTGTAGGCGTCCACGAGCGTCCGGGTGTCGGGGTCCTCGGCGAGGTCCGAGAGGAGATCACAGAGCACCAGCGCGGTCTCGACTGCGGACGTGTCGACGGGCAGGTCCCGCGACTCGGCCGCGTCGAGCAGATCGAGGAGTTCCGCGACCGTCGTGTCGCCGGTGATTCGGGTGGCGTCGGTCGGCTTCGTCGAGTCGGCGGTCCCGGCAGCCACCTCGGACTCCGGCGACTCCTCGCTCGCGCTCGTCGTCGCCGGAGACGTGGTGGCCGTCGTCGTGGCGGTGGTTGTGTCGTCGGTCGTCGTAGTCTCCCGTTCGGTGGTCGTGTCCGTCGACGCCGACGCGTCGGCGTCGGCTCTGTCGGTCGTCGTTTCGGCACTGTCGGTCGTCGTTCCGGCACTGTCGGTCGTCGTTCCGGCACCGTCGCCCGAGTCGGTCGAATCACCCGAACCGACACCGCCCTTCACGTCGTCCTCCGTGGGGTAGATACCGCGCTCGCGGAGTCGCTCGGCGTCGTGTGCCGCGTCACGGGTCCCGCTGACGTGCGCCTTCACCGACGCCAGTTCGCCGGTGTAGTGACAGCCGTCTGCCGGACAGCGGACCTGTCCGACCGGAACCGACCCCGGTTCGGCCGCGCCTCCGCCTGCCGTGCCGGTACCCTCGCGTTCGGTCTCGGTCGATCTGTCCGGTTCGTCGTCGGTCACCGACCGCTCGGCGTCCGCCGAGTCCGCAACGTCTCGGTTGGCCTCGTCCTCGTCGCCCTCGGCCTCGTCGTCCAACCAGCCTCGACGCGCCTGCTGGAGGAAGTCGCGGGGACCGCCGAACCGGAGCGCGTGCCAGTCGTGGCCGGGGGCCTCGCTCCCGTTGACGTGGGCCGCGACCAGCGAGGCCGTGTCCCGGAACGCACACCCCTCGACTGGGCACGCGACCGTCGTCCCGTCGTCGCTCATACCCGAGGGTCGGGCGTGCTCGTAGATGGACCTTCGGGTGGTCGAACCGACCGGGAGTGCCCCGACTCGGTCCACACCAATCTTCATACCGGCCACGGGCGAACCCCGACCGTGACAGCCCCCGAACCGTTCCGATACGACGCGGAGGTCCAACCGGGCGAGATCCGCCACCTGCGCTACGAGGTCGGCGAGACCTACCTCGGCGACCCGGTCGAGATTCCCGTGACGGTGATCGTCGGTGAACACGCCGGCCCCACGGTCGGCATGACGGCCGCGATCCACGGCGACGAACTCAACGGCGTGAAAGTTCTGCAGGAGGTCGCCGACACCTACCGGCCGGCCGAACTCCACGGGACCGTCGTCTGTCTGCACGTCTGCAACGTCCCGGGCTACCTCGCCCAGCAGCGCTACCTGCCCATCTACGATCAGGACCTGAACCGGTCGTTCCCCGGCAAGGAGCGCTCGAACACCGCAGAACGCATGGCGAACGTCATCTACCGCCGGTTCGTCTCGAACTGTGATCTCCTCTTGGACTTCCACACCTCGACGCGCAACCGGACGACGATGTACCACGTCCGGGCGAACACGGCCGACCCGGAGGTCCGGCGACTCGCCAGAGCGTTCGGTGCGAACGTGATCCTCGCAGGGGCGGGCGACACCGGGTCACTCCGGAGGACCGCGACCGACGCCGGTATCCCGGCGATCACCGTCGAGATGGGACGCGCCCACCGGTTCCAGCCGGCGCTGATCGACCGGGCGCTGGAGGGCGTCCGGTCGGTCCTGGCGGAGTTCGAACTCCTGCCGGGCGAACCGGTGACGTGGCCCGGGTGGTCGCGCGTCATCGACGAGGCGAGAGAGAAGACGTGGCTCCGGGCCGACCGGGGTGGCTTGGTCGAGATGCAGTACGGCCAGCACCCGCTGGTCCACGCGGACGACACCATCTGCACGATCACCGACCACTTCAAGCGCGGGGAACGCCGGGTCGCCGCCCCGTTCACCGGCCTGATCGTCGGGGTCCTCCAGAATCCGGTCGCCGCGCCGGGCCATCCGCTGTGTCATCTGGTGAGCGTGGACGACGACACTCGGAGAGAGATCGAACGCGAGATCGAGGCGGGGGAGTTCACCGAACGCCCGTGGGCCTGAGTCGGCCGCGAGGGCGTGGCCCAGTCAGCGACGAACGCCGACAGCGTTTTGACACGACCGGGAGTCGGTGCGGGCATGGGAGTGGTCCAGCGATTTCGAGCACTCGACAGATCGGTACAGGTCCTCCTCGGCGTCGGTCTCCTCGGCGCACTCTCGCTCGTCGCCGTCCTCGTCACGGTCGTACTCGCGGCAGTGATCGGGTCGTTCGTCCTCGGTGTGGGTGGCCCGGTCCAAGAGACGGCACCACAGGCGAACATCGTCGCCTCGGGTGTCGATACGAACGACGACGGTGTCGTCGAGCAGGTGACGGTCAGACATGAGGGCGGCGATCACTTCACCGCGAACGCGGTGGTGATCGCGGTGAGAGACGAGCAGTCCCCGTGGGAGCGCTACGATTCCGACGTGGGCGACAGCGTGGTCGTCGGCGACGAAGCAGTGATCCCGGGCGTCGAGTCGGGCGACAGGATCGAGGTTCGACACACCGAGACGAACTCGATGCTGGTGAGCTACACGGTCCCCTGAGCCGTCCCGACGACGAGGTGCCTCGGTACCGACGACGGGGGGTTTCAAGCCACTCGCCTGACGACAGCGAGTATGCGACTCGCGCTCATCGCTCACGACGAGAAGAAACCCGACCTGATCGAGTTCGCCGAGACGCACCGCGAACTGCTCGATCGGTTCGAACTCACGGCGACTGGCACCACCGGGAAGCGACTCATCGAGGAGACGGGACTCGACGTGGACCGCAAGCAGTCGGGACCGCTCGGTGGTGACATGCAGATCGGCGCGGAGATCGCCGAGGAGACCTGTCACGGCGTCATCTTCCTGCGTGACCCCCTGACCGCACAGCCGCACGAACCGGACATCTCGGCGCTCCTGCGCATCTGTGACGTCCACGACGTCCCGCTGGCGACGAATCTGGCGAGCGCCGACTCGATGCTGGACGGGATGGTCCAGCACCTGGAAGCCGAGAGCGAGTCGGCGTGACGACTCACTCTCGGTGAGAACGGGTCGGTGTCGTCAGTCGTCCGCGACCGCCTCGCGCGGGTCGACCACGGTCCCGTCCAGTTCGTCGATCCCCACCCGATCACATAGATCGTACAGGGGACACGCCTCCGGCCCCTCCAGACACGCGGGCTTCCGCGCCGCACAGTACTCTCGGCCGAACTGGATCATGGCGGTGTGGCCGAAGCCGCACTTTTCCTCGGGCACCGCGGCTTCCAGCGCCTCGCGCACCGCCTCGTGGTCGGCGTCCGCCGGCGCGAGTCCCATCCGGCGGGCGATGCGGTGGACGTGCGTGTCGACGGGAAAGACGCCGCCGCGACCACCGGAGAAGAGCAACACGCAGTCGGCGGTCTTCGGCCCGACGCCGTGCATCTCTAGCAGTCGACTTCGGACGACAGACGGCTCCTCGCCTCTCACGAACGCGTCGAACCCTTCGCTTCCGCCGAACTCGGCGACGACGATCTCGGCGAGGTCGATCAGTCGCTCGGACTTCTGGTTGTAGAGACCGGCAGAAGAGATGGTCTCGGCGAGCAGCGACTGCTCGGCGTCGGCCAGCGACCGGGCCAGATCACCCTCGACGTTCTCCTCACCGCCCGCTCCGTAGCGATTCATCAGGCTGTCGTGTGCCGGCTGACTGGCCTTGTCCGAGGTGTTCTGTGAGAGGATCGTCCGGACGAGACACTCGAAGGCCGGTTGCCCGCCGTAGGCCTTCTGCCAGTAGAGATCGCCGAGCGCGTCCACGACCGCCTCGGCGCGGGTGCCGGCGGTCGCAGGGTCGAACTCGGTGTCGCGGCCGCCGCCCGAATCGCCGCCGCTGATGTTCTCCGCAGGCTCTTCGGCCATACTCGTCTGTCGGACTGATCGGACAAAAGTCGGTCGCTGGCGTACGATCTGTGCTGGCGGTCACGAGGAGTAGTCGGGCAAAATCCCACGTCAGTAGTGATCTGGCAACAGCCGACGTTTGCAGTGTTCGGCAAAACCCCACGTCAGCGAAGTTCGGCAAAATCCGACGTTCGACCCGACTCACTCCACGCTGAGCGTCAGTGTCAGTTCGGCACCCTCGACGAGCGCAGTCACCATCTCGCGGTCGATACCGAGCGCAGGGCTGTCGGCGTCGGTCATCACGGTGCGCTCGTCGACGTAGTCCGAGGTCCGGGCGACCGCGCTCCGGTCGCTCTCGAAGGTCAGATCGGGATGTCCACTGCCGACGACGGTCTGCTCGTGATCGCCGACCGTGATCTCGGCGGTGATCGTGGCGTCGGCGGACTGGCAGGCGTCGACGAACGCCTCGGAAAAGTCGGCCGGCGCGCGGTCGGCCTCGACCGCGACGATACAGTCGCCGGCAGGGGTGAGCCAGTCGTCGGTCGTCACCTCGAAGGTGCTGGTGTGCTCGGCCCGGACGTGTTCGTGCCCGCGTGCGTGGACGACTTCTTCCATGTCCGAGACTGAGCGACGACGCCGGAAGTGCGCGTCGGAACGACGCGGGAGACGTGCGCGTCGAGTCGCCACGGGTGGCTGGGTCGGCCGACTGCTCGGCGCGGGCGCGAGTCGGCTACTCCCGAACGACGCTGATGGTCACCGCACCACAGCCACACTCGTAGGCGCGGCGCTCGCCCGCGTCGCTGGTCACCGAGAGCGCGAAACTGTCGTCTGCCAGCCCGCGACCACAGCTCTCACAGGCCAGGGAGAGTTGTTCCTGCATACTTCCGGATACGACCCGATCCGGTATCAACCCGTGCCAAGGGCACGGTGAAAGTGAAAGTGTCCGACGACGAGGGAGCCGGATCACGAGGGACCCCGGCACTGGTTTATATACCTCGCCGCGACGCGTGTGAACCGCTCACACGGCGGTTTTGCGGGGTGTGGTAGCTCCTTTCACCCCTTCGACCACCGAAGTATTTATATGTCCGACCGGACTAGGTAGAGTCACCAGAACGCATCCGGCGTTCGGCGGTGGATCGCACGCAGAATGATCGGGAACTCTTATCCACGGGCGCTCGCACCCCGACGAGCAGCCGCCACGCACGGTGCAGTGATGGTGTCGAGGTACGATTAAGCATGGCAGACGCAATCACAGCCGAGTTCGACATCGACGAACTCGACGAATCGAACAACGTAGAACTGACCGACGACAAACTCGAAACTGGTTCTAAAGGCCAACTCATCAAACTCGCCGGACAGCTCCGCGACCGGCGGAACGACCTGAACCAGATGGCCTCGGAGCGCGCCTCCAAGCGCGACGACCTGAACGCGAAGACCCGCGAGAAGGTCGACGAGGCCCAGGAGCACCGCGAGCAGCGCGACGAGCTCAACGAGCAGGTCCAGGAGCACAAGAACAAGCGAAACGAGCTCAACGCCGAGGCCAACGAGCTGTTCGACAAGGTCGAGGAGATGAAGCAGGACCTCGAGCTCGGCGACGGCAAGGACCTCGAAGAGCTCGAAGAGGAGATCGAACAGCTGGAGTTCCGCCAGCAGACCGAGGTGCTCTCGACCGAGGACGAGCGCGAACTGATCGAGAAGATCGAGCAGAAACGCGAGGAGTACCAGGAGCGCAAGGACAAGCTCGACGACTCCCAGGAACTCGAGGACCTCATCGAGGAAGCCGAGGAAGTCCGCTCGGAGGCGTCCCAGCACCACCAGAAGGTGACGGAACTCGCCGACAAGGCCCAGGAACACCACAACGAGATGATCGAGGCCTACCGTGCGGCCGACGACATCCGTGACAACGCCGACGAGATGCACGAACTGTTCGTGGAGGCCCAGGAGGCCGCCGACCGCCACCACGAGGACTTCGTCCGCGTCCAGAAGCGCCTGCGCGAACTCGACAAGCAGGAAGAAGAAGAGCAGAAGGACGAGCGCGAGGCCAAGCGCGAGGAGGCCAAAGCCGAGGCCGAAGAGATCTACCAGAAGTTCAAGGAAGGCGAGACCCTCGACACCGAGGACCTGATGAAGCTCCAGAAGACGGGGCTGCTCTAAGTTCTCCCGACGACGTTCGGTTTTATACGACGCCCGCCCGTGAGCCGGAGGTATGGCAACAGATTCGACAGACGGCCCCGGCTCCGGCACGGCCAGACTGCTGACAGTCCTCCTGGTCGGCCTGCTCGCGGCGGCACTCGGGGTCGTCGTCTTCGTGATCGTCCCCGGCGGGAACCTCGCACGACTGCTCGGCGTCCTGCTGGTCGTCGGCACCGCTCTGCTGGGCGCGCGTGTCGCCGGCGGCATCGCCGACTCGCTGTTCCCCGACTACAACGTCGCCGAGGTCGCCGTCGAGGGGCCGATCGTCCGCGACACGGGGACGAGTTCCTTCGCGGCCGGGTCGGTCGGTGCGGACGCGGACGCCATCGTCGACCAGATCGAACGCGCCGACGCCGACGACAACGCCGAGGCACTGCTCGTCAAACTGAACACGCCCGGCGGCGAGGTCCTGCCGAGCGACGACATCCGGAACGCCGCGGCGGCCTTCGACGGTCCGACCGTCGCCTACGCGACCGACACCTGCGCCAGCGGCGGCTACTGGATCGCCTCCGGGTGTGACGAACTGTGGGCCCGTGACGCCAGCGTGGTCGGCAGCATCGGCGTCATCGGCTCGTCGGTCAACGCCGCCGAAGCCGCAGACAAACTCGGCCTCTCCTACGAGCGCTTCGCGGCGGGCAAGTACAAGGACGCCGGCAGTAGCCTGAAGGAGATGAACGAGGAGGACCGCGCGTACCTCCAGGGCCTGATCGACGACATCTACGACGACTTCGTCGACCGGGTCGCCGAGGGCCGGGAGATGGACCCCGAGACGATCCGGGAGACAGAGGCGAGAGTGTTCCTCGGCGAGGAGGCCCACGAGCGCGGCCTCGTCGACGACCTCGGGACAGCCGACGACGTGGAGGACAGAGTGGCCGACCTGCTCGGCGAGGGTGTCGGTGTGCGGGAGTTCCAGCCGCCCCGGTCGCTGATGGGCAGATTCCGTGGCGGTGCGGCGGCGGTCGCGTACGCCTTCGGTGCCGGCGTGGCGAGCGTCGTCGGTGGTGACGCTGACGGCGACGTCGACCTGCGGCTCTGACCGTCCGGGTTCGTCGCGGCCCTCGTCCGGTGTCGGGTCCGCTCTCTGCGGGTTCGCCGGACGGGAGGTTTTTATTCCGTGCAGTGTTCGTTCACACCGTGACAACGCTGGTCGTCTGTGTCGACCGGGCGAACGACATCGGTCGGAAGACCGGGCTTCGGACGCCGGTCGCGGGGTGGGAGGCGGTCCGGTCGCTCGTCGTCGAGGTCGGACTCGCCGATCCGGAGGACTCCAGTGTCAACTGCCTGTTGGAGGCACTGCGCGTCGCACGCGACCTGCGTGACGACCGCGAGGAGGCGGTCGTCGCGGTCGTCTCCGGGGCGGGCGAGTCGGTCGTCGGCGCGGACCGGTCGGTCGCCCAGCAACTCGACGACCTCATCGACCAGTACGACCCGGAGTCGGCGGTCGTCGTCATCGACAGCGCGCAGGACGAACGGCTCGTCCCGATCATCGAGAGTCGCCTGCGCGTCGACTCGGTCGACCGGGTGATCGTCCGGCAGGCCCGCGACATCGAGTCCACGTACTACCTGCTGAAGCAGTTCCTCGGCGACGAGGAACTCCGCCAGACGGTGCTCGTGCCGCTGGGCATCGGCCTGCTGCTCATGCCGATTCTGCTCTTGCAGTTCTCGCTGGCGGTCGCACTGGCCGGGTTGGCGTCGCTGCTCGGCGCGGCGCTGCTCTACAAGGGGCTGGCTATCGACGAACTCCTCGAGGACCTGCCGGAGCGGACGCGCGAGGCACTGTACTCCGGGCAGGTGTCGGTCGTCACCTACGTCGTCGGCGCGGGCCTGGCGCTCGTCGGGGTGTTCCTCGGCGCGCTGTCGGTCCGGGACGCCGGCACGGTCGAACCGGCGTTCATCCCGGCGGTGCGGTTCGTCTACGCCAGCGTCCCGTGGCTCGCGCTGGCGGCGCTGGCGGCCTCTGCCGGCAGACTGGTCGACGAGTTCATCCGGGACGACGCGGTCCGGATGCCGTACCTCAACCTCCCGTTCGGCGTCGTGGCGCTCGGGCTGGTGCTCCGGGGCTTCGCGGGGTTCTTCCTGGAACGGGAGGACGCACTCCAGACTATCGAGTTCGTCGTGCCGCAGTTCGGGACCGTCGTGATCTCGCCCGGCCTCAGACTGGGACTGTTCGTCGTCGCGGGGTTGGTGGTGAGCCTCGTCGGCGTCAAGATCGCGGCCGACGTGAGCGACGAGACGTTAGACGAGGAGATGGTGGAGTAGCTATCTGCTTCTTGTGAGTCGTCCGTCGACGTGAACCGAAGCCCCCCGTCTGCGGAGGATGCGGTCGGCGCGTGCGCGACCCCGACGCGCACGCGAGGGAGGCGAACGCGGGCGGTGCGGAGAGCGTTCGCCGAGGCTGGGGAGGACCGAGGTGCGGTTGCGGTTGCGGTTCCGCTGGGGGTGCGTTAGCGCTCGTAGCGGTTGTGGGTGTTGTCGCGGGCTACGATTGCGGTCTGTGGTCGTCTCGGGTAGACACTCCTTCGGGTCGCGGGCTACGATTGCGGTCTGTAGTCGCCTCGGACAGATGTTCCCCCCAGTAGCAGTCACTTCGCGGTTCGGGAGTCCGACCACTCGAACGACACACGTCCCGAGAACTCACGGCCGACAGACCCCGAATCGGTCACGCCAGCGAGCAGTAGTTCAGTGTTCGTACTCGCGCACCGCACGCGCGAAGGCCGGGTGTAGCGCCGGTTCGTCCTCGTCGGTCCGGCGGATCAGCGTCCCGCCGTGGACCTGTTCTTCCAGCGTCTCGGTTCGCTTCTTCACGGTTCGCTCGGTGTAGCCCGTCTCCTCGACCAGTTCGTCGACCGACAGCGAGTCGCCGTCGGCCTCGGCCAGCGCGTGCAGGATGTCGAGTTCCGACTGTTTCAGACGGTCGTGCAGCAGTTCGACGAGGCGTGGCAGATTGCTCCCCACAGATGATTCAGCCATAGTTACACGAACGACACCCGGCGGTAAATGCGTTCTCTTGTGTCCGCGCCGTGAGACGACGTGACGACGCGCTGTCCGGACGGTCCACCGCGGAGCACGACTCACCACTCACGACGCACGACGCCGAGTCACGACCAGTCCGGCGGTCACGCTCGCGACCACCGCCAGCGCGACGAACCACGCGCTGTCGGCGTCCGGCACCGGTCCCACTCCCCTACCGAGTGCGACGACACCGCCCAGCACCGGCGGCAGGACCAGTGCGACACCACACGAGACGGTCGCGAAGGGTCGCGTCACCCGGTCGTCGGCGGTCACGGCTCGGCGGAGCGACCCCTCGTGACACAGGTTCGCGTAGAGACGACTCCCCAGTCCGGCCAGCGCGAGCAACTGGGTCGCCGAGAGCGACCCGAAGACGAGACCGATCGCTCCTTCGAGCAGGAACCCACTCCCGATCGTGGTCAGTCCGGTCACGACGAGAAACGCCTGTTCGGCGTTTCGATCCTCGGTCGTCGCTTCCTCCGGGATCGTGATCGCCAACTCCACCAGCACCGCGTAGAACAGCACCCGCGCGCCGTTCCGGAGCACGTCGTACTCCAGCGAGACCGCCGCGAGGACGGCGCCGGTGACGACTGCGATCCACGCGACGACGACCGGGTCGAACCGACCGAGGAACTGCCGGAGGCGCTCGACCGTCCGCGCGTAGGCCGTGACGGTGGGTCCCATTCGGTCGAACTTGACGCGTCGCAGTCGTTTGAAGCCCGCCGACGTGACGCGATTCCGGAACGTCACGGTCCCGAGTCGGACGACGCCGCCCTCGGCACGTTGCCACGCTCTCTCGACACGACGCGCTTTTGCCGGTCCCGCGCCTGCAGTCGTCCATGAGTGAACTCCCCGGACGAGTCCGCCGGGCGTTTCGGGACCACGGCTCCTTCGAACAGCGAGACGACGGCACGTTCGAGTCGGTGACGACACCGTTCGACGGCGTGGTCGACGCGAGCAGTGCCGACGGCGGCCAGATCGGGTTCGACGTGACGGTGCGCGTGCCGATGCTGAACGAGGTGGTGGAAGGAGAGGTCGCCGAAATCGTCGAGGAGGGTTGGTTCGAGACGTTCGAACTGCGAGCGGTAGACGTGTCGGGCGTCACGAGCAGAGAACGGGACCTCTCATCCGAGGTGTCGGAGACGATCCACGACGGCACTCGGGTCGCGGTCGTGGAGGCGGCGTTCACCGACATCGACGAGCGTCGGGGCGTGGACGACGCCGGGGCGCTGATCGACTTCGTCGAGGGAACCTACGTGCAGGGGATCATCCCCGGCTACGACTACACCGACCCGGTGACGGGTCTCATCGACCGGGCGCGGCAGACCGCCGGAAGCGACGGCGTCTGAGGACGTGACGGCGTCTGAGGAAGCGAGGAAGTACGGAAGTAGGGAAGCGAAAAAGAACCCGAGTACGCGAGCCGACAGCCGACTCAGTCCATCGAGAGGTACGTCTGGGTGTCCTCGACACCCTCGACGTTCTGGATCGTCGTGGCCGCGATGTCTTTCACGTCGTTCGGCGTGTCGACGACGACCTTCACCACGAAGTCCACGTCGCCGGCGACGATGTGGACGCTCTCGACGCCCTCGATGGACTCGAACGACTCCTTCAGGCGGTCGGCCTCGCCGGTGTTCACCTTCACCATCACGTAGGCGGTCACCATCTCAGGCACCTCCCACGGCCGCCTCGGCGCTCTCGCCGACGATCAGCCGGCGCACGTCTTCGAGGACAGAGAAGTCCGCGAGGACCGCGACCCGGTCGCCGACGTCGAGCGAGTCGTCCGGCAGGGGGATGCCCATCGGTTGCTCGTGTTTGCCGAACGCGAGGATGCGGGCCTGTGCCGGCAGGGCGACCTCGGTGAGGTTGTAGCCGGCCATCGGCGAGTCCTCGCTGACGGTCAGCAGGACGACCTGCAGGTGTTGGGCGATGTCGGCGATGGCGCGGATCGACCCGCCGAGCAGGGCGTTCTTCGCGCCGATCGCACCGAGTCGCTCGGGGTAGACGATCTCGTCGACCTCCTCGGCGTACTTCTGGTAGATGTCCTCGCGGTACTCCTCGTCGATCCGCATCACGGTCCGGCAGCCGTGGTGCTTGGCGATCATACACGCCGCGAAGTTCGTGTTCAGATCGGAGGTCAGCGCGCCGAGTGCGTCGGCCGACTCGAGGTCCGCCTGCGCGAGAATGTCCTCACGGGAGCCGTCGCCCTGGATCACCTCGAAGTCGTCAGAGCGGGCGCGCTCGACTCGGTCTACGTCACGCTCGACGAGGACGACCTCGTGGTCCTCCTCGCGGAGCACCCGTGCCGTCCGCAAGCCGACACGCCCAGCACCAATGATAACGAATCGCATGAGCAGGGCTACGACAGGGGGCGGTAATAACCTTACCCCGACCCGGCGGAAATACGCCCCCGGCGTCGGGGGAACGCTTTTACTGTGTGCCCGAGTACCACACGTCGAGATGGTACACGCGTTCGTCATGGTCAAGACCGAGGCGGGGGAGGGTGAGCGACTGCTCGACGCGATCCGGCAGGTGGTGAGCGTGACGGAGGCCCACATCGTCGCGGGCAACTACGACATCATCGCCGAGATGGACACCGAGGAGGTGTACGACGTGCTGAAGTCGGTCTCCGGTGACGTGCAGGGACTGCAGGGCGTCACCGATACGAAGACGTACATCTCGATGGACGGGTGAGCCGTCGAGTCGAGTTCTCGGGTTTCAGTTGTAGCTCCGCCACCGATAGCCGCACTCCTGGCACTTGAAGAAGCGCGTCGGCGGTTCGTCGGCGGCACCGGTCTGCTTGATGGTGTACCACGCCTTCGTGTGGCCACACTCGTCACAGATCACGTCGTTGGCGGTCGGCTTCCCCTCGAAGTTCGCGCCCTCCTCGGTCTCGATGACGTCGTCGTCGGTCTGTGCTTCGGTCGAGACGAACTGTGCCGCGAGGTCCTCGTCGCGCTCTGCAGAGCCACCGCAGTCGTCGTCGGTACAGACCATCTCGCCGTCGCGGGAGTGCATCATGGACCCGCAGTCGTCACAGAACTGCATACCCGCCACTCGTCGGTCGAGCCCTAAATCAGGGTCGGACTGACACCGGCGGGCGATACGACCGAGCGCTCAGTAGTTGCCTTCGCCCGGCTCGAACTCGTTTTCCACGACCGGACAGCCCCGAACCCGGAAGTGCTCGAAGTCCTCGACGCTCACGATGTCGGTCCCCTCGTTCTCGCAGGCGACCGCCGGTGGATCCGTGAAGTACTCACACTGTTGGCAGTAGTCGGCCTTCCGGATGACGTGCTCCTCGCGGGGGTCGGTCTCCTCGCCGACCTCGGCCGCGTCGACTGCGGCCGGGTCCGGTTCTCCGACCTCGCTGTCGGCGTCGGCCACCTCCGCACCGACCGCCTCGGCCGACTCATCGACTGCGGTCACGGTTCCGGCGGCTTCCGTCTCCGAGTCGCCAGTCCGGGCTGTGTCGGCGGTGTCCGCCTCCAGCAGGTCCGACCACACGTCCTCGCTGTCGACCGGATCGACGTCCATCTCCTCGAAGGCGTCGTCCGACTCGCCCGCGGTAACGTGGTCGGCTGCGCTCGCGTCTGCGTCTCGGCCGAGAGCCGTGAAGGGGTCGTCTTCGTCTCCGTCTGCGTCCGCCGACTCGCGCTCCTCGCGTCGTGTTCGGCGACGCCTCGCGAGGTCGCCCAGTGGCGCGTCCGGGTCACCGTCGCTCTGCTCGTCGTGTGCCGTCTCTCTCCCGTCGTCCGCGTCGTCAGTCATCGTCGTCCTCCGCGAACAGATCGTCGGCCGTCTGGGCCACCTCGTCGCTCCTCGGCGTCGACCCGCCGTCGGTCCCGTCCGTGAGTGCCGGGCGCTCGCCGGTCGTCAGCTTCGGGGACCCGAAGAACCCGCGTGCCGGTTCCACGCCGTCGAAGGTCGCCTCACAGTGCGGGCAGGCCGGCGCACCGAGCAGGCCGACGTGGACCGACGACCCGCAGTTCCGGCACTGTGCCGACGAGACGCCGGCGCGGTTCGCCTCGCGCTGGAGGTCCGCGACGGCACGCTGGACCGCCGACTCGCCTTCCAGCGAGGCGATCCGCTCCCGGAGGCCGAGCGCGACCCGCGCCAGCGTGTCGGCCTTCGCCGCGAGGTCGGTCGTGTCCGAGTCGAGGTCGTCGAGGACCAGTTCGTAGTTCTCGAAGCCGGCGTCGAGGTCCTGCCGTAGCCCGTCGTGGCTGTCCCGAAGGTCGTCGTACTCCGCGCGGAGCGTGTCGATCTCTGCTCGGAGTGTCTCCAGTCGGTCGGCGAGTTCGGGGTGGCCGTGGTCGGCGGGGGCCTTCGCGTCCGTCTCGCGTTTGATCTGGATCACGCGCTCGCGCACGTCGGCGATCTTCTCGTCCAAGTCGTCTTCGACCGCCGAGACCCGCGATTCGAGGGTCGATAGCTCGGCGAGACCCCCGTCGGTCTCGGACAGCGCGAGTCGCTGTGCTGCGACCAGTCGGGCCAGCAGTCGCTCGCGATCGGTCCCCAGTTCGTCGGCTCTCTCGTCGAGCCACTCGTCGAGGTCGTCCCCGAGCGCCTGCTCCCCTGACATCACTCGCACGCACGGTCGCACGACGAATAAGTGTTGTCGGCTCGGTGGTCGATTCCGAGATCGGTCTGCTCCGCGACCGGTCGTGTCACTCCAGCGGCATCGCCACGCCGACCAACGTGTCACCGGCACAGACTGTCGCCTCGCGGGTCACGGAGTAGACCACGCCGGACTCCTCGGCGGTGACGGTCGCCAGCGTCTCGTAGGTCGTGGGGTCGGTGATCTCCCCGAGTCGCTCGCCTTCCGTGACGCTCGCGCCCAGTTCGAGGTCGGACTCCGGGTGGAACAGTCCGGAGGCGTCGGCGGTCGCTCTGCCGAGGTGGTTCCGCGCGCGCTGATATTCGTTAGGCGTCTCCGGGTCGCCCTCCCGGACGCCGAGGTGTCGGAGGACGTTCTCCATCCCGCGCAGGCCGGTCTCGATTGCGGGTTCCACGAGTTCCTTGCTGTGGGCGAGTTCGGGTGTGATCGCCGGGATGCCGGCGTCCCGCGCGGCGACCCGGAACTTCCCGCCGAAGTCGCGGTCGGCCCACTCGTCGTCGGCGTCCTCGCCCGCCGTTTCGGCCAGCAGGAGGTCGGTCCCGAATGCCTCCGCCAGTTCGCGGCACGCCTGGGCGTCCCGCTGGTAGACGGTGTGGGTCAGCATGTCGGGACTGCCGGTGTGCAGGTCGACCACCGCGTCGGCGCGTTCGGCGTACTCCCACAGTTTCGCGGCCATGCGCTCGTGGAGCGTCCCATCGGGGTCGCCGGGCCAGACGCGGTTCATGTTCGAGTGAACCGAGTCGAGGACCTCCGGCGTGGTGTACGACTTCCGGTCGAACGTGAGGGGGTCGGCGACCGGCACGGCGATCACGGTGCCGGCGATGTCGGCGTTCCGGAGACGGTCGTGGAGTCGGCGCAGGACCTCGCTTCCGTTGATCTCCCGGCCGTGCTGGGCCGCCTGGACGTAGAGTGTCGGTCCGGCGGTCGGTCCCTCGGGTCCGTGGTACCGGTGGACGGTCGTCACGAGTGGGACGCCCGAGGGGAGTCTGGCGAGCGTGATGCGCTCTGCGGTGTGCATATCGCGTGGTCGGACGCCGGGGGCTTGGGTGTTTGCCAGGACGACGTGGACTGTGGTGTCTACTCGGTCGAACTGGTCGGTGAGGTGTACTCGGTCGAACTGGTCGGTGAGGTGTACTCGGTCGAACTGGTCGTGGACAACTCAGTCGAGTCGGGCGTGGACAACGAGGGGTGAAAGCCCCCGACCTCTCGGCTACCCGCGACTCGTTGCGCGCTTCCCTCACGAGAGCGCGTCGCTTCCCTCCGCGCTCTCGTTCAGTCCAGTGCTTACGTCGTCGGGGGTAGACCGAGAGGTCGGCCCCTTTCAGTCCCACCCGGTGGAATCGGCGAAAGCTCGTGCAACACCCGGTGGCCCAGTCGGTTTCAGCGTCGTGCCTCCCTGCGACCGTCGGCGTACCTGAGGCGGCCCCACGCCGCCGAAGTGCGCGAGATGAACTCGCGCCAGCCCATTCGACTGGGACCTGTAGCGTGAGACGAAACCATGCTGAGCTGTCGCGGTTGCAGTCGGCGCGCGAGGAACGCGTGCGAGGTCTTCGTGAGGGGACCGAACAGAGCGGGACCGGAGGTCCCGCCAGCAGTCGGCGCGACGTGCCGACGACAGAGTGAGAGCGAAGCTCTCGCCAGCAACCGGCGCACAGCGCCGGTGACGAAGGCTCGTCAGAGCTTGCCTCTGACGGTGGATGAGTAGCGCAACCGGCGCGTCCTTCGTGGGCGCGCCACGTGAGCAGAGCGAGACCGGAGGTCTCGCCAGTAGTCGGGCGACTCCCGTGTCGCCCGACGACAACGCAGTCGGCTGGGGAGGCTCGTGGCTACTCCGATTGCGGTGTGGTTGCGGTCGCGGTTCCTCGCGCTAGCAATCGTCGCGTTGCTGGTGCTGTCGCGGGTCGCGGGTCCGCTGGGAGGTGCGCTAGCACGAGTCGCTGTGCTGTTCGCGGTGCGGTCGCTGTCGCGGCCGACTGTTCCGGATGCACCGGATCGAGTAGCGGTGCTGATGCGGTCAGAAAAGGAGTCTGCTGTACCGCCGCAATCTACGATGTGAAAGCAGTCGTCTCACCACCAGTATCGAGCCACACGTTCACACCATCGCTACGCTGTCACACGATTCTACCCCCAATCCCACGTCACAAACACCTCTCCCCACTTCAAGCGCCGAATTGTTAGCCACCACCCGTAACCCGATTCCACCCCACCCTACAGGTAGGTGACGACAGATGTCCGAGAAAACCTCCACGACGCGACGCACGATGCTGCAGGGAATCGGTGCATCGCTGGCCGTCGGCGGCTTCTCCGGACTCACGACTGCGGCCGAGGCGGAGTGGACGACAGCGAAGACCGGGACGGACTCCTCGCTGTACGACGTGGAGTACACGAACGCCGGTGCCTACGCGGTCGGCGCGGGCGGTGTCGTCCTCGAACGCGGCCCGACACAGTGGACGAAGATCGTCGACGGCGGGCCGACCGGCAACGGCAACAGTCTCTACGGCTCCGACGTGACCGACGACGGCGACGCGCTCTGGTTCGTCGGGTCCTCGGGTGCGATCGGCGAGTACGCGGTCCGGACGGGCAACCTGAACGACCACTCCGCCCCGATGGACAACACGAACAACTACAACGACGTGGCCGTCACCGGCGAGACTGGCTCGGCGAACGTCTACGTGGCCGGCGACTCCGGGAAGATCTACTACAGCTTCGAGAACGGCGAGACGGGCACGTGGAACTACGTGACTCCCGGCTCCGGCTCTGCGATCCAGGCGATCGACTTCCACGGCCCGCGCTCCGGGCACGCGGTCGACGGCAACGGGAAGGTGTTCGCCACCGACGACGGGACGACCTGGAATCCGGTCGGCCTGCAGGACGCCAACGTCAACTTCTACGGCGTGGACAGCGACGGCGACGGCGAGGCGACCGTGGTCGGCGGCGGCGGGATGGTGTTCCACCTCGCCGAGTCCCAGTGGACGGCCGACTCCACCGGCGACAAGAGTCTCCTCGACGTGGAGGTCGAAGACGGCGACGGCTACGTGGTCGGCGGTGGCGGGACGGTCTACAGCGTCGACACCACGGCCGCGAAGTTCGACGAACTCGCCGGGTCGTGGACCGCGGAGGCCACGCCAGTCGGCCAGAATCTGAAGGCCGTCGTGCGCGGGCCGAACGGTGCGCCGGACGTCACGGTCGGTGCCGGCGGGACGGTCCTGGAGAAGTAACGAGACACCCCCGACCGTCCCCACGGCGTTGCCGGCCGCGACCGGGACTCCGACCGCGGCCCGCGTGACCGGGCGCTATCGTCTGCCACGACCGCGCTGCCGGTTCACGCACGCCCCAGTTCTCCACTGTCGACCGGGCGTCACGCACCCCAACTCTCTACCGGACGCTTCTCCGTCCCTGAACGTCTCCGCTTCGACGCGTCAACCCGACTCAGTGTTCCGCCCGACTCACCGTTCTGCGAGACAGACCTTCACGATGGACTTGGCGATAGCCAGTCCACCCTTGATCGGATCGAGTGTCGTCTCGCCGGCGCGTTCCCGGTAGGCGATGGGCCGTTCCTGCACGTCGTAACCGCGCGCCAGCGGTCGGATCAGCAGTTCCGCCGACAGGCCGGTGTTCTCGGTCCACTCGATGGACTCGATCACGTCCTTGCGGTAGGCCCGCATCCCGGTCGTCGTGTCGTGGACACGCTCGCCGAGCAGTGCAGAGGCGAGCAGTGCGAAGCCGGCGTTGCCGAGGCGGTTGAAGTCTGGCATCGCCTCGGCACCCCAGTAGAGGCGGTCGCCGCTGACCACGTCCCGGCCGGCGTTGATCGCCTCCAGAAACTCCGGCAGCGCCTCCATCGGGTAGGTGTCGTCACAGTCGGTCGTGACGATCACCGGGCGACTCGCCGACTGCAGCGCCTTCGAGACCGCGACGCCGTAGCCCATCGCGGGCTGTTCGATCACGCGTGCTCCGTGTTCGCGGGCGATCTCCGGCGTCCGGTCCGAGGAACTGTCGACGCAGACGACCTCCGCGCGACCGTTTGTCACGCGGTCGATGTCGTCGAGGACGGTCCCGATCGCCGCCTCCTCGTTGTACGTCCCCATGACGACGCTGAGGTCGTCGAAGGTGTACTCGTCGTCCGCGTCGCTGTGCTCGACTGTCTGCTCGGAGTCTGCCGATTCGTCTACTGTGTCGTCTGCGGCCGACTCGCGCTCGTCGTGCCCGGTCGCTGTGGTCATCGACTCGGCGTTGCCACTCGACACGCTTGAACTTTTAGGTTCGCCAAAAACAGTCGGATTCAGCCGAGTCCACGGTCGTCGGGGTGGTCTTCGAGGTCGCCCGCCTTCTCGACGAGGTAGTCCATCAGGCGGGTCGCGGACGCCTCCACGTCTTCGAGGTCGTCGGTCGTCTGGCCGGTCACGCCGACCGACAGTTGGTAGAGCGTCAGTTTGACCTCCGGGACGGTGTCGCGGTCCGCGTCCTCCTCTCCGTCTTCGCCGGGTCGCTCTCCGGCCGGCGCGTCGTCCTCACCGCCGTCGGCTTGCGGCGCCTCGTCTGCCTCGGCGTCGGCCTCGGCGTCCGCCTCCGCGCTCTCTGTCATGAGACGTGCCACCGGGGCACCCGACAAAAGTGTGCCGGCTGTACCGGCGACGGCGCGGACTCGCTCGCACCGTCTGCTCCCTCCTCGACGGCTCACTCTCCCCCGGAGAACAACTGGCCAGCGACCTCGGCCTGGACGGTTCGCAGATGCTCGGAGAACGTCGCCTTGGCGATGTCCAACTCCGCAGCGATGGTCTCCGCCGAGGGACCGTCGGGGTCGAAGTAGTCGCGCTCGGCGGCGACGCGCGCCAGTTCACGCTGCCGTGTGGTGAGCGTCGTGAGGTCGACGACCGCACGCTCGGCCTCGACGTCGACGCCGCCGGCCCCTCGGCTCAACTGTTCGGTCGAGACCGAGAACCCGGCCTCGCGGAACCGGTCGATCGTCGCCTCGATCTGGTCGCTGTCCGTCGCCGCGACGTTCACGAGGAACTGGCTGCCGGCCCAGCGGTGGGAGTACGGTTCGATCGGCAGGAAGCCGAACCCCTGCGCGAGACAGTGCTCGTGGCGACAGGGGTCGTCGTCGACGGTCGGTGCTAGGTCGGGGAGGCGACAGATCGTCACGCCGTCGGTCGAGACGACCGGATCGACGCCCTCGCGGTCGGCGACGACCGACGAGTGCGGTGTGTCGAGGAGCAACTGTGGCGCGGAGCCAGCGTCGGCCGGGATCAGATCGCGGATCGGGAACGACTCGGCGAGGTCGCGGAGCGGACAGTCGCGGGCCGGTTCGACGGCGATCCGGGCGTGGACGCCGTCGGTGTCGGTCCCTGTCCTCATCGGCGATCACCGACTGCACACAGAGCCATCGAACGTCGATGGGTCGCGTGTCGGAAACCGGTTTTCATCCTCGAAGGTGCCGAGCGAGCGTACCCGGCCGTAGGTCCAAGTACGAGAACGGGACCACCGCCCCCATGCTCGCACTCGCTGGCGGGAAGGGTGGCTGTGGCAAGACGACCACGACCCTCGGCCTCGCCGCCGCACTCGACGGCCCGGCAGTCGTCGTGGACACCGACCGCGCGATGCCGAACCTCCACGCGCTGGCCGGCGTCGACCGCCACCCCACGCTCGCCGATCTGACGCGCCGAACGCGGGAGTCGGAGACAGACTCGGTCGATTCGGTCACACAGTCGTACCCCGACGACCCCTCCGTCTCGGTCGTCCCCGCGCCGCCGGGGTCGGCCGACTGTGATCTCGCGGCGGCGCTGACGCGACTCGCCGCCGGGACCGACGCCCCGATCCTCCTCGACTGCCCGGCGGGCGCGGGGCCGGACGCGGCGGCACCGCTCCGCGTGGCAGACGGGACACTCCTCGTCGGGACGCTGTGTGCGCCGGGTTTGCGCGACACGGCGAAGACGGCCGCGATGTCGCGGGCGCTCGGGACGGCGGTCCACGGCGCGGTCCTGACCAGAACCCGACTCGCGCCGCCGTCGGTGACACGCCTGCTCGACTGTCCGGTCGCGGCGAGCGTTCCACGCGGGACAGCGCCTGTGCTGGCCGACGACGGCGTGCGTGCGGCATACGTGCGTCTTGCAGACTGGATACAGGTGGAGCAAAACATATTATGACGCACTCCCGTAGCCACACCCATGTCGTCCGGCCGGCTTCCCACCGGGATCACGGTGCTGGACCGCCAACTCGGCGGTGGCATCCCGGCCGGGAGCATCGTCACGTTCACGGCCAGTCCGGCGAGTCAGTCGGAGCTGTTGCTGTACGAACTGACGGCCGCGCGCGGGACGCTCTACCTCACGACGGTCCGGTCGGACCAGGCGGTGAAGGACGCCTTCGAGCGCACGACGACCCGCACGGGGAACCCGACCGTGCGGGACATCGGCGGGGACGCCCCCCTGGATCACGCGAACCGGCTGATCCGTGCGCTCCCCTCGGGCGCGAACCTCATCATCGACATCGCGGACATCCTCGAACGCACGCCGCGAGCGCGCTACCGCAACTTCCTGAACGAACTCCAGACCCACATGGTCAACACCGGCGGGCTGGCGGTTCTGCACGCGCTGAACGGCCGGAGCGTCCCGGAGAACCGCGACATGTCCGAGCACATGGCCGACGTCATCTTCGACCTGGAGACGACGGTGTCGGGCTCCGAGATCGAGAACCGGCTCGCGGTGCCGAAGTTCCGGGGCGGTCGGGCACTGGACGAGACGATCAAGCTCCAGCTGACGGAGCAGGTCACCATCGACACCTCGCGCGACATCGCGTGAACGGTGTGGTGGGTGTGGTTGTCTCGGTCTGAGATGTGGATCCTGACGAGTCTGTCGTAGACGACGAGAGGTGAAACTCCCAGTGAGAGGTGACCTTTGGTAAGCGAGTTGTAGACGACGAGCGGTGAAAGCCCCCGGCCGCTCGACCCCCTGCGACTCGATGCGCGCTTCCCTCGGGCGACCGGGCAAGCCCGGTCGCCCTCAGTCCAGTGCTTTCGTCGTCGGAGGGGGTTCGAGCGGCCGGCCCCTTTCAGTCCCACCCGAATCGGCGTCCCATCACGCAGTTACTGGTGGTCACCCGGTCGGTCGTCGCAGGTTCGGAATCCGGTCGTCGCAGTCGTCCCCGAACCTCCCCGACTGCTGAGCGACCGAACTGCGATGAGGTCCTCGCTGTCGCTCAGACACGATTCGGCTCCGGTTGCCAGCAGATCGCGTCCGGACCGGATTCCAGAATCGGCCGGAGCGGGTGACGAGCCTGCCGTCTGTCGGGGGTATAAAAATATTCGAAATCGCTTATAAACGGTCTGTAGCGTGCGACTCGACTCAGAACTCGGCGCGCGCGACCCCGACGCGCGCGAGGGAGACCGCCGGGCGGTGCGGAGAGGCGGTCGAGGCTGGGGAGGACGAGGTGCGGTGCTGATGCGGTTGCGATGGCGGTGCGGTCGCGGTGCCGCGCGGTGCTGTCGCGGATGCGGTCGAATATTCCGGATGTATCGGATCGAGTAGCGGTGCTGGTGCGGTCGCGGATTGCGGTGCTGGTGCGGTCGCTGTCGTGGTCTGTCGTGCGGTCGCTGTCGCGGTCTCCCGTCTGGTCGCGGTTCCGTGCGCTAGCGCGAGTCGCTGTGTTGTTCGCGGTGCAGTCGCGGTCTGCGGTCGTCACAACCCCGAACCGAATCGAGCCGACCACCGGCATCTCACTCACGACAACGGTTTAGTACACCCCCGCCGAGCGATTCATCATGGTCTATCACGACGTAGAGACGGCGAGTCGGGACGACCTCCGAGACCTCCAAGACGACCGACTCCAGAGGACGATCCAGCACGTCTACGACAACGTCGACTTCTACCGGACCAAGATGGACGACGCCGGCGTCACTCCCGCCGACGTCGAGAGCGTCGCCGACCTCTCGAAACTCCCCTTCACCACGAAAGAGGACTTCCGGGACGCGTACCCCGACGAGCACTTCGCGGTGCCGGACGCCGAGATCGAGCGTATCCACGCCTCCTCCGGCACCACCGGGAAGCCGAAGGTCGTCGGCTACACTGCCAACGACCTCGACGTGTGGAGCGCGGTGATGGGTCGCTCGCTCGCCACGGCCGGCGTCACGCCCGACGACACCGTGCAGAACGCCTACGGCTACGGGCTGTTCACCGGTGGTCTCGGCATCCACACCGGCTGTGAAGACCTCGGCGCGAACGTCGTCCCGATCGGCGGCGGGCAGACCAGCAGACAGATCGAACTGCTCGCCGATCTCGGCGCGGAAGTCTACACCTCGACGCCCTCCTACGCGCTGTACCTCGCCGAACAGGCCGAGCAAGAGGGGTACGACCCCCGCGAGTTCGCTCTCGACACGGTCGTCGTCGGCGCGGAACCCTGCACGGAACCGATGCGCGCCGAGATCGAGGACGCACTCGACGTGACCGCACTCGACATCTACGGGCTCTCGGAGATCATCGGCCCGGGCGTGTCGATGGAGTGTCCCGAGAAAGACGGCCTGCACGTCTGGGAGGACCACTTCTACCCCGAGGTGATCGACCCGACGACCGGCGAGGTCCTGCCGGACGGCGAGGAGGGTGAACTCGTCCTGACGTGCCTCACGAAGGAAGCGGTCCCGACGATGCGCTACCGGACCGGCGACCTGACGACGCTCCACCGCGAACAGTGCGACTGCGGGCGCACCGCAGTTCGGATGGAGCACGTGACCGGCCGGACCGACGACATGCTGGTCGTCAGGGGCGTGAATCTCTACCCGAGCGAGATCGAGTCGGTCGTCTTGGAGTTCGACGAGATCGCCCCCCACTACCGGATCGACCTCAGGCGGGAGGGCCGACTGGACGAGATTCAGATCACGCTCGAACGCGACTCGACCGACCAGCGCGACGCGATCGACGGGAGCGACTCGACCGACCTCCGCGAGCGAATCCTGTCGCGGCTGGAGACCGTGCTGAACTTCACGCCCGACGCGCTGACCATCGTGGAGCCGGGCGGGATCGAGCGACAGGAGACCGGGAAGGTGAAGCGCGTCTACGACCACCGCGAGTGAGTCGGCGTCTCGCCGAGTCGCAGTCTCGTGTCGCCGGGTCGCGGTCTCGTGTCGCCGAGTCGCGGTCTCGTGTCGTCGACCCGACCCGTGACGATCAATCGTCGCTCGCGTCGTCCGCGTCGTCTGCGTCGAAGTTCTCGATCTTGTCGGAGGGGCGCAGTGGCCCGTCTTTGCTCACGTCGTACCCCCGCGCCCGGTTCTCGGCGTCGATCCGGCGTTTCGCGTAGAGGTAGTACACCGGACCGACCAGCGGGAGTCCGACGCCGGCACCGAACCAGAGGTGTCGGCTCATCCCCCAGTTCAGTCCCTGACTCCGGAGGTGTCGGATGTCCGCGAAGATCATCCCGCCGACGAAGATGTGAACGACCGCGATCACGACCAGTCCGAGAAACGGCCCGAACAGGTAGGTGGCGGCCAGTAAGATCGGGATGCCGGTCAGCCAGATCAACAGCACGACCGGGCGGTACAGCGAGTTGACCGGCGGCTCGCGTTCTCTGAGCTTCTCCACCTGCTCGCCGCGCCGGTACTCGTCGCCTGCCATACTCCCAGTCAGCGCGGGGGGAGTGAAAAGCCGTTCGCCGTGGCAGTATGTTGCACAGAGTCCCTTACCGCGCCACCACCGCCACGACGACGCCGGCGAGGAAGCCGACCCCGTGCCCGACGACGTTCGTCAGCCAGCCACCAGCAGTGAGCGTCGCCGGAAACAACCCGAGCACGAGCGACAGCAGGACCGAAACCAGCAGCAGCACCGTGCCGACCTCGACCGCCAGTCGCACTCGCGCAGTCCGGTCGGTCGGCAGGCCCGCCCGGCGCGCCTCCCCGTAGAGGCCCAGTGTCGAGACGCCGGCCCCGAGGACGAACAGCCCGGTGCTGGCGACCGAGGGAACGCCGGTGTAGGTGACGAGCACCGCCCCGAGTAGCGTGAGCACGATCAGGTAGCCGGCGTACAGCGTCGTCCCGCGCGTGTGTCGCCGGCGGATCAGTGCAAGTGTCGCCACGAGCAGGAACCCGGCGAACCCCGCGACGACACCCGAGAACCCCCGCGTCGTCAGCGGGAGGCCGGGGTACCGCAGACTGAAGGCGGCGTAGCTGGCGAGGTTGACGACGACCGGGAGCCCCAGCAGACAGACGACCGCGGTGCGGTGGAACCAGTCGCGTTCGTCCAACTGGAGACAGACGATGTAGCTGACCAGCCCGGCAGAGCAGAAACCCACGACGTTGCCGACGAGGTGGGCGTCGTTGACGTGGAGGTACGCGCCCGTCAGGAGTGTGATCGGGGCGAACGTCCGGGCGTCGAACGAGAGCGTCGCCTGCACTGCGGGCGGCAGGAGGAGGTGAGCACCGAGCAGGAGCGTGACGACGCCGGTCAACAGCGACAGATCGCCCGCGACCTGTTGCCGACTCATTGCCATCCGGTGTATCGGAGCACCGCGTCGACATAAGCCCGACGACGGGTGCGACGGTGAGAGACGAGCCGCGAGTGCCGAACGCCGGTCTGGCAGGGACTCACACCCCAACCGGGGCTGAATCCACAGGTATTTATGTGGGACGGGAGGTTGTGCAAGTGAGGATTCCAATGGCAACCGGAACTGTGGACTTCTTCAACGACACTGGCGGCTACGGCTTTATCGAAACTGAGGACTCCGACGAGGACGTGTTCTTCCACATGGAGGACGTCGGCGGCCCTGACCTCGAAGAGGGGCAGGAAGTCGAGTTCGAGATCGAGCAGGCGGACAAGGGTCCGCGTGCGAAGAACCTGACGCGGCTGTAACTCGGTTCTTCACCACCTTCTTCCCTTATTTCACCGCTCACCAGCGACGGCGCTCGCGGTCGATCCGATCGCCGAACGCGGTCGTCGGCCGAGTGACGTCACCGTCTCGTGTGATTCACCCCAGCGCCTTCACCGTCACCTCGTGGTCGCCGTCGACGAGCGACAGCGTCACCGACTCGACCACGCGCTCCCGGACCGCCTCGCGCCACTGCTCGACACGCTCGACGTGTCGCTCCCGGTGTCGGTCGGCCGAGTACTCGGTGTCGGGGTCGGCCCGAAGCGCCTGCTCTGTGTCGTCCGGCGTCGGAAACGGCGGGCGGTCTCGAACCAGCGCCGCCGGATCGACGTGGATCGGTCGCGGCCCGTCGCCGTAGTCGCCTTCGCCGCCGGCGCGGTGGAGTCGAGCACGCATCCGCGGCGCGAACGGTGGCGTGATCCGGAGGACGGCCCCTGCGTCTCGACGGCTGTTCGCCTCCAGTGCCGTCACCACGTCCGCTGTCGTGACCGCGACGGAGCGGATCACGCGCGGGTCGTCGCTGGCGACGCCGGGTGCCTCAGATTCGTCGGTCACGCGACCGTCCTCCGACTCCTGACCTGGGACACCTCTCCGACTCGGCCGTCACCGGTTCCCACACCGATCCGAGGTCGTCGATACACACCCCGTGGTACGGCCGAGCGTGGCAAAAGCGTTCACGTCACGCTCCGGATTGATACGGTTCGGCGTCGTACGCTCGACTATGACCTCCCACACCGACGAGTCGGCCGACCCCGTCCACAGCCCCTCGGCCGACGCCGGTCCGCAGACACCGCCGACAGACGAACTCGATGCGGGCGGCGGGCGGGGCCCGAATCGACGAGCCCGCGCCGTGGCCGTCGCGGCCGGCCTGACCGTCGCCGCACTCGTTCTCGGTAACCTCGTCGCCCTCGTGGTTCTGGTACCGTTGCTCCTCCTGGGTGGCGGCATCTCGCCGCTTTTGCTCGTCGGCATTTCGGTGTTCGGCGTGCAGGTCGTCGGCTTCGTCGGCGTGAGCCTGGTGTACGCGCGACGAACCGGCAGGCGTGCGGTCGTCGTCCGGCGACCGACTGGCCGGGACGCGCTGTGGGTCGGCGGCGGTGTGGTCGCGGCGCTCCTCGTGGCGGCCGCCGCGGGTGTCGTGATGACCGAACTGGGGCTGGAACCGACGAGCGGCATCTCCGACCTCGGCGAACTCGACGCGCGGGTCTTCCTCGTACTGATCCCGCTGTCGGTGTTGGTCATCGCGCCGACCGAGGAACTGCTGTTCCGAGGTGTGATCCAGGGTCGACTCCGGGAGTCGTTCGGCCCGGTGGCGGCCGTCGTGGGCGCGAGTCTGTTCTTCGGGTCGATCCACTTCCTGAACTTCGGCGGCCCGCTGGCAGCCAGACTCGCGCCCACGCTGGCGATCACGCTGGTCTCGCTGTTGTTCGGCTACGGCTACGAGCGCACCGGGAACCTGCTCGTCCCGGTCGTCATGCACGGCGGGTACAATGCCGCCCTGCTCGCGGTGACGTATCTCTCGGTCGTCGGCGTCTGAGTCGGCGACGAGTATATGTTGTCGGCCTGTCTACGGGTGGGTGGAGTTGCGATCAATGGCGAAAGGAACGGTTGCGTTCTTCAACGACACTGGCGGCTACGGCTTCATCGAGACAGAGGATGCGGACGACGACGTGTTCTTCCACATGGAAGACGTCGGGGGTCCCGACCTCGAAGAGGGCCAAGAGGTAGAGTTCGAGATCGAGCAGGCGGACAAGGGACCGCGCGCGAAGAACCTGACCCGACTGTAAGGTCGGCTCGGTTCCACGATTATCGGGCAGGGCGACTGATTCGACAGTAGCGACTGTCTGAGCGGTAGTCTTATATCGTCCAACGTGGAATGCCAGCACGCCGCACGCGAAGCGCGGTCTGTCATCCTACCACGCCCCGCAGGGGCAGTGGGCGGCCCCTGCGGTGCTGTTCTACGCCGACCAGCCTGCGGTCTCTCGGTCGTAGTCGCCGACGCCTCGGGCTCGGGTCACGGATCACGCCGGTCGCCGTCGACCGCGTCCGCGAGCGCGCTGGCACCGGCGTCGAGGACGCGCCGGCCAGTCGGCGACAGCGAGTAGCCGTTCGTCCGGCGGTCGATGTCGCCCTTCACGACGAGGTCGTCGGCGACGAGTCGGTCGAGGTTCTGGTAGACGCGGCTCCGGTTCACGGCCGCGTCGTAGCTCGCTCCGAGAAACTCGATGAGTCGCACGCCGGTCGGCGGGTGGCCGGGTCGCTCGTCCAGCGTGGCGATGGCTTCGAGGCAGTCGCGCTGGAACCCCGAGAGGTCGCGCCACCGTGTCCGGGCCGTGTCGTCGTCCGGCGGGTCGGCCTGTGTCTCGGGGTCGGCGCGGGCGCTGTCGCCTCGGCGGGTCTGCCGGTGCAGTCGCCGACTGAGTCCGGGTGTCATCGTTCGTCTCCCGTAGTCGAGGTCGGTGGTCGAGAGCGGTTCTGGTGTCGGTCGCGTCCGGGACAGCCGTCGCTGTGGATGGTCTCGGTGTGCATGGTCGGTCGGGGTGGAGTGTGTGGTCCGACTCCACCTTCGGCTACTTCGTCGGTGCATAAAAGGCCGAGCCGTCACCGAACGGTGAAACTAAAAGTGGCTCTCGATCCGGAACTTACCGGACGTTCCGGTCGTCGGGTGCTGTACTCGGTAGCTCGGTGTCGGCTCGGACGGTGGAAGTGACGCGGTGCCCTCTTTCGACGAACTCGTCGTCGCGGACCGGCAGTCGAGATGTCGCGTCGAATAGCTCCTCCGATTCCGGCGACCCACACACCCCGAAGCCGCACTTAACCAGCTACGACCCTTGCATCCCATCGCGATGGCCGAGTCCAACTACGCACTCCAGGCGCACCTGCACGCGAAACCCGAGAAGGCCGACGAGGTCGCCGAGTTCCTCGAATCGGCACTCCCGAAGGCCGAAGCCGAGGAGGACACCACCACGTGGTTCGCACTCCGACTCGACGAGACCACCTTCGGCATCTTCGACACCTTCGCCGACGAGGACGGTCGGCAGGCGCACCTCGACGGCGAGATCGCAGAGGAACTGCTGAGCCGTGCCGACGAACTGTTCGCAGAACCGCCGCAGATCGACGAGATCGAGGTGCTGGCCGCGAAACACTCCGAGTAATTCCGAGTGAAAATTCGCCGACGAGCACGCGGTCACCGCACCGTCAGCGTGCGACCATCCCGCCGTCGACCGCCAGCGGGTAGCCGGTGACGAACGAGGCGTCGTCCGAGCAGAGGAACACGACCGCGGACGCGATCTCCTCGGGATCGGCGAACCGGCCGACCGGTTCGGTGGCCTCGAACGCCTTTCGCGCCTCCGGATCGTCGCCGACGAACCGCTGGACCATCGGCGTGTCGACGACACCGGGGTTCACCGAGTTGACGCGGATGTTCTCGGTCGCGTGTTCCAGCGCGGCGGTGCGCGTCAGGCCGACCACACCGTGCTTGCTGGCGACGTAGGGTGCGATGTTCTCGTACCCTACGAGGCCCGCGACAGACGAGGTGTTGACGATGGCCCCGCCACCCTGGGTCTGCATCTGCGGGATGACGTGTTTCAGCCCGAAGAAGACGCCCTTCAGGTTGATGTCGATCACCCGGTTCCAGTTGTCTTCGGTCTGTGCGATCAGGGGTGCCTGGTCGCCTTCGATCCCGGCGTTGTTGTGGAAGCAGTCGATGGACCCGAAGTCGTCTACCACGTCCGCGACCAGTTTGGTCCAGTCGGCTTCACTGCTCACGTCGGCCTTGTAGAAGGCCGCCTCGCCGCCCATGTCCCGAATCGACTGGACCGTCTGGACGCCACCGTCTTCCGCGACGTCGACGACCGCGACCGACGCACCTTCCTCGGCGAACCGCATCGCGGTCGCCCGGCCGATCCCCGATGCACCACCCGTCACGAGCGCAACCTTGCCACTGATTCCGTTCATTGGTATCTCCCGAGATTCCCGGCCGAATCGTGTGATTCGCCGGAACTCTCCGAGAGAACTACGCGCTTCGAGAGATTAACCGTATCCCAACGTCTCAGCCCGTAGACTCGTCTCGACTCACTCGCGGAGCGTGAAGCCGACGCGCTCTGCGAACTCCCGGACCTCGGCCCGCGTCGGCGTCGCGGTCTGGACACCCTCGCGTTCGGTCGAACAGGCCGAGGCCGCGACCGCAGTGCGACACGCCGCCCGCAGGTCCCGCCCGCAGGCGAGTTCCCCCGCGAGGTAGCCCGCGAACACGTCGCCCGCGCCGGTGGTGTCCACCGGGTCGACCGGCGGCGGCGTGACGGCGAACGTCTCTCCCACAGACCGATCTTCGACCAGCACGTCCTTCGCCCCGCGCGTCCGGACGACGACACCCGCGAAGTCCGCGAGCAGATCCGACTCGGGTGCGCCCGGTGCCGTCGACTCACCGGAGAGCCACGCGTACTCCGACTCGTTCGGCGTGAGCAGATCGACCGCCGGATGACCGACCAGTCGCCCTGCGCCGTCCGCCGGGGCTGGGTCGAGAAGCACGGTCGGGGTGGTATCGGCGGCGGTAGCGGTGGCGTCGGCGGCATCGGCGGCGGTAGCAGTGGCGTCGGCGGCATCGGCGGCGGTAGCGGTGGCGGCGGCACCGACGTCGGCCGGCGCGTCCGCGATCAGATCGAGAACCGCCGCGCCGGTCGCGACCGGCAACTCGTTCTGGAGGAGCAGACAGTCGGCAGACAGGATCGACTCGGCGTGGGTCGCCACGTAGTCGGCGTCGACCCGGCCGTTCGCGCCGGCCCGGATGGCGATGTAGTTCTCGCCCGCCTCGTCGACGAAGACGTGCGCGCTCCCGGTCGGGCAGTCCGCGACGCCGACGCCGGACACGTCCACGCCGTAGTCGGCGAGTGTCTCGCGGACGCTCCACTCGTCGTCGTCGGTGCCGACCTTCCCGAGGAAGACGCTCTCCGCCGCCGGGTTGTCACCCCCACGCTCCTCGGCAGGCCGAGCGAGTGCGGCCGCGACCGACTGGTTCGCACCCTTCCCGCCGACGTGGGTCTCGGAGACGTACTGTTCGATCTCGCCGGGTATCGACTCGACGCGAACCGTCTCGCCGGGCGCGGGAAACCAGTCGTAGGTCGCCGACAGCGACTCGACCGTCTCGGCGTCGCAGTAGGCGACGTGATCGACGTTGACGCTCCCGACGCTGACGACCCGTGACACGTCCGGGGCGACGACAGCGAGCAGGGTGACTCTTTCGTTCGCGCCGAGCGAGACGGTGCGGACGACGCTGGCGAGGAAGCCCGCAACGACTTTGCCGCCGGTCGCGCGATGGGTGGTATGGACGCCGAGCGCCGACGAGTGATCGTCGACACCGACACCGCTGGCGACGACACACAGGCCATCCTGCTGAGCCTACTCTCCGACCGGGCGACGGTCGAGGGACTGACGATGGTCGCCGGCAACGTCGAGTTCGAGTACGAGGTCGAGAACGCGAAGTACACCCTCCAGTTGGCCGGCCGCGAGGACGTGCCGGTGTACGAGGGGGCCGAGGAACCACTGCTGAAGGAGCACGAGTACGCCGACTACGTCCACGGCGAGGGCGGTCTCGGCGGCGACCGCTTTCCGGACACGGGCATCGACTCGGCCGACGACCACGCCGTGGACTTCATCCTCGATACGGTTCGGGAGTCGCCGGGCGAGGTCAGCCTGCTGTGTATCGGCCCGCTGACCAACATCGCGCTGGCGCTCAAGCGGGAACCGAACCTCGACGAGTTGGTCGACGAGGTGTGGATCATGGGCGGCGCGGTCAACTGTCTCGGCAACGTCATCCCCTCTGCGGAGTACAACTTCTGGGTCGACCCCGACGCCGCGAAACTCGTCGTCCGCGACCTTGACTGTCACCTCGTGGACTGGGGACTGACGGTCGACGCCTCCACCTTCGGGCCGGCGGAGTACGACCGCATCGCGGACGCCGACACGCCATACGCGACCTTCTTCCGAGAGATCACCGAACCGGTCCGGGAGTTCACCAAGGCGGAACAGGGACTCGACGGCGTGACCCAACCGGACTCGCTCGCGGCCGCCCTGCTGTTCTACCCGGAACTGCGCGGCGAGTCGGGGACCTACTACGCCGACGTGGACGAACGCGAGGGCGTGACGCGGGGCCACAGCGCGGTCGACGAGACCGGGATGTTGGACGAGGAGGCACGGACGACCGTCTGGCACTCGGCGGACGCCGAGGCGTTCACGGACGTCATGGTCTCGATGCTGCGCGAGGGCGACCCGGACGCGGCAGTGGAGTGATCGCCGGATCGACTCAGCGCCAGTCGTAGCGTGCGACCGCGCGATCACCGCGCTTCGAGACGCCGTGGGGATTCCGGGCCGAGGAGCGGTCGCGTGCTCGTGCGACCAGGCCGTCGGAGCCGCCGGTGGCGATACCGACGACGACGTCCCGGCCGTTGCCGAACCACGAGGAGGGCACCGCGTCGCCGCGAGCCACGTCTCTGGCGGTCGCCACCGCGTCGCTCCCGGCGTGTGAGAGCGTCCGGAGCGCGACCGTCGGCCGGAGTCCGTAGTTCTTCACCAGTCGGTAGGTCAGCGCGCGGTACTTCCAGCCCCAGTCGCGCCGAGTGACGCCGCCGTCGGCCTCGTACTCACACCGGACGCTCATCTTCGACTGCCAGTCGACCGCGTAGTCCGCCCCGGCGAGTCGGTGGGCGGCGTCGCGCGCACCGCCGGTCTCCAGGTACTCGTCGAAGCCGTCGATCGTCTCCAGTGCGTCCCGGCGGACCGCGACGTTCGAGCCGTTGAAGTAGGTGACGTGGCGGCCCGCGATGTCGCGGTGTTCGGCCTCCTCGGTCGTCATGCCGGCCCGGAGCGTCCGGTGGGTCGGGCCGGTCACGGCATCGGCGTCTGCGAGTCCCGTCTCCACCGACTCGCGCCAGGTCTCCTCGATGGCGAGGTCGTGACCGAGGAAGGCGACCACGTCGCCGCTGGCCGTCTCGATGCCGGCGTTGCGGGCGACGTTCAGCGTCCGATCGGAGATCTCGATCAGCGCGTCCACGTCGTCGCGGGCTCTGACCATCCCGGTCGTCCCGTCTGCGGAGGGACCGTTGACCACGATCACCTCGGCGTCGGGTGCGTACTCGGCCAGCGAGTCGAGACTCGTGGCGAGCTGGTCCCGACCGTTGAGTGTCGGGACGACGACCGAGAGCTGCATACCCGAAGATACAGAGTCCGATACTTAAAACACCACCTCTCGGTGGGTGTTCGTGGGGGAATCACGGCTAAAATTCGACGCCGGCGGCGGGGGCCGACCGGTCGCGGCTACAGCGACTTACAGTAGGCTCGCGCCGTCGAGTTCGGTCCGGGCGTAGTCGACCTCCAGTAAGTCGAGAATCGTCGGGGCGATGTCGTAGAGGTCGGCGTCGTCGATGTGGGCATCGGGGTCGTCCACGAACAGGGTCGCGTTGTCGAAGCTGTGCATCCCGTTTCGCGGGCCCTGTCCGAACACGTCCTCGTGGCCCTTGAAGCCGGCTTTCAGGTCGAAGCCGTGCGCCGGGATGACGACCAGGTCCGGCGCGATGTCGTCGTGGTCGCCACGGAACGCCTCCTCCTTCTCGACGACGCGCTCACACACCTTCCGGCCGTCCGGCCCTTCGAGGGCTTCGAGTTCGGCCTTCAGTTCGTCGCGCTTCGCCTCGTACTCCGACTGGGGGACGCTCCCGCGCGGTTCTCTGTCTTCGAGGTTGATGTAGAAGCGACCCGGGATCAGCGAGTAGGCCTCGGTGTCGTCGGCGATGTCGTCGAGTCCCTCGTGGTCGTCGTCCGCGTAGGAGAGCCAGCCGTTCTCCTCGAGCCACGTGTTGAAGTGGACCTCGTAGTCCAGCGACGTGAACCCGTGGTCGGAGGCGACGACCATCGTCACGTCCTCGGGGAGCATGTCCCGAATCTCGCCGAGGTAGCGGTCGACCTTCTGGTAGAACTCGACGAAGGCGGGCTTGTCGTCGGTCTCCTGTTCGTAGTCTTTGAACAGGAAGTGGTTGACGCGGTCGGTGGTCATGAACACGCCGAAGAAGAGGTCCCAGTCGTCCTCCTCGATGACGTGCTGGAAGGCCTCGTACCGCTTGTCGAGTGTCTCGTGGGCGTCGGCCATGAACTCCGACTTGTCGTCTCTGTGCCCGAGTTTCGCGTTCACGTCGATCCGGTAGTCGATGGACTCCAGGTAGTCGCGGAAGTCGTCGGGGTAGGCGGCCTTGTCGACGCCCGGCGAGAGGAAGCCCGAGACCATCCGCTGGACGTTGCGCTGGGGCGGGAAGGTGACGGGGACGTTCATCACGGTCGCGTCCATCCCCGCGTCCATCACGCGATCCCAGAGGCGAGTCGCCTGCACGTCACGGCCCATCGGGACGTAGGTGTCGTACGAACCGACCTCCCGGTCCTGAAAGCCGTAGACGCCCGTCTCGCCGGGGTTGACGCCGGTCGTCAGCGCCGGCCAGCAGGCCGACGACTCCGGGGGGACGATGCTGTCGATGGCCCCGGCGCTCCCCTCCTCCGCCATCCGGGCGAAGTTGGGGAACTCGTCGGGATGCTGAGAGAGGAGGCTGAAGGGAACCCCGTCGATACCGATGAAGGCGACACGCGGGTTGTCTTGCCCGCGTAGCCGGTCGAACAGACCCATAGCACTCACTACCGGGGAGAGGGTTAAGAAGGTTCTTTTCGTGACGACCGTCGGCGGCCGCCGGGACCGCTCAATCCGTCACCGAGACGCCGCCGAAGGCGACGAACCCCCCGACCACCAGGTCGACCGCCTCGTGGTCGCGCTCGGTCCGCAGTCGTTCGTCCTCGGCCGCGCCGAGCACCGGCACCACGTCGAGTCGGACGTTCCAGTCGCGCGGGACCGCGAGTTCGACGCCGCCGAACACCGCCCGCACGTCGATGCGGGCCGGCGGGTCGACGACCTCGGCGTCGCGCAGATCGAGGTCGATTCCCCCGAAGACGACCGTCGTGTCCGCACCTCGGAACGTCTGGGAGGTCGCCCGTGCGACCCGCCCCCCGAGAACCGCGAGGAGGTCCAGCCAGTCGTCGTCGGTGCCCACGGCGCGGGTCCCGAGTCGCCCGAGCACGAGCGAGAGGCCGAACAGGATCAGTAGGACCGGCCAGTAGGCGACCGCCTCGCCCCAGGTGAGGAGGTCGAGCGCGACCGCCTGCCAGACCCCGCCGAGGACGATCAGGAGGAGCGAGCCACCGAGGTTCCCGCGCCAGTCGGTCACGAGCGAGACGAGTCCGACGAGGATCAGGAGCGAGGGGACGTACACCAGCAGTCGGCCGGTGTCGTAGACGCCGGTCGTACTCGCCAGCAGCAGGACGCCGACGAGGACGACGACCGCACCGAACAGGACGCGTGGGGAGAGACGAGTGTATGCCATACCGGAGTGTACGCGGGACGAGACGATAAGCCGGCCAGCCGAGACTCACCGGGTGAGAATCGATCTACTGCGTCGTGAGCGGTCGCCGAGACGACCGACTCAGAGGAACTCGACCAGCGTGACGAGCGTCTCCGCGCCCGCAAGCCAGAGGACGAGTCGGCCGACACTACCGAAGAAGGTCGCCAGCGCGAACTTGTAGTAGTCCTCCTCCAGCACGGCGAAGGCGTAGATGGACAGCGTGTCCGGGAACCCCGGCACACACAGCGCCAGCGCCAGTCCGAGGTAGCCCCACTTCTGGGCGATCTTCACCGTCTGCTTCTCGGACCACTCGATGATGTCGAACCGGGACCGCCGGAGCCAGCCGATGATCAGCCCGGAGTCTTTCGCCTCCTGCCCGATGTGGAACGCGAAGACGCTCCCGGCGGCCTTCCCGAGACCGCTGGTGAGGATGATCGCCGACATCTTCGCCCAGTAGGGCAGCCCCAGATCGAGCGGCGCGAGCAGGACGACCTCGCTCACGCCGGGGAGCGCGAAGGCGATCAGAAACGAGTAGACGAAGATGATGACGAGACCGAACCACCCGGTCGCGGTCTCGACGAGTCGTTCGAGCCAGCCGAACGGGCCGCCGGTGCTCAACGGCAACGAGAGCGACAACTCCGACATCGTACCGAGGAGGGCGGGGGCCGACGCCGCGAGTTCGGGGACACCGGGGAGTGGCACGACTGTCGCTCGCAGTCGCTCGGATGTAAGCTTTCAGGTTTCGGGTCGGTCGAAGGATTCCCGGGCGACCGACGCGGTCGCGGCCCCACCTCGTCTGGTCACGTCACGGCTCGGGCCGCGTCACGGCGTCCTCACCGGAGCGCGTCGACGTCGGCGACGAACGCCGAGAGCTGTTCGCGGGTCACGTGGGGCATACAGACGACGCGCAACTCGCCCGTGGCGGTCCGGGAGATGCGCCAGCCACGCTCCCGGAGCGCCGAGAACAGCGACTCGGGCACGTCGACCGCGACCAGCGGGAGCGTCGGCTCGACCACCTCGAAGCCACGGTCTGCCAGTTGGTCGGCCAGCCACGCGGCGTCGGACATCGACACCTCGAACTGGGTCCGGTAGCCGCCGGGCCACAGTTCCCGCATCGCGGCCTCGGCGCTCGCCACGCCCGCCCCCGAGCGCGTTCCGGTCAGGGTCGCCTGCGAGGTCGATTCGAGGTACGGCGTGTCGACCGCCAGCGCGTCCACGACTCGCTTCTCGCGGGCGAGGAGTCCACCGGCGGGGACGGCCGCCTGGCCGAGTTTGTGAGGGTCGATCGCCATCGTGTCGACGGGCGCGTCGGCGAAGTCCCACGCGTAGTCGGTGAAGGGGAGCGCGAACCCACCCCACGCCGCGTCGACGTGCATGAGTGCGTCGTGGTCGTGCGCGACGTCGGCGAGGTCGGGGATCGGATCGACGCGCCCGTACTCGGTACTGCCGGCGACACCGGCCACGAGGACCGTGTCCTCGTCGGTGTGCTCGGCGATGGCGTCGAGGTTCGCGCGGTAGTCGTCGCCCACCGGGGCGATCCGGAGTTCGACGCCCAGTACCTCGGCGGCCTTCTGGAAACTGAAGTGGATGGACTCCGGGGCGACGACGTTCGGGTCGTCCCGTCTGGCGAGGTTCCGGGCGGCCCTGACCGCCTGGATGTTCGACTCGGTGCCCCCGCTGGCGATGTAGCCGTGCGGCGCGTCGAGTCGGGTGATCTCACCCAGCGTCTCGACGGCGCGGCGTTCGAGGTCCGCGATCTGCTGGTAGGTCGCGGGGTCGCCGGGGTTCGTGGCGAGAAAGCGTTCGGCCGCCTCGCGCGCCACGGGATGTGGTTCGGTACACATCGACGAGAGGACGCGCGTGAACTCCTGCGGGGCGGCACGCTGCATACGTCCGGCGTAGATGTCCGGGTCGTATATCGGTTCCGTTCTATGACGGGTTGATAGCGTGTGACGTGGACTCTGCGAACTGTGACTGTGGTTGTGGGTGGAACGATGTCGGCACTGCGAACCGCGACCGTGACTACAACGACGCCGGGACCGCGAACCTCAACCGCGACCCGCACTGCGACCGCGACTGCAACGACACCACGAACCGCAACCCGCACCGCGACTGCACCAGCACTGCTACTCGATCCGGGACAAACGGAATATTCGACCGCGACAGCAACCGCGACCGCCGCGATTGCTAGCGCACGGGACCGCACAGCACGGCCACCGCGACAGCACCGCACCTCGGTCCTCCCCAGCCTCGGCGGGCGCACGAGAGCGCCCGCCTCCCTCGCGCGCGTCGGGGTCGCGCACGCCGGACTCTGAACCGAATCGCACGCAACTCTCTATTTGTAAGCACTCTCGAACGTTTTTATACCACCGACAGACGGCCGGCTCGTCACCCGCTCCGGCCGATTCTGGAACCCGCACTGGACGCGAGCTGGTGGCGACCGGAACCGAATCGTGTCTGAGCGACAGCGAAGACCGATTCGCAGTCCGAGTCGCCAGCAGTCGGGGTGGGTTGGGGACTACTGCGACCGGCGGTTTCAGACTCGCAGACGACTCACCGGGTGACGACCAGTGACGACATGATGAGTCGCACAGTCGGGTGGGACTGAAAGGGGCCGCGCTCTCGATCCGGCCCCGACGCACCAAGCACTGGACTGAAGGCTGGCGGGCTTGCCCGCCAGCCTGAGGGAAGCGCGCAGGAAGTCGCGGCCGGTCGAGAGCGCGGGGGCTTTCACCTCTCGTCGCCCGCGACCGATTCATCCGAACTATCTGCGACCGATTCACCCGGACTATTTCCAGCCGATCCACCCGAGTTCACCACAGTATATCCACCAGAATCGTATCGAACGTATTCATCCCAGTATCGCACCGTTTACTACGACACACCGACCACCACGACGTATGATCGGCTTCATCGGCGGAAGCGGCATCTACGAGGCCCTGCCACTGAACGACACCCGCGAGGAGGACGTGACCACGCCCTACGGCGACCCGAGCGCCCCGGTCACGGTCGGGGAGTTCGCCGACACCGGCACCGAGGTCGCCTTTCTCCCGCGCCACGGCGAGAACCACGAGTACAACCCGACCAACGCGCCGTACCGCGCGAACATCTACGCGCTGAAGCAACTCGGCGTCGAGCGCATCCTGTCGTCGAACGCCGTCGGGAGCCTCCGCGAGGACCTGCCGCCGCGCACGCTCCTCGTCCCGGATCAGGCCTTCGACCGGACGCGCAGTCGCCCGTACACCTTCTTCGACGAGGGGATGGTCGTCCACATGGGCTTCGCCGAACCCTACTGTCCGCACATGGCCGAGCACCTGGTCGAGTCGGCCGACGAGGCGACCGAAGATGGCGCAGTGGACGGCGGCACCTACGTCTGTATCGAGGGCCCGCAGTTCTCCACCCGCGCCGAGAGCGAGTTCTTCCGGGCGCAGGGCTGGGACGTGATCGGGATGACCACGATCCCGGAGGCGAAACTCGCCCGCGAGGCCGAGATCTGCTACGCGACCATCACGGGCGTCACCGACTGGGACGTCTGGAAGACCGACGCCGAGGTCAGTCTCGGTGAAGTCCTGGACAACGCCGCCGCCAACGAGACCGCGATCAAGCAGGTCGTCGAGCAGGCGATCCGGACTCTCCCCGAAGACCGCGACTGCGACTGTGGCTCTGCGCTCGCCGGGACGATCAACACCCCCAGCGAGGCCATCCCCGAGGAGACGAAGTCGCGTGTCGATCTGCTCGCGGGCGAGTACCTCGACTGAGTCGACGCGGGACGACGTACTCTTTTCTGTCGGGACCGACGCGTCCAGAGAGTCCAGCACGACCCCGGAACTGGTCGATTACGGCCATCGCGCGCTCGAACGTGACACGTCTGTAACTCGATCCGGCGGAGTTGCGTGCAGTCTGTGACGGCCGTGACATGAACCCGCCCAAACTCTAAATACCGGGCCCCTGAATCGGTTAACGAATGGAGGGAGACGTCGCAGCGTTCAGCACGGAGTTAGAGAACCTCAAGCAGAGCGGTGTGAGTCTCCTCGTCCTCAGCGATCCGGGGTCGTCGCCGGTGATCTGTGACCACCTACTCGGCGACGACAGCGAGGTCAGGCGACGACTGTTCGTCTCGGCCGGACGCGGCGACACGCCGGGCGAGCGTCCGGTTCCCGACCCGAGTCGACTCGGCGTCGTGGAGGCTACCGGCGATCCGACACGCTCGTCGAGCGAACCGGTCGCGCGTCCGACGCCGAACGAGAGGGTGCTCGACGCGACCGCCGACCTCCCGATTCCGGACCGAGCAGGACCGATCGGCCCGCGGGAGTCGGCGGTGTGGTACAGTCGACTCGCTACACTCGACGACCTGCCGGGGGTGGCTCGACACGTGCACCGACACCTCCGGCGGTTCGAGGCGTACGACCCCGATCCGAGCGAGATCAGAGTCTGCTTCGACTCGCTCGACCCCTTCGTAGACACCGTCGACCAGCGGGACCTGTTCCGCTTTCTCCACGTCCTCACGAACCGACTGCGCGCCGCCGAGGCGATGGCGCACTTCCACCTCTCGGGGGCCGCCGACGCGGTGACGATCAGGACCGTCCGTCCGCTGTTCGACGCGACCGTCGAGGTCCGAACGACGGTAGACGGGCCACAACAGCGCTGGACGCTCCGCGACGCCGGCCTCCAGACCGACTGGCTCCCGTTGGATCACGACTGACTCGCGTCGGATCACGATCGACACACGCCGCACTGACCGCCGACCACTGCCGAAAAGAGCGACCGGCTCAGTCGTCGTCGGTCTCCGCGACCACCGCCGACTCGCCGGTCTCTGCCGGTGTCGTCTCTTCCTCACCGGCACTCGCTTCGTCACCGTCGGCCGCTTCCTCGTCGGACCAGTCGACGGCCGGGTTCCTGATCCACAGGTCGCCGAACAGGTCGTCCTGCTGGAGCAGCACGTGCCCCCGGTGTGAGAGAAACAGCAGGGCGAGAAACGTCGCCACGACGGTCCCGCCGACGTCCCGGACTTCGGCGAACAGTACCTCGTTGCGCCCCTGATCGTACTGCTCGCGCAGACTGCGCTGGACGTGTGAGATCGTCTCCTCGATGTCCTCTTTGTGCGTCGTCCCGGTCACGTCGCCCTCGGTCGGTTCCTCGTCGCGCCGCAGGTCGTCCGCGCTGTGGTAGTCGAGCGTCTGTGTCCCGCGCGAGAACCCCTTCGGCGACTCGCTGGTGTCGTACTCACGGCGCTCCTTCCACCACGACCCGCGTTCGGCCTCCCGCAACTCCCGGACGAGTTCGTCCAGCGTCTCCGGGTTGCCGCGTGCCGACTTCCGTTCCAGCCGGCGGTCCATCTCGTCTTCGAGTGCGTCGACGGGGTCGAAGCCCGGATCACCGTCCGCCCCGCCGGGTCCACCCGCACCGCCGTCTCCGCCCGGCCCGCCCTGCATCGCCAGTTCCCACGGTTCGGCCTCGGGTTCCTCCGCTTCGTCGTCGTCCGACAGCAGGGCGTCACTCTTCATCCGGAGGAGCACGCTGGCGTAGAAGAGCGCCCGGCCGGAGGTCCGGAGGTCGGTCGCGTCCAGTCGGTCGAGGAAGGCGTCGGTGACGGCGACGATGTCGATGTCCCACGGTTCGATCTCACCCTCCTCGGCGAGCGTGACGAGCAGTTCGACCGGTTCGACCTCCTCGTCCCCCTCGCCGTCACCGGCCTCGACGCCGACCGCCGCGTCCGGGTCGACGCCGGCGGCCGCCAGCGTCTCGGGTGGTTCGGTCATCGCGCCGCCTCCCCGACGACCGAGTCGCCGGGCGTCCACAGGCGCTCCCCGGGGACCGGGTCGTCAGTCATCCGCCGGCACCTCCTCGCCGTCGGCCTCGGCCAACTGGATGCCGGTCACGGCGCTGACGTTGTTCTCCTGCATCGTCACGCCGATGACGCGCTCCGACCGTTCGAGCAGGGCCGACCGGTGGGAGACGACGACGAACTGCGCCTCGCCCGCCAGGTCGTCCACCATCTCGCCGACGCGCTCGGCGTTCGCGGCGTCGAGGAAGGCGTCCACCTCGTCCAGTGCGTAGAACGGCGCGGGGTTGTGTCGCTGGATGGCGAAGATGAAGGCGAGTGCGGTCAGCGACTTCTCGCCGCCGGACATCGCGTTCAGCCGCTGGATCGGCTTGTCGCCCGGTTGCGCCTTCATCGTCAGGCCGCCATCGAAGGGGTCTTCGGGGTCTTCGAGGTGGAGTTCGCCGGTACCGTCCGATAGACGCTCGAAGATGTCGCGGAACTGCTCGTCGATGCTCTCGAAGGCCGCCATGAACGTCGCCTTCTTCTGGGCCTCGTAGGAGTCGATCCGGTCTCTGATCCCGTCCCGTTCCTCGACGAGGGTGTCGCGGCCCTCCTGGAGGTCGTCCAGATCGCTCTGCACCTCGTCGTACTCCTCGATGGCGAGCATGTTGACCGGTTCCAACTGCTCCATCTCGCCGTCGAGTCGCTCGACGGTCGCCTCCACCTCGTCGTGGCTCGGAATCTCCTCGGGGTCGTAGTCGCCGACCTGCGACTCCAACTCGTCGATCTCCCACTCCAGTCGATCCCGCCGGTCGGTCAGCGTCGAGAGCGTCGACTCGACGGTCGAGACCGTCTCCTTCGCGTCGTCGCGTTTCTCCTTCGCCTCCCGGAGTGTCCCCTGCAGATCGCGCCGGTCGTCTTTCAGTTCGGTGAGTTCTTCTTCTAACTCCTCGACCGCCTCGCGCTTCTCGGCGAGCAGGTCCTCCTGTTCGTCGATCTCGGCCTCTAACTCGGCGATCGTCTCCTCCTGTTCGGCCTTCCGGTTCTGGGCGGACTCGACGGTGTCGTGGAGGTCGTCGACGGCCTCCTCGGTGTACTGCTTCTCCAACTGGAGTTCGTTGAGTCGGCCGTCCAGATCGTCCATCCGCTCCTCGTGCTCGGCGATGGCCGACTCGATCTCCTCTTTTCGGCTCGTCAGTTCCGGGACGCGCGAGTCGGCCAGTTCCGCCTCGAGGTCGTCGATCTCGGCGTCGACCTCGGCGACCGCCTCCTGTTTCTCGGCGATCGTCTCCTCGACCGTCTGCATCTCCTCGTCCACCTCGGCGCGTTCCTCGCGGAGGTCTTCGAGGCGTTCTTCGAGACCGTCGATCTCGCTCTCGGCGTCGGCGAGGTCGTCCTCGGTCGCGTCGATCCGCCCTTCGATCTTCGAGACCTGCTGGCCCGCCGAACTCTTGCGGTCGCGGGCGTCGTCCAACTTGGACTCCACCTCGCGGATCTCCTCGTTCAGCGACCGGCGCTCGTCTTCGAGGTCGCCGATCTCGGCGGCGAGTCGTTCGAGTTTCCCGCCGCCGGACTTCGAGAACGAGTAGCGCGATCCGCCGCCGGACCCGCCGGTCATCGCGCCGGACTTCTCGACGAGGTCGCCGTCCAGCGTCACCATCCGGTAGTCGCCCATCAGCGACCGGGCGGTGTCCATGTCCTCCACGACCAGCGTGGACCCGAGGACGTACGAGAAGATGCCCTCGTACTGCGACTCGTACTCCACGAGGTTCCGGGCGAAGTCCACGACGCCCGGTCGGTTCGGGAGTCGCGGCAGCCCGCGGTCGTCCATCTCGGTGATCGGGAGGAAGGTCGCCCGCCCCGCGTTCCGGCGCTTCAGGTAGTCGATGCAGTCCGACCCGACCTGGTCGTCGTCCACGACGACGTTCGCCAGTCGCCCGCCGGCGGCCGTCTCACAGGCGGTCGCGTACTCGGCCGGCACACTGCCGAGTTCGCCGACCGCACCGTGGACGCCCGACATCCCGGCGTTCTTGATCGTCGAGACCGCTCGCGGCCACGAACTCCCGCCGTCGTCGGTCTTCGCCTCCAGGTCGGCGTACTCCGACTGTTTGGCGTTGATGTCGGCCTTCACGTCGTCGAGTTCGTCCTGCAGTTCGCGCTTCTCCTGTTTCAGATCCGCGAGCGCCTCGTCGGCCTTCGACTCGTTCTTGCGTGCCTTGTCGAGTTCGCTGTGCAGATCGGAGAGGTCGGCCTTCAGATCGGGGATGCGACCGTGCGCCTCCTCGAGGTCGGCCTGCGCCTGTTCGACTTCTTCGGAGCGTCTGCGGGCCTCGTCCAACAGGCGGTCCTTCTCGCGCTGCGCGTCGTTTCGCTCGGTCTTCAACTCCTCCAGCCGGTCTTTCGCGTCCGCGAGGTCGGCTTTCAGTTCGTCGAACTCGGTGTCGACGCTCTCGATCTCCTGTTGGACCTCCGCGAGGTCGCCGCGCTTCGACGCGATGTCGCTCTTCACGGAGGCTTTCTCGACTTTGATCTCGCGGAGTTCGTCGTCGTACTCGTCGATCTGCTCCTGCTTCCGGTCGATCTTCATGAACGCCTCGCGGCGCTCGGACTCGGCGTCCTCGATGCGCCCCTCGGCGGTCTCGATGGCGTCTTCCAGCCGGCTGATCTCGCCTTTGACCTCCTCGATCTCGCTTTTGATGCGAAGCTGTTCGTCCTCGCCCTTGCGCTCGATCTCTCTGTTGAGGTCGTCCAACTCGGCTTCGAGTCGGGTGACGCGCCCCTGTCGCTCGTCCAGTTCCGACCGCTTCTCGGCGAGTTCGTCTTCCTTCGCGTCGATCTGGCCGGTGACGCGGTTGAGCGACGAGCGCTTGTCCTCCAGTTCGGCGGCCTTCAGGTAGCCCTCGTACTCCTCTTTCTCCTCGCGGAGCGACTGGTACTCCAGTGCCGTCTCGCGTTCGTCCGCCAGTTGGTCGAGTCGGTCCTGTTTCTCCTCGATGCGGAGGTCCGCCTCGCCGATGCGTTCCTTGACGGTCTCCAGTTCCTCGAAGGCGTCTTCCTTCTTCGCGTCGAACTCCGCCACGCCCGCGATCTCGTCGATGATGCCCCGGCGCTGGTACGGGGTCATGTTGATGATCTCGGTCACGTCGCCCTGCATGACGACGTTGTACCCCTCGGGCGCGACGCCGGCCTGCGCGAGCAGGTCCTGGATGTCGGAGAGGTTCGTCGAGCGCCCGTTGAGGTAGTAGTAGGAGTAGTAGTTGTCCTCGGTCTCCTTCACCCGGCGCTTGATGCTGATCTCGTCGACGCTGCCGACGTTCTCGCTGCCGGCCGCCGAGACCACCTGCGACCGGTCGAGTCGCCCGTCCTCGTTGTCCAAGATCACCTCGACGCTCGCCTCGCGCGCGCCGCCGCCGGACGCCGACTCGTCGGCGTGCCCGGGGTTGTAGATGAGGTCGGTCAGCTTCTCGGCGCGGATGCCGCGCGTCCGGGCGAGTCCGAGCGCGAACAGCACCCCGTCGATGATGTTCGACTTGCCCGACCCGTTCGGGCCGGTGACGACGGTGAAGTCCTCGTAGAACGGAATCTCGGTCTTTCTGCCGAAGCTCTTGAAGTCGTCGAGGACGAGCTTTTTGATGTGCATGGGTTGCTCGTGGCGGACGCCGAGTCCCCTTACGCGACGATGATGTCGCTGCTCTCGGACTCGGCCTCGTCCTCTGCGTCTTCCGCCGCCTCGGTGGTATCACTTTCGGCCGCCGTCTCCGACTCGCCGTCTGGCTCGGCCTCCGCAGACTGCTCGCGTTCGGTGCGGACGACCTCGGTGTTCGCGTCCGTCGTGCGGGACACGCGTGCCGGTTCCTCGTCGGCCTCCAACTGACGGAGGCGTTCTTTCGTCTCGACGAGTTCCTCGGTCAGGCCGTCGACGGTGGCCTGCAGTTCCGCGACGCGGGATTCGAGTTCCTCGACCCTGTTGCCGGTCATGCATCTACGGCGTGGCGCGTGCTCCATAAACCTGCGTCAGACGGACGTGTGACAGGATGGCCCACGGAACGACCGCTCCGCCGTGAGGACGCCCCGACGCGGCCGCGTCGTCGTCGGGTGCCGCCAGTATCAGTTCTGCGAGAAGACGACGACCGACAGCGTCTCGAAGGGGTACGACTCCTGTACCGCGACCTCGTGTGAGAACCCACGGGCTTCGGCGTACGCCAGCACGTCCTCGTAGCCGGTCAGACTGCTGACCAGCAGGAGCACCTCGCCGCCCGGCGCGAGCACGCGCCCCACGTCGTCTAAGAACGGTTCGATCAACTCCCGGCCGGACTCCCCGCCGGACAGCGCGGTCTCCATCCAGTCGTCCCACTCGTTGTCCGGGTCGGTCGGCAAGTAGGGAGGATTGAACAGTACGGTGTCGAATACCTCGTCGGCGAAGGGGGCGAGCAGATCGGCCCGCACGACCTCGAAGCCGGCGTCGGTTCTCTCGCTCTCGGCTCCGGTCCCCGACTCGCTCTCCGCCCGCAGACGCTCGGCGCGTTCGCGGGCCTGCCGGCAGGCACCGGGGTTCACGTCGCTGGCGACGACCGACGCGGCCGTCTCGCTCGCCACCTGCTCGGCGACCCACCCGGACCCGGTACCGACCTCCAGCGTCCGCCCCTCGGCGTGGCCGACTGCGGCCCGCGCCAAGAGTTCGGAGTCCTCGGCCGGCTGGTAGACGCTGGTCTCCATCCCGCGTCTGCTGGCGAGATCACGCGCCGAGTCGGCGGGCCCTTCCGCCCCGCCGGACCCGCCGGCACCGGTGTCGCGCTCTCGGGTCACTCCTCGCCCCCGTCGGGTGCGGCCTCGGAGCGCACCTCACGCGCCGGGCGCTCGCCCGTGAGCCGGAAACCGCCGGACTCCTCCCGGCCGGTGAGTTCCCGCTGCGGGAACGGGATCTTGATCGACTCGCGCTCGAAGGCGGTCTTCACCGCCGAGATCATCGCGGTCCGGGCGCGCCACTTCCGGCGGGCGCTCGGTTCGCCGATCCACGCGCGGACACCGAGGACGACCGCCGAGTCGTCGAACCGCTTCAGGACGACCTGCGGCGTCGGCACGTCCAGAATCTCCTCGACCTCGTCCAGCGCGTCGCGGGCGATCTCGGCCGCCTCCTGCGGGTCGGCGTCGTAGTCGACCCCGATCTCGACCTCCAGTCGCAGGCGACCTTTGTGGGTGCGGTTCGTGATCGCCTGGGAACTCACCTCGTCGTTCGGCAGGACGACCATCTCGCCGTCGAACGTCTGGAGTCGCGTGTTGACGATCGTGATGTCGGTGACGATGCCCTCCTGGTCGCCGATCTGCACCCAGTCGCCGATCTCGAAGGGTCGGGAGAACATCAGCACGAACCCCGCGAGTACGGCACCGAGCGTCTGTCGCGCGGCCATCCCGACCACGATGCCGAGGAAGCCGGCACCGACGAGCAGACTGCCGAGGTCCTCCAGGAAGATCGACAGCACGACCAACCCGACGACCGCGTACAGCGTCACCTGCGTCAGGCGGTAGATGATCTCCCGCTGGTGTTCGCTGATCCTGTCGGTGCCGCTGGTCAACTCGCTGATCACTCGCCCGATGAAGCTCGTGAGGGCGTAGGCCGTCCCCAGCAGGACGACCGCGAGAGTGACCCGAGCGATCAGACTGCTACCCGAGTTGGCATCGGAGTTCCAGAGGCCGTCGACGACGGAGACGAGGATGTCCCACAGCCCCCAGACGACGATCAGGCTGAACAGGCCGACGCCGGTGACGAGCGCCACGCTGCCGGAGACGACCACTCGGATTCGACGGTTCGCCATCGCCGACTGGTGGGACTTCCGCCACCGCCGAGCGGCGTACCGGATCCCGAGAACGAGGGTGATGACGACGGCCGAGAGCAGTATCTCGTCGAGATACGGCTGGAGTTGCCCGAGGACGCTCACGTCAACCATCGGTCGGCCCCCCGTGTTCCGCCGCGATCCCCGCGATCTCGGCGAACGCCGACGGGGCCAACTTGCCCGGTCGCTTCCGGAGCGTCTCCTCGGGCAGCGCCTCGACCACCGCCTCCGGTTCCGCGAGTCCCGAGATGTGTGCCGTGTTCCGGATCGCGTTCCGGACGTTCTTCCGACGTTGCGTAAAGAGCGCCTTCACGAAGTCCAAAAAGAACTGCTCGTCGTCGACGGTGTAGTCGGGATCGCGCGGCGTCGTCCGCACCACCGCACTCTCCACGTCCGGTGGGGGCGCGAACGCGCCCTTCGGCACCGGTTCGACGACTTCGACGTCGGCGTAGTGGCCCGCGCTCACCGACAGACGGCCGTAGTCGTCGTCGCCGACGCTCGCGGCCATGCGCTCGGCGAACTCCTTCTGGAACATCAGAACCGTCGGTTTGCCCTCGGGCAGGAGTCGGAACGTGATCGGCGAGGAGACGCCGTACGGGAGGTTCGACACGCAGGCGGTGAAGTCGGGCAACTCGACGTCGAGTGCGTCACCCGCGATCACGGTCAGTCGACCCGACTCGATCTCGTCGGCGAACTCCTCGCGGAGAAAGTCGGCCAGATCGGGGTCGCGCTCGATGGCCGTCACGCGGTCGGCGACCGCGAGCAGTCGGTCGGTCAGCGCGCCGGTGCCGGGACCGATCTCCAGCAGGTGACTCGTGTCGGTCTCGTCGGGGAGGTACGTCGGGATGCGGTCCAGCACGCGGTCGTCGACGAGGAAGTGCTGGTCGCGGTCGGGGTTGCCACGGACCCCCGCCCGGCGGAGCAGGGCGTCGGGGTCGCGGTACTCGCGGTCCTCGGCCGCGTCCGCAGTGTTCGCGGCTCCGCCAGCCGCGCCGTCGGCGTCGGTCATTGGCGAGTGCTACTGGCTACGCGGTCGTAAACCCCGCGCTCTCGGGATCGGTCGCTCGGCAGACACGGCCCGCCGGATCGACCGCTCGGCGGGAGTCCCCCTCGCTCACTCCTCGCGGCGGACGAACGTCTTGTACTTCAGGTCGTCGTCGCGCAGTTCCTCGATGATCCGGTCCACGAGCACGTCCTTCGGGTTGTGGAGTCCCGAGACGCGCTCTTCGAGTTCCGCGAAGCTCTCGAACGGCTTGCGCTTGCGCTCCTCTAAGACGTTGTTCCGGAGCTTCTTCCCGATGCCCGGCAGGAGATTCAACTGGTGGAGGCGGAGCGTGATCGGTTGGGCGTCGTTGTAGAAGTCCACGAACCGCTGTTCTTCGCGCTCGACGATCTCCTCGACGACGTAGTCGAGTTCGGAGACGGCGCTGTTCGACAGATCGCCGTAGTCGATGTCGCGCAGGCGATCGACCGACTCGCGTTCGTCGGCCGGTTCGATCACGACTCTGTCGCCGATCCCCACGTCGGCGTCGTCGGCCAGCGTCAGTTCCACCAGCCGGAACGCCGACTCGCCGATGCCGTACGCGAGCGGCGGCTTCTTGTACTGCGGCCTGTCGTCGTCCGGCCGGCCGTGGGGGAGGTAGTCGAGGACGACGGCGTACTCGGGGTCCGAGCCGTCGGCCTCACCGCTCTCGCTCGTAGTCATGTCTGTCGTCTACGGTCACTGTCTATTTAAAAAGTAGGCACGCGCGTCGCCCGGTGTCGTGGCCCACGGTCGGTCGGGGGCTCCGGTCGGGACCGCGACCGGGAGTCGCGACGACTCGACTCAGGCGTACTTCGCGACCACGTCGAGGATCGCGTCGAGTTCGTCGCCGTCCAGCGCGTACCGCTCCTGTGCGAACACCGCGCGGAGTTCGTTGCGGTCGTGCGGCAGCAGGTTGGCGATCTTGAACGCCGTCGCCTCGTCGACCTTCTCCAACTCCTGGAGTTCCGCGACGAGTTCGCGGGACTCCTCGGGGTCGAGGAAGGCGAAGGCGTTGACGTGCTCGATCGCGCGGGCGAGTTCGTACCGGAGTTCACGCTCCTCGTCGGCGGCGCGGTCCGCTTCGACCTCTTCGAGGAGCTCCTTCACCTCGGGGATCGTGAGGTACTCCTCGTCGAGCTTCTGTTTGAAGATCGTCATCTCACTGCTGGGCGCGCAGGTGGGCCGGCCGGACGACGAGCGTCTTCTCCTTCCCGCCGTCGACGATCTTCACCTGGAACGCGCGACCCTGTTTGCCGACGACTTCGCCGGTGTGCCCGTTGAATCGGGCGTGGAAGCGTCCCTCGGGGACGCTCGGGTCGATCTTCAGGTGGACCTTCTGGCCCTCGTCGTACTCCTGGATCGCCCGCTGGGGCGGGGAGGTCCCGCGCTCTCGTGGCTTGTTCGACAACTTCTCGCGCGTGCCGGTGAGGGGTCCGTTCGAACTCGGCATTGTCTTGGGAAGGGTTACTCCGCTTTCGGTTATAAATGGTGCGTTCCCCGACGCGGACGGCAGGGAGTGACACGGCCGACGACCCCGACAGGACGCGACCGTCGCCCCACGAGTCGGAATCCTCAGGTGGCCCCCCTGCGTGCCTGCCGGCATGGACGACGCCCACGACACGAGCGACGGGGACGACGAGCCCCGAGACGACGCGCACGACACACGCGAGTCGGGCCGGATCGAGACCCGCGCCATCCACGCCGGGCAGGAACCGGACCCCGAGACCGGCGCGCTGATGACCCCCATCTACGCGAACTCGACGTACCAGCAGGACGGTCCCGGCGACCACCGCGGCTACGAGTACTCGCGGACCGGTAACCCGACCCGCACCGACCTGGAAGCGAACCTCGCCTCGCTGGAGGGTGGCGAGTTCGGCCGCTGTTTCGCCTCGGGGATGGGCGGGATCAACACGGTCCTCAACCTGCTGTCGGCTGGCGACCACGTCGTCGCGGGCGACGACGTGTACGGCGGCACCCACCGCATCTTCACGCAGGTCTACGAGGAGTACGACCTCGAATTCGACTTCGTGGACACCACCGACCACGACGCGGTGGAGGACGCGATGCGAGACGCCACGGAACTCGTCTGGGTCGAGACGCCGACGAACCCGCTGATGCGCGTCAACGACATCTCGGCGCTCGCGGACGTGGCTCACGCGAACGACGCGCTCTGTGTCGTCGACAACACCTTCGCCACGCCGTACCTCCAGCGACCCCTCGAACACGGCGCGGACATCGTCTCCCACTCGCTGACGAAGTACCTCGGCGGCCACTCGGACGTCATCGGCGGCGCACTCGTCACCGACGACCCCGACCTCGACGAGCGCCTCGGCTTCTACCAGAACTCGGTCGGCGCGACGCCCGGCCCCTTCGACTGCTTCCTCGTCCTGCGGGGGACGAAGACGCTCCCGGTCCGGATGGATCGCCACTGTGAGAACGCCCGCACGCTCGCCGAGTGGTTAGACGACCACGACGCCGTGAGCGAAGTGTTCTATCCTGGTCTCGACTCCCATCCACAGCACGACCTCGCGGCCCGGCAGATGGACGACTTCGGCGGGATGCTCTCCTTCGAGTTGGACGGCACGCTGGAACAGGCGAGCACGGTCGTCGAGGAGACCGAGGTGTTCACGCTCGCGGAGTCGCTCGGCGGCGTGGAGAGCCTGATCGAACAGCCGGCGGCGATGACCCACGCCGCGATTCCCCGAGAAGAGCGCATTGCGGCCGGGTTGACGGACGGGCTGATCCGGGTGTCGGTCGGCATCGAACACGCCGACGACCTGCGGGCAGACCTCCAACAGGCCATCGGGACCGCGCTGGAGTGACCCGGCGGCACCGGCGGCTCCGGTCCGGTCGGCGTCTCGGCGCTGGTCGGTGAGGGTGCCGACTCGCTCGCCGCGAGTAACTAAGTTCTTAATACGAGGGCGTCGAACGGCGGCGTATGAGTACCGAAAGCGAATCTACTGGCGTCCCGGACCACGAAGAAGGTGACACGGCCCACTACGCCGAGATGTTCGGCTTCGGGTTCGTCGTCGGCGTCCTGCTCGGCGGCGTCGTCGGCGTCCTGATCAACAGCATCGCGCTCGGTGTCGCGGGCGGTATCGTCGTCGGCGCTCTCCTCGGCCTCGCGTTCGGGCGACTGGCCTGAGTTCGCGGTGCCACGGGAGACGCCAGACGCCGGCTGGGGAGGCGAACCCGGCGCTGTCGCTGGCGGAACGGTGAACTGAAAACCGGACGGCTCGCGGTCTTACAGACGACCGACTTCTTCGACCTTCACGGACTCGACACCCTCGACGCCGGCGAAGGCCTCCTCGACGGCTTCGGTGCCGCCGGCGTCGTCGGGGACGATGACGGCCGGCAGGAGTGCGACGAGACCGAAGGCCACGTCGTCACGGCCGAAGCCCTGAATCTTCGCACCCTCGGGGAGCGACTCCTCCAGACGTTCCTGGAGTGCGTCGAGGTCGATGTCGGGGCTCTTCGGCATGACCTTCATCTTGGCTGCGACTTTCCCCATTGTTACGGCCCCATGAACCCGCAGTCCGGGCACTCGTAGAGGTTGCTCTGCTTGCGACACTTCGCACAGCGGTAGATCTCCTGACCGCAGTCCGGACACTTGAACCGCGCGGCCGTCGTGCCGGAGATGTTGATCCCGCAGGACACGCACTTGCGCGCCCGCCGTTGCTGGGCTTCGCTCATATCTACTCTGTCCGGGCCGCGCTTTTTAACGGTTGTCTTTTGTCCGACCTCGGTACGACGTGGCGTACTCGGGAGAATGGACTGGTGGTGTGGACGACCCCCCGAACGCTCACGGCTGTCTCTCCTGACTGATGCGTCGTGAACGAAGAGGGGTGAAATCCTCTGCGAGAAGTGACTTCGGTCGAGTGTGTCGGAGAGGACGAGCGATGAACGTCTCTGAGTGATGTGATTGCTGTCGAATCGGTCGCAGAGAACTCAGGTGAAGCTGTCGTGGACAACGTGAGGTGAAAGCCCCCGCGCTCTCGGCCCCTTTCAGTCCCACCCGGTGGAATCTGCGACCCATCACGCAACTCCCGGTGGACCAGTCGGATCAGCGCGAGCGCCTCCCTGCAACCGTCGGCGCGAGATGAACTCGCGCCAGCCCACTCGACTGGTAAACGTGTCGTGAGTCGGCGCTTCAGTTCAGTGTCGCGGTGCGGTTTGCGGTCGGCGCGCGAGAAACGCGCGAGGGAGGGGTTCGGGCGGTGCGGAGAGAACCCCGAGGCTGGGGAGGACCGAGGTGCGGTGCTGTCGCGGTGCGGTTCCTCGCGCTAGCACGAGTAGTGGTGTTGTCGCGGTCTGCGGTGTTGTCGCGGTCTGCGGTGTTGTCGCGGTCTGCGGTGTTGTCGCGGTCTGCGGGTGCTGTCGCGGGTGCGTCATCTCGTCGGTGCGCTAGCACGAGTAGCGGTGCTATCGCTGTTCACGGTGTAGTCGCAGTCCCTCACACGAACAGCGCGTTCACCGACCACGACAACAGATCACCACTCGAGAACAACCCTTTCCCGAACCTCGACACACCCCTCGACATTCACTCACCGGTCCACAGTCTCGACGTGCTCCCGCAACCACGCAGTCGCCGCGGCCACCGCCTCGGCGTCCTCCCCGACTATCTTCAGTCGATTCGGCTCGCCCCGACTCGGGTAGCTCCCGACGGCGACGCCGAACTCGTCCCGTGCAGTCCGCAACTGCTCAGTCAGGGCACCCTCCGGGGCGTCGGTGTAGAGCGTCTCCGAGACGACGCTCCCGCCGAACTCCTCCGCTACCGCGTCGAACATCGCCTTCATCTCCTCGGGGATACCGGGGAAGACGTACACCCCGCCGATCACACACCCCGGCGACAGGCCGACCGTGTTCAGCAGTGGTCGCGCGCCGGCCGGAATCGAGGCGTGCTGGGTCACGTCCAGATCGAGATCCGGGTAGCGCTCGGCGAGGTCGGGGTACTGCTCGCGGTACGCGGCGATCGTCGCCTCCACGTCCGTCTTCGCTTCGTCGTTCACGGCCATCTCCACCCCGACCGCGTCGGCCACCGCGTCCATGGTCACGTCGTCCGGCGTGCCGCCCAGTCCCCCGGTGACCACCACCGCGTCGAACTGGGCGGTCCAGTCGCGGAGCGTCTCGGCGATCAGCCCCCGGTCGTCCGGCACCGTCAGAATTCGGGTGACGGTCACACCGCGCTCGGTCAACTGGCGGGCGAGCCACGTCGCGTTCGTGTTCTCGATGTCCCCCGCGAGAATCTCGTCGCCGACCGTCAGGAGCGCGACCTGCATGCGCGGAGGGACGCACGCGACGAGAATAAGACTGGTCGTCGCGTCCGCAGCCGACCGAAGCCTCCCGTGCCCGCCGACAGCCTGAAGCCGCCCGCATCCTGCGCTTCGATATGGATACGGTGCTGGACGCGACCGACCGCCAGAAACTCCTCGACGGCGACGACCGCGACTTCTACGTCAGTCCGCGCTTCGTCCACCACGTCGACGAGCAGTTCCGCGAGCGACTCACCGCGCTCTACCGCCGGGAGCTTCCGGCCGACGCCCGCGTCCTCGACCTGATGAGCAGTTGGGTCTCACACCTGCCGCCGGACGCCAGCTACCCCCGCGTCGTCGGCCACGGCCTGAACCGCGCGGAACTGGCGGCCAACGACCGACTGGACGACTCGTTCGTCCAGAACCTCAACGCCGACCAGTCGCTCCCCTTCGACGACCACAGCTTCGACGCGGTGCTGATCGCGGTCTCGGTCCAGTACCTCCAGTATCCGACCGCCGTCTTCCGCGAGATCGCTCGCGTACTCGCCCCCGGCGGCGTCCTCGCGGTCTCCTTCTCGAACCGGATGTTCCCGCAGAAGGCGATCCGCGCGTGGCGTGCGGCGTCGATGGACGCGCGTGCCGACCTCGTGCGACGATACTGCGACGCGGCCGGTGGCTTCGAGTCGGTCGAGACGCTCCGCGAGACGCCAGCGACTGGCGACCCCTTCTACGCGGTCGTCGCCCGCAGAGCCGCGGACTGATCCGGTCGCGGACCCGCCCGTCGCCGACTCACTACCTCCACCTCACTCCTCGCGCAGGAAGGCGTCGTCACCGAACGCTTCGACCTGTCGGAGCAACTCGTCGCGCTGTCGCCGGACCTCGGGCGGGAGGTCGGCGTAGGCATCCGCGAACATCTCTGCCGGATCGGCGTCGACTTCGCTGGCGACGTCGACCGCTTCGGCGACTACCTCGTCGGCCTCGTCCGCGATGGCCTGCACGCCCTCGTCGTCGATGCGGCCGGTCTCCCGCAGAAACGTCTCGTAGCGCGGGATCGGATCGAGGTCGCGCCAGTGGTCGACCGTCGACTCGTCGCGGTAGACGCCGGGGTCGTCGGCGGTCGTGTGCGCACCGAACCGGTACTCCACGAACTCGATCAGCGTCGGGCGCGGTCCCTCGGCATCGGAATCCGAGTTACGAGCGCGCTCGACCGCTTCACGCGTCACGGCGTAACTGGCGAGTGGATCCATCCCGTCCACGCGCATGCCATCGAACCCGTAGGCGACCGCCTTCTCGGCGAAGGTGTCGCTCGCAGTTTGTTCGCCCTCGGGGATGGAGATGGCCCAGCCGTTGTTGTGACAGCAGAAGACGCTCGGCGTGTCGAAGACGCCCGCGAAGTTCAGCCCCTCGTGGAAGTCACCCTCCGAGGTCGCGCCGTCGCCGAAGTGGCAGGCGACGACCGTGTCGTCGCCCCGGAGGCTGGCGGCCCACGCCAGGCCGACAGCGTGGGGGATGTGCGACCCGACACCGATGTTTAGCGGGACGACGTTCCCCTCGACCATCGCGGCGTTGCCGGACTCGTGGCCCATCCAGTAGGGGAGGTACTCCGAGAGGAGGTCCCGGACGACGACCGCGCCGTGTTCGCGGTACTGGTAGCTCACGTAGTCCCGGTCGGCCAGCGCGTGCGTCGAGGCGACCGCCGACGCCTCCTGCCCGGCGGAGGGCGCGTAGGTGCCGATCCGGCCCTGTCGCTGGAGGCTGACGGCGCGTTCGTCGAACCGCCGGGTGACGCGCATGTCGCGGTAGACGTCCACTAGCGTCTCGTCGGAGAGGTCCGGCACCTCGGCGTCCGGCAGGACGTGCCCGTCGGCGTCCAGCACCCGGTGCACGTCGGCGTCCGCGAGTGGATCGGTCACGGTCCCGCTCCCCGCGTCGGTCGGCCTGCGACTCCTCTCTGCCGACTCTCGCCTGTCATCGTCCCACACAGTGTCGCCGACACACATCACCGTACCGGCTCCGGAAGTCGAATCGACGGTGCTCGTCGTCGAGCCGAGTCGTCGGCACGCCCTGCGGACGCGCCGTAGATTTATCCTCCCGGCCTCGGCACTACTGCACATGGACGACTTCGAGAACCTCGTCTCGTCGCTGACGCCACGGGAGGACAACCCCGAGATCAAACTCTACCAGAACACGACTGCAGTCGCCTGTCCGATCTGTGAGGACTCGTTCGACTCGCTGGTCGTCTGCAAGGAGCAGTCCACCAGTCTCCGGCAGACCGAACTGCTGGACATCTGCGTCTCGGTCCACGACGACCGGCCGGTGTTGTTCACGCACAAGTCCTGAGCCGCCTCCGGGGTCCGGTCGCGGCCCGCCCAGTCGTCACTCAGGGGAGCCGAAACTCGTACGCCATCTCGCCGTCGTCTGTCACCAGTCGGATCGCACCGCGGTCGTGGTCGACCGCCAGTGCGGTCACGCGCCCGGTCGTCAGGTCGTGGAGCGGCATCCCGGCCTCGACGCGACCGTCACGGGTGACGGCGAAGCGAGCGCTCCCGGATCGGAGTTCGATGCGGTCGTCGGTCGCGGTGACGGTGCCGTCGAGGTCGCGGAGTGCGGATTCGACGCGGCGCCAGTCGGTGAGTGGCACCGCGTCGTCGACCGATCCGTCGGCGTCGGACTCGGCTTCCGTGTCGGGGTCGTCCCGGTCGTCGGTCACAGGCCGAGTTCGACCGGCCGGCACAAGTCGCTGTGGGCGATCACAGGAGAGTCGCGTCGCTCGTCGGTCGGCGTCGGAAGGAAGGTCCAGGTGCGAGAATCGAACCCGCGTCTCAGCCTCCACAAGGCTGAAGGATGGTCCACTACCCCAACCCGGACACGCACCTACTGGTACTCCGGTCGAACTGAAATACGTTACGAATCTCCCGACCCTCGTGCGATCTGCGACCAGTTATCGAGGCTCACGCGTCTGTCGCCGCCGGTCTCCCGAACGCTCTTCCCACTCGCCCGAGAAGTCGAGTGCATGGTCCAGCCAGCGACGTTCCTCCACCCCTCTGCCCGCAGTGTCGAACGCACACTCGCCGTCTCGCTACTCGCACTCCTGACGACCTACGCCGTGGGGAGTGCGGTCGGCGGGACACTCCCGGCAGTGGACGCGGTCGGTGTCGTCGCCGTCCACCTCGCGGTCGTCGTCGGGACCGCGTTTCCGCTGGCAGTCCTCGGACACGCCGTCGTCAGTGCGTGGCACGCCGACGGGACCGCGCCGAGTCGTGTCGAACTCGCGGTCGCCGGGGTGTCGGTCGGCACACTCGCAGTAGCGGTCGCAGTCTCGGTCGAAGCGGTCACGGTCCCACTCGTCGCACTCGCGGTCGGCGGTCTGCTCGTCCTCGCCGGACTGGTGCTGGCGCGGTCCTGATCACGTCGCCGGTCCCGAATCGAACCACGAAACTTTCGACGCAGAACCACGACTCAGTTCTTCAGCCCACTCCCGGTCAGCGGGACGACCACGTCGTCCTCGGCCGACAGCACGCCACGCTCGCGGTACTCGCGGAGTCCAGCAGGAGCTACCGCACACGTCGGTTCGGTGTAGAACCCGGCACGGTGGAGGCGGTCCAGTTCCGTCTCGACCGCCTCGCTCCCGAGTGCGACAACGTCGCCGTCGGTCGCGTCGACGGCGTCGAGCAGTTGCTCGCGGCGCGCTGGCTGGCGAATCTGGATACCGTCCGCGCGGTCGTTGCTGTCGCCCGCCGCCGACTCGACCGGGTGGAGCGTCTCGGCGATGGGTGCGTACCCCTCGGCCTGCACGCCGAGCAGTCGCGGTACACGGTCGATCCACCCCGCTTCGCGGAGCGCGCGAAAGCCGCGATACGCGCCGAGGAACAGGGTGCCGTGACCGAGTGGGCAGACCACGGCGTCGGGCACCGACCAGTCACGCTGGAGTGCGATCTCGTACGCCATCGTCGCGGTACCGGCGTAGAACGCGGGGTCCCACGCGTGGCTGGCGTAGTAGACCCGTTCGTCGCCTGCGGCCCGCGACTCGCCCTCGACCGCCGCGATGCAGGCGTCGGTCACCGCCTGTCGGTCGCCTTCGACGCGGATCGCGGTCGCCCCGGCGCGCTCGATAGCCCGGAGTTTCGACGCTTTGGCGTCGGCCGGGACGTAGATGTCCGCCGGCAGGCCGGCACGGGCGGCGTAGGTGGCGATGGCGGCCCCGGCGTTGCCCGAGGAGTCCTCGACGACCCGATCCGCGCCGACAGCCACGGCCCGCGAGAGGGTCGTCGTCGCCCCGCGATCTTTGAAGCTCCCGGTGGGGAAGACGTACTCCAGTTTGAACTGGGCGTCCCAGTCGGATGCCGAGACGAGTGGGGTGAGTCCCTCGCCGAGGCTCACTTCACGGGCGACCGGCAGGAAGTCGGCGAAACTCCAGAGACCGTCGCGGGTGTCGAAACTGGCGGGATCGGGGGCTTGACCCTCGGGAACCGCCGAGTCTGCGAAGTCCAGTGGCCCGCCGCAGTGACAGCGCCAGCGGTGGTCGTCGGTTCGGCCGCAGTCGGCACAGCGGAGCATGAGAGACGGTTCGCAGGTGGGGTGTCAGTAACTGTCGATGTCGATCCCGACAGAGCAGACGTACTCGCCGGTCGCCACCTGCGGGAGTCGCCGGGAGCGCCAGAAGATGCCGTCGGAGTCGGCGGTGATACGGGCCTTCAGGCTCCCGAAGGTGTCCGTCACCTCGAACAGCGTGTCGCCGGCCCGCACCTCGTCGCCGAGTTCCTGCTGGAACCGCACGAGGCCACCCGCCGGCGAGCCGTACTGATCGAAGCCCGTGGCGCGCGTCTGTCGCTGACGGTCGACGGAGCCGTCGAGGAAGCCGTACCCCCGGAGGACGTTGAACACCCCCTCGACGCCGCGCTGGATGCTGGACTCGTCCCAGCCGACACAGCCGCCGAGTTCCGGGTCGACGGTCGGAATCCCCTCGTCGGGACCGGCGCGGGCGAGTTGCCCGTCGGGGCCCTTCTGATCGAGGACGTAGCCACAGCCGAAGGTCTTCGCCAGTTCGAGACACTCACGGTGGAGGCGGTGGCGCGGCCCACACCGGACCCGCACCTCGTCGATCATCCGACTCGTAGAGCCCTGGTGGAGGTCGAGAACGAGGTCGGCCCGCGTCGCCGCCTCGAAGGTGGCGGCGGCGATGCGCTCCGAGGAGGTGCCGTTCGCGTCGCCGGGGTACGCGCGGTTCATCTTCGTGTCGTCGATCGGGTTGCGGTGCTCCGCGACCTGGAAGGCGTGGTAGTTGACGATGCCGACGATCAGGATGGTGCCGGCGAGGTCCGCCGGGTCCAACCGGGGGACGACCCGCTGGATCACCCCGACGCCGTTGAGTTCGTCGCCATCCGAGGCCGCTTGCAGGTAGAGCGTCTCGCCGTCGCGTGCGCCGTTGACGACGGCGACGGGGAGTTCGACGGGGCTCCCGTCCCGCGTCTCCCCGACCTCGAGGCGGCCCGTGTCCATCTCGCCGGGGGCCGCACTCGCAGTTCCGAGCGTGGTCATTGTTGGACGCAAGTCCGCACTCGACTTTAGGGGTTCGGTCTGTCTACCGACGAGACGTGGTGGACGACTCGCGTGGGTGAATCTCTGTTGGAGAGAATTCGGTCGAATCGGTCGGCGAGAACTCGGTCGAATCTGTCGCAGAGAACTCGGTCGAATCTGTCGCAGAGAACTCGGTCGAATCTGTCGCAGAGAACTCGGTCGAATCTGTCGCAGAGAACTCGGTCGAATCTGTCGCAGAGAACTCGGTTGAGTCGGTCGGCGAGAACGAGAAATGAAAGCCCCCGGCGTCTCGATGGCCCGCGACTTCCTGCGCGCTTCCCTCAGGCTGGCGAGACCTCCGGTCTCGCTCTGCTTGGTGCGTCGGGGACCAGTCGAGACGCCGGCCCCTTTCAGTCCCACCCGGTGGAATCTGCGAAAGCGCACGCAACTGGGGTGGACCAGTCGGATCAGCGTGTGCGCCTACCTGCGACCGTCGGCGCGAGATGAACTCGCGCCAGCCCACTCGACTGGTAAGTGTAGCGCGAGTTGTGGTGGAAAGTCGGTCGTCGCGGTGCTGTGCTGTCGGCGCGCGCGACTTGACGCGTGCGAGGGAGTGACGCGGGCGGTGCGGAGTGCGTCCTCGTGAGGAAACCGAACGAGGGCTAGCGAGAGCTCCGTTCTCGCTCTGTCACGAGGCTGGGGAGGATCGAGGTGCGGTCGCGGTTGCGGTGCTGTGCAGTGGCGGTCTGCGGTGCTGTCGCGGTCGCGGATGCGGTCGAATATTCCGGTTGTCCCGGATCGAGTAGCGTTGCTGTTTGCGGTGCGGATGCTGTCACGGTCTGCGGTGCGGATGCTGTCACAGTCTGCGGTGCGGATGCTGTCATGGTCGCGGTCTGCGGTACGAGCGTTGTCACAGCAACTAATCAAGTCCCGTCGCAGTCTCCGCCGCGACCGAAGCACCGACCTCGCCCACCCCGAATCCGTACTCCACGCCACACACCACTTCCAACCCGAGACACACTCACACACCCACGAAGCGCAACGAACGCGCTTATACGGCCCGACGCGCAAGAGTCGGCAAATGATTTTCGAGAATCTCCCCACCACCCCACGCGCGGAGGAACTGGTGGACAAGGCCTTCTCCAGGGCCGCCCGGTCCGGGCGAGCGAAGGAGGGACTCGAGGCACAGCAGTCGATGCTGACCACCTCGGCGAACATCCTCTCGGACAACCTGGAGAACGTCGTCACCCAGTGGCCCGACTTCGAACTCGTCGACCCCTTCTACTACGAACTCGCGGACGCCATCGTCGACGTGGACGAACTCCGGCAGGCCCTCTCGCGGGTCACCTGGGCCAGCCGACAGATCGACGAGATCAAACGCGAGTACCAGCCGAAACTCCGGCGGACGACCCCCGAAACCGCCCGGAAACACCGCAAGCAGGCGTTCGCCCGCATGGCCGACATCGTGGAACAGATCGCGGACGACCTCCTGCGCATCGGCGAGGCCCGCGACGCACTGAAGACCGTGCCGGACATCCGCCCGGACGAACCCGCGATCGTCGTCGCCGGCTACCCCAACGTCGGCAAATCCTCGTTCGTCAACCACGTCACCCGCGCCTCGAACGAGATCGCCACCTACCCCTTCACCACGCGCGGCGTCCAGATCGGCCACTTCGAGCACGACCGGGTCCGCTACCAGATCGTCGACACGCCCGGCCTGCTCGACCGCCCGGAAGACGAGCGCAACGACATCGAACGCCAGGCCGTCTCCGCCTTAGAGCACCTCGCAGACGCGGTCGTCTTCGTCGTGGACGCCTCCGGTGACTGTGGCTACCCTATCGACGTCCAACTCGAACTGCGGGACGCGGTCGAACGCCGGTTCGCCAGCCGCGACGTGCCCGTCCTCACGGTCTGTAACAAGAGCGACCAGTCGCGCGACGTCGCGGCCGACGCGTACATGAGCGTCACCGCAGACGAGAACGTCGACGGCGTCCTCGACGCGGCCGTCGAGGCGGTCGCGTGGGAACCCGACATCCCGCCGTCGCGCCAGGAGTGAGCCGACCCGGACGGTCGAACGCTCGGCCCGATCAGTCGCCCGACGCCGAGTTCGAGACGCTGTCTGCGGCCCGTTCCAACATCCCGTCGTTCGTCGTGTACCAGTAGTACGCGCCCACGCCGACCACGGTGACGACGTTCGAGATGGTCACCGCCCAGAAGATGGCCGTGACCCCGAGGCCGACACCGGGAGTGAGCGAGACGCCGAGCAGCGAGACCGCGAACGTCGTCGGGAGCGCGAGGACGCCGATGGGGAACCTGATGCCCCAGTACTTCAGCAGGTCGACGACCAGACTCGTCCGGGTCCGGCGCGCGCCGTTGAACCCGCCGAGGAACAGGTAGGTGCCGCCGATGGCCCAGTAGCTGTACGCCAGAATCTCCAGATACGTCACGGTGTACTCGAAGCCGAGAGGGGTCAGATCCGGCACGAAGACGGTGGTGATGAACTCCGGGACGACCCACTGGATCGCGCCGACGACAGACAGCGCACCGGCCGCGATGCCGACGCCGACCCACGTGACTCGACTCGCCCGCCCCGGTTGGCCTGCGCCGAGGTTCTGGCCGACGATGCTCTGGGCGGCCTGCTGGAGGCCACTCGCCGGGATGTACGCGATGGCGGCGATGCGTGCGCCGACCGTGTACGCCGCCAGTCCGGCGGCCCCGCCGGTGATGGCGACGATACTGACGAGTACCACGCGGACCGACTGGCCGCCGAGTCGCTGGGCGGTCGTCGGCCCGCCGACGTCGATCAGTTCGCGGAACTCGTCGACCTCGAAGCCGACCGACTCGCGGGTCAACGTGTAGCTGTCGCGCCCGCCGAGCGTCAGTCCGGCCGCGAGCAGGAACCCACAGAGGAAGCCGGCGGCGGTCGCGTAGGCGGCCCCCTCGATTCCCAGTGCCGGGAACGGACCGAGACCGAGGATCAGGAAGGGGTCGAGGACGATGTTGACGGCGACGACGGTGAGGTTGATGTAGAGCGCCGCCCGCGAGTCGCCGGAGCCGATGAAGCCCGCCTCCAGCGCGTCGCTCGCGGCGGCGGCGACCACGCCGACGATGTAGATGCGGAGGTAGAGCACGGCGAGGCGCGCGACCTCGTCGCCGGGGTTCAACAGCGCGATCAACTCTTCGGCGTAGGTGACGGTGACGAGCGCCATCGCCACCCCGAGCACGAGTGCGAGGACGAGTCCGTGGAAGCCGGCACTGCGTGCCCCCGCCCGGTCGTCGCTACCGGTGCGCTGGGAGACGAGTACCTGCACGCCGACGAAGGGGGTCGTGAGTACCGACAGTAACAGCGCCGTCAGCGGGAAGTTGAGTCCAACCGCCGCCACCGCCGTCTCGCCGATCCGCCCGACCCAGAACGTGTCGACGACCTGCTGGACCACCTGCACGAGATTCTGCACGACGAGGGGGGCGGCGAGGAGGACGAGCGCACGAGAGATCGAACCCTCCGTGATCTCCTCCTGCGAGAGGTCGAACATCGACTGTTACTTTTCGACTGGGAGAATGATAATAAATTTCTATCGGTATGAGACCATAGCACATTTCTCGATAGGTTGATCGGTCACTCGTCGTGGATCTGACTCGGCGTGCGTGAACTCGGCGGTGGGGTCGAAGACTCGCGGCGAGTCGGGACGACACCGGCGGGACCGCACCGCAGAAGCCACAACTTTTTGCCGTCCCTCCCGAAGGTCCGGGCATGAGTAGCAGGCGGCGGAAGCCCGACTGGCTCAAGATGCGACCGCCGGCCGGGGAGCGGTTCACCGAGATCAAGTCCTCGCTCCGGGACCGTGACCTCCACACGGTCTGTGAGGAGGCCAACTGCCCGAACATGGGCGAGTGCTGGAGTGGCCGCGACGGGCCGGGCACGGCGACGTTCATGTTGCTCGGCGACCGCTGTTCGCGCGGCTGTAACTTCTGTGACGTGCAGACCGGCGGGATGGAGGCCCTCGATCCCGAGGAACCCACGAAAGTCGCCGACGCCGTCGCGGAGATCGGACTGGACTACGTCGTTCTCACGTCGGTCGACCGCGACGACCTGCCGGACCAGGGCGCGGGCCAGTTCGCGGAGACGATCCGGGAGATCAAGCGCCGCGACCCGTCGATCCTCGTCGAGAGTCTGATCCCGGACTTTCAGGGTGAACCGGAGTTGGTCGAGCAGATCATCGACGCCGGCCCGGACGTGATCGCGCACAACGTCGAGACGGTCGAGCGCCTCCAGTGGCCGATCCGGGACCGGCGCGCGGGCTACGAACAGAGTCTCTCCGTGCTGGAGCGCGTCTCGCGGGAATCGGATATCTACACGAAGACGAGTCTGATGCTCGGTCTCGGCGAGTACGACCACGAGGTGTACCAGACGCTGTCCGACCTCCGGCAGATCGACGTGGACGTGGTGACCTTCGGGCAGTACCTCCAGCCCTCGCGGTCGCATCTGGACGTGTTCGACTACGTCCACCCGGACAAGTTCGAGACGTGGCGGCAGGTCGCCGAGGAGGACTTCGACTTCCTGTACTGCGCCTCGGGGCCGATGGTCCGGTCGTCGTACAAGGCGGGTGAGCTGTTCGTCGAGGCGCTGGTGCGTGACGGGGAGAGCGTGGAGGACGCGCGAAATAGAGCACGCGCGGCTGATTAGCGGTGCGGTGGCGGGGTGGTTCTTCTCGGAATCGTCGGTGTGAACTCGGGTGGGTCGGTTGGAGACACTTCTATCGAATCTCTCACAGACAACTCGGACGGATCGGTCGCGGACGACGAGGGGTGAAAGCCCCCGCGTTCTCGACCACCTGCGACTCGTTGCGCGCTTCCTTCACGAGGACGCGTCGCTTCGCTCCGCGCCCTCGTTCAGTCCAGTGTTGTCGGGCGACACGGGAGTCGCCCGACTGCTGGCGCGAGAGCTTCGCTCTCGCTCTGCTTACGTCGTCGGAGGTGGATCGAGAACGCGGCCCCTTTCAGTCCCACCCGGTGAACCTGCGATCCATCGTGCAACTCTCGGTGGACCAGTCGGTTTCAGCGATAGCCTCCCTGCGACCGTCGGCTTGCCTGAGGCGGGTGCATCCCGCCGAAGTGCGCGACACGAGGCTCGCCCGAGGCGGCCCCACGCCGCCGAGGTGTGGTGCCCGAGGCGGCCCTCCGTCGCCGAGGTGTCGCGCCAGCCCACTCGACTGGTGGGTGTGACGTGAGCAACATTCTCAACTCGGGTGTCGCAGTGCGGTTGCGGTCGGCGCGCGAGAAACGCGCGAGGGAGCGGGGCGCGCGGTGTGGAGCGCCCCGCGAGGTTGGGGAGGTTCGAGGTGCGGTGCTGTCGCGGTTGCGGTGCTGATGCTGTCGCGGTTCCGCTGGTGGCCGCGCTAGCAATCGTAGCGGTGTCGATGTTGTCGCGGTTTGCGCTACTGTACAGTTCCAGTCTGCGGCTCATAGTACGAGCGCAGTAACGGAGTCCGACTCAGGCTCTACCTTTTTCACCTCCCACGTCGACCACAACGTTCGAATGCAGTCCCTCCAGAGACGCGACGTGCTCGCGCTCCTCGCGACCGGCACGGTCGCCGGACTCGCGGGCTGTTCCTCCTCCTGCCCGGATTCGGACGACCCCGACCCGGACGCCTCGGTCCGCCGACCGAGCGACCCCGCAGGCTTCGACTCGGTTCCGGCCGGCGACTGGCCCGCCCCGCGCTACGACCCCGGCAACGCGGGCTACACGCCCGAAGGCGCGATTCCGACCGACTCGGTCGCGGTCCGGTGGCAGGCGACCCCACCGACCGCACCCGTGAACGAGGTCTTCTACGAGGCGAGTTCGCCGGTCGTCGCCGGCGGCCGCGTGTTCGTCTCGACCGGCGCGGGCGTCACCGCACTCGACCTCCGGGACGGCACGCAGGTCTGGACGACCGACGCCGTCTCGCCGGCGTCCGTCCCGCCGACCCACGGCTACGACGAGGAGATAGCTCCCCCGGTCGTCGGCGGCGACACCGTCTTCGTCGCCGGCCGGAGCGAACTCGTCGCCCTCGCGCTCGCCGACGGCACCGAACGCTGGCGCTACGCGGCGGACGCGCCGGTCGGCATCCCCGTCGTCGTCGACGGGACCGTCGTCCTCGACACGGACCGGGAGACGGTCGCTCTCGACGCGAGCGACGGCACCGAACGGTGGACCGCCACGGTCGGCGGCGGACGCTCGCTCCCGGCCGTCGGCGACGGCGTGGTGGTCCTGCAGGCACAGGGGCTGGCCGGCGAGCGGACGCTCGCCACCGCGGCACTCGACCTCGCAGACGGCACGGAACGCTGGCGAACCGGGGCCGTCGCCGACTTCTACCCGGTCGTCGTCGACGGGAACGCCTACCTCGGGAGCTACGACGGCCTCGCCTGCTACGCACTCGACGACGGCACGCGACGCTGGCTGATCGACCGCGGAAGCGGGCGCGGTCTCTCGTCGCCGGTCGTCACGCCCGACACGCTCTACCTCGCGGAACGACCGGGCGAGTCCGGCGACGCCGCCTTCGCGTTCGACCGCACCGACGGGAAACCGACGCCGCGCTGGTGCTCTGCGCTCGGCGACGCGACGGTCCCGGCCGGCACCGACGACCACGTACTCGTCCTCGAAGGGTCGGCCGGCATCGACGACGTGGCACCGAGTCTCGTCGCGTTCACCGCCGGCTTCGGCGACGCGCTGTGGGGGCTCGGCGGCCGGAGCCGCGTCCTCCCGCCCGCCATCCTCGACGGGGCGGTCGTCCTGACCGACGAGGACGGGCGCGTTCTCGCGCTGGGGGGCGGTTTCGATGGCTGAATCGGCCGCATCGAGCGCATCGACCGACTCGGCCGACTCGAGCGCACCGACCGAACCGGAGCGCGTCGACCGCCTCACCGGCGCGCTGGCCATCGTCGGCGGACTCTGTCTGTTCTTCGCCGGCGTGCCGGGGCGGCTCTACCGCGGCCCGCCCGGCGACTCCTACGTCTTCGACCCCCCGCTGTTCAGCGGGCTGTGGGTCCAGCGCGTCGTGGTTCCGGTGCTCGCCGTGCTCGCACTGCTGGGCGTGTTCGCGGCGGTCGTCGGCCTCCTGCGCCGAGACCGGAGCGAGGGACACTGGCACGACGTGGCCGGCGGGCTGACCGCCTTCGGTGCCGCGATGCTCCTGTTCGTGGGTCTGCTGCTCGCAGGCACGGGGAGCCTCTCCGGGGGGGAACCGGACGTCATCGGCGCGCTGGTGGTCACGGTCGCCGTCCTCGGCGGCCTGCTCGCGGGCCTGCTGGTGATCGTCGCCGGCGCGTTCTGGGGGATCGGCTACCTCCGGCGGGGCCGGCGTCGACTGGGTGTCACGCTGGTCGTCGTCCCACTCGCGACACTCCTACTCGTCGTCCTCGCTACCTTCGTCGAGTTACCGACCGGTGGCGGCCTACTGGTCGTCCTGCCGACCGTCGCGGGGCTGGTCGTTCTCGGCGTCGATCTGTGGCGGGAGCCGGCCGAAAAGAGGGAAAGAGACGAGGAGACTGTCGCGCAGTCGGACGATCAGGGCGCGTAGTAGTACTCGCCCTCGCGCTTCTGCTTGCGGTCGAGTTGGCTCCCCGGCTTGTTGATCCGGGGTCGGCCGGTCCGCTCGTCGCGGCGGAAGGTGACCTCCAGGTCGGCGAGGAAGTCGTTCATGCCGGCGCGCATCTCCTGTGGCGTCGAGGCGTGCCCCTCGACTGCGGGTTCGCCGTCGAAGACCATCAGGCGGTCCGCCAGCAGGTCGATCATGTAGATGTCGTGGTCGATGACCATCACGGTCGCGTCGTGGTTCTCGGCGTACCGCCGGATGGCCGAAGTCGCGCGGACGCGCTGTTCGACGTCGAGGTGCGCCGACGGTTCGTCCAGCAGGTAGAGGTCGGCGTCCTCCGAGAGGCAGGCGGCGATGGCGACGCGCTGGCGCTCCCCGCCCGAGAGGTCCGTCAGTTGCTGTTCCATGATGCGCTCCAGTTGGAGCGGCTGGGCGACCTCGGTGTTCCAGTAGGAGGAGCCGAAGTCGTCGGTGATCGACGAGAGGAACGTGTCGACGCGCATCGGCTGGTCGATCTGGATGTACTGCGGCTTGTAGGCGATGTCCACGAGGAAGTCGAGTTCGCCATTGTCCGGCTCCAGATCGCCGGTGAACAACTGTGCGAGCGTGGACTTCCCGATCCCGTTCGGGCCGACGATGCCCAGTACCTCCGAGTGGTAGATGGTGCCGCCCTCGACAGACAACGAGAACTCGCCCTCGCCGTAGGAGTGTTCGAGGTCGGGGTAGTCCAGCAGGGGCGTACCCTTCGCGCTCTCGCGGGGCGCGTGCTCCTCGAACTCGATCGCGCTCGGCCGGATGCGCATGTTCTCGTTGTTCAGGTAGCCGTTCAGGTACTCGTTGATGCCGTTCTTCGTGGACTTGGGCGACGTGACGACACCGTACGCGCCGGGTTCACCGTAGGCGACGTGGAGCGTGTCCGCCAGCAGATCGAGCACGGCGAGGTCGTGTTCGACGACCAGCATCGACCGGTCGCCGTCCTCGGCGAGTTCCTGGATGAGTCGCGCGGCGGTCACGCGCTGGCCGATGTCGAGGTACGGCGTGATCTCGTCGAGGAAGTAGAAGTCGGCGTCCCGTGCGAGCGTCGCCGCCAGCGCGACACGCTGGAGCTCCCCGCCCGAGAGGTTGTCGATGTTCTGATCCAGCACCGCCCGGATCGAGAGGCGGTCGACGAGTTCGTCCAGCGCGCCGCGTTCGTCGGTTCGTTCGAGCAGTTGCCGGGTGTTGCCGTCGAACTGCTTGGGGATCTGGTCGACGTACTGCGGCTTGCGGGCGACGGTCACGTCGCCGTCCATCACGCGCCGGATGTAGTTCTGAAGCTCCGAGCCACGGTACCGATCTAGCACCGCGTCCCAGTTCGCTTCCTCGCTCCACTGCCCGAGGTTCGGGATCATCTCGCCGGCCAGCGCCCGAACCGCCGTGGTCTTCCCGATGCCGTTCGGCCCGAGGATGCCCGTCACCGACCCCGGTTCCGGGACCGGCAGGCCGTACAGCGCGAACGCGTTGTCGCCGTAGCGGTGGACGGGGTCCTCTTCCAACTCGGAGGGGAGGTTGATGATCTCGATGGCGTCGAAGGGACACTTCTCGACGCAGATGCCGCAGGTCTCGCCGAGACAGATCTCCTCGGAGATGTGGATCTGGTCCGGTTCACCGACGTCGGCGTCCTCGCCACGCAGCGTGATGCACTCCTTGCCCGTGCGGTTCGGCGGGCAGTAGTTCGAACACTCGTAGCTACAGCGGTCAGGCTGACACCTGTCGAGGTCGACGACCGCGATACTGTCGTCCGCCATGGTTACAGCTGGACACCGCTCGTCAGGAGGATGGTGTACGCGATGAACCAGAGCGTGACCGTCATGAAGGCCACGTAGATGTAGTCTTTCGCCGAGAAGTCCTGTACGTCCACGCCGAGCACCCGGAGGATCGGGAACTGGAGGACGACGAACCCGCCGACGATCACCACTCCGAGGGTGCTCTGGGCGGCCTCGGCCGTCGTCCCGAGGACGACCCCGGACACGAGTGCCGCGATCACACCCGCCAGACAGGCGAGCGTCGTGACCGTGACACCGCGCAGGTGGCCCGACAGCCCCTGCTCTGTTTCGGTTGCCATACTCCACGGTGCGGCACCCTGCGTCAAAAGGCGTTCGCTTGGCGACTCGCCGTCGTCCGTCCGTCTCGACGAGGTGTCGGTCGACGCCGACAGCCGACGCGACAGCCGTCCACCACCCGCGCCTCGAATCTGACATCGGACAGACGCTCCGTGCCAGCGGGTATCAATCTTTAAGCCCGTGGGCTGTTTCGATTCGTAACGATGGCTGGAACAGACGGGGAGAGTCTGGACGACCTCCCACCGAGTGCGAAACTCGTTTTCAAGGTTCTGGAGTACAACGGACCACTGACACAGAAGGGAATCGTCGAGGAGTCGATGCTGTCGGCACGGACGGTGCGCTACGCGCTCGAACGACTCGAAGGGATCGGCATCGTCGACGAGGACGTGTACTTCGCCGACGCGCGACAGAATCTCTACGAACTCACCGAACCGAAGGCGGAGGCGGACGGCGGCACCGAAGCTTGTTGTGCCGAGTGACTCCCGGGAGGGTAGCCTCGGTCGGCGAACGCGTTCTGTCGGTCGCTGTCGGCGGCGAACTGCGCACCACCGTCTGCTGTAGCAAGACGCTTACCGCAGGTCGGCGAACGTGAGGACGATGGAACCGCTGGCGACCCGTCACGTCGAACGCTGTGAGGCACTTCCGGACGACCTCCCGCCGGGCGACTACGTCGTCATCGACGTGATCTTCTTCTCGACCACCGTGGTCGAACTGTTCGCCGACGGCCTCGCGTCGCTGACGGTCGTCGCCGAGAGAGAGGACACGCTCGCCTTCCGCGAGGACCGCCCGGACTCGCTGGCCGGCGGCGACCACGACCCCGACTACGACGCGGCCGGCGACTACGACTTCCACAACTCGCCGACGTTCGTCCGGGGTCTCGACGCCGAGGGCCGCCACGCCGCGATGACCTCGACGAACGGCGGCCGTGCGGTGAACCGACTCAGAGAGCGCGGTGCCGGCGACCGCGACGACGTGTCGGTCTACCTCGGGTCGACGACGAACGCCGAGGCACTGGGCGACCACCTCCCCGACCGCGACACCTACCTCGTCAGCGCCGGTTACAAGGGCGACATCGCCGTCGAGGACCACATCGGCGCGATCCGGATCGGCCGGCAGATCGCCGACGTCGGCCTGACGAACGCCGAGGAGACGGTCTTCCGCCGAGAGCTGCCGACCGCGAAGGGTGACGCCTACCACGCCGACGCCCACCCGACGCGCCGGGCCGATCTGGACGACCGGATCACCGACTTCGACGCACACGAGGTCGTGCCGAAGTTGGTCGACGGCCGGTTCGTGGACGTAGCTTGAGTCGGCCGTCCGTCGCCGCGTTTCGGCGACTTACCGTTCGGGGAGCGACCGATCGCCGAGCTGTAGCTCGACCGCGCGCTGGACGTGGAGGTCGGTCGTGTCCAGCAGTGGCACCCGGTCGTAGTCGTCGGTCGAGACGAGTTCGCCGATCTCGGTACAGCCGAGGACGATGCCCTCCGCGCCGGCGTCGACGAGGTCGTCCATCAGGTCGCGGTAGTCGTCCCGCGACGCGTCGGTGAAGACGCCGTGGGTCAGTTCGTCGAAGATCACCGAGTCGACCAGTTCCCGCCCGGCGGCGTCCGGCACGACGACCTCGATCCCGTGGTCGGCGAAGCGATCCCGGTAGAAGTTCGCCTCCATCACCGGCTTGGTGCCGAGGACGCCGAGCGTGTCGAGTCCGGCCTCGGTCGCGGCGTCGGCGGTCACGTCCACGATGTGGACCAGCGGGATCGACAGTGCCTCCTCGATGGCTGGTGCGACTCGGTGCATCGTGTTCCTCGCCACCAGCAGGAAGTCGGCCCCGGCGGCCTCCAGTCGCCCGGCGTCGTCGGCGAGTCGGTCGCCGATCTCGCCCCACTCGTCGGCCTGGATCAGTGGCTCGAACTCGCCGAAGTCGACGCTGTGGATCACGACCTCTGCGGCGTGGTGACCGCCGAGTCGGTCGTTGACGCGGCTGTTCAGTTCGCGGTAGTACTCGACCGTCGAGGTCGCACTCATCCCGCCGAGGACGCCGATGGTGGGCGTAGCTGGTGACATGGACTGCGGTACGACGAAGGGTGTGAAAAGACCCCGGGAGAGCCTGCTCGGCCCCACACGAGCGAGTCGGGGACGGGCCCGCAGTCTCTGGCCGCCTCAGGCCGGGACGACTCTGATCTCCTGTTTCCGGTCGACGGCGTCCTCCAGCTCGTCCGCGATGGCACTGCCGCGCGAGACCTGGATGTCGCCGCCTCTGCCGACCGTCGCGGTGAACAGGTACTCGCCGTCCGCGCGCACCTCGACCGTCTCGCCGACGTGGTCGTCCATCCGGACGACGACGTGCCGAGAGGTGATCTCCGGCTGGACGACCGTCCCCTCGCGTGCCGGGCCGCCGGACGCGCCCGCGCCGCCTGCGCCGCCTGCGCCGCCGCCGGCACCGCCGGACCCGCCAGCACCGCCGAAACTCGGGTTCTCGCTGTGGGTCCGCACGTCGATGTCGATGCCGAGGCGGTTCTCGATCTCTTGGATCCGGCCGCCACCCTTCCCGATGACGTAGGAGATGTCGTCCTCGTCGACGTAGACGACCGCGTCGTTCTGCCCCTTCAGTTCGACCGAGACGTGGCCGCGGGCGACCGACCGGATCTCGCGTTCGATCTCCTGTTTGGCGATCCTGCCGACGCCGGTCTCCGACTCGCCGTCTTCGTCGCCGAGTGGCACCGTGACGACCTGCCGGTTGAACGTGTAGATCTCGTACTCCGGGCGACCGGTCTCGAAGTCGGAGATCTGGATGACCGGCCGCGCGAGGTCCTCGGCCGTCAGGCCCTCCGGCACCTTCACCTCGGTACTCACGTCGTACACCGTGTCGATCTGACCGGCTTCGATGTAGACGACCGTGTCCACGACCTGCGGGATCATGCCGAGTTCGACACGCCCGACGAGTCGCTGGAGCGCGTCGATTGCTCGCGTCGCGTGGACGACACCGACCATCCCGACACCCGCGAGGCGCATGTCGGCGAACACCTCGAAGTCGTCGGTCTTGCGGACCTCGTCGTAGATGGTGTAGTCCGGCCGGACGAGGAGGAGGGAGTCGGCCGTCTTCTCCATCCGCCCGCCGAGGGCGGTGTACTGCGTGATGTCCGGGCCGACCTGCAGGTCCCGCGGTTTCTCCATCGTCTTCACCGAGTAGTCGGAGTCCGCGAGGAACTCCGCGACCGCCTGCGCGAAGGTGGACTTCCCGGCCCCCGGCGCACCGGAGATGAGGACGCCGCGCTGGCGGTCGGCGAGTCGCTCTTTCAACTCGCCGGCGAACTCGTACTCCTCCATGTCGGTCTTGACGATGGGCCGAACTGCCGTGATCTCCAGGGCGTCCGAGAACGGTGGGCGGGCGACCGCGATCCGGAAGTCCCGGAACTGGACGATGGTCATGCCCGGTTCGTCGAGTTCGACGAAGCCGTCGGGGTGGCCCCGCGCCGACTCCTCGATGTCGTGGGCCCACTCTTTCAGGTCCGCCTCGGTCGAGACAGTCTCGTCGATCACCTGGTAGTGCATGTCGCCGATCGAGCCACGCTTGGCGCGGGGCTTCGCGCCGACCTTCAGGTGGACCGACATCGTCCCCTCGTCGAAGAACTCCTCGATTGCGAGCGTCTCCTTCACGCGACCGCGCGGTTCGACGTAGTCGACCGGGAGTCCCTTCGCGCGGGCGACCTCGGCCTGCACCACGTCGGAGGTCAACAGCGTCGCGTCGTGGTCGGCCGACAGGTCGCGGATGAGCGCGTCGATGTCGCCCTCGTGGGCCGCACCCCTCTCGCCGCCGGAGGGTCGCCGGCCGACGTACTCGACCGTCACCGTTCCCGCCTCGTCGAACTCGACGAGTCGCTGGAGTTCTTCGAGTCCCTCCCAGCCGCTGTCCCGACCGTCGTTGGCCTGCGATTCGAGTTCGGAGACGACCGCCTCCGGGACGAGCACCGTCGCCCCGTCGTACTCGCCGTCCTCGATCCGCTCGGACACGCGCCCGTCGATGACCGCGCTGGTGTCCGGCACTAGCTTCATGTCGCTCTCTCGGAACGGGACGCGTATAAACGTGCTCAACACGAGCCATCGTGGCCGCGTCGAACGGTCGGGGGTGAGTCGCCCGACGCCGACGCGACGGCTCACCCGGTCGACCGGGCCAACGGTTTTCACGACCGGCCGCGTTCGTCACGAACGATGGACACGGACTCGATTCGTGACGCGGTGGTGACCCGAGCGCGGGCGACCTTCGGTGCGACCCTGCGCTCCGTGCTGTTCTACCGCGTCGAGGGCGGCGAGGCGACCGAGGACGTGTGGTACGTCCGGGAAGACACCGCCGAGACGCGCGAGGACCCCGAGAGCCGGATCACCGCCTTCTCGCGTGACTTCCCGGTCGAGTCGGTCGGCGGCGGCCGGATGAACCCCCGCGAACTCGGCGACCTCCAGGCGTCACTGCGCCTGTTCGAGGAGGCCGCAGTCGTCCGCATCCACAGCTACGGGCGGAGTGGGGTCGTCGTCAGCGTCGACCCGGAGAGCTTCGGCGACCTGTCGGGGTTCGTCGGCGAGGTGGACGACTCGCTGGCGGGCGAGGGCGTCCCGGATCGCTAACTCACAGACTCGCCGCTCACACCCTCTCCAGCCAACCGTCGGCCGGGACCGCCGCGAGGGGAAGCACTAACCCGCCCGCCGACGACGCGACCAGCATGACCCATCGGGCAGAAATCACCGACCTCACCCGCGATCTGGTCTCGATCCCGAGCCACGAGGACGAGACCGAGGCGGGCGACTTCCTCGAAGCCTGGCTCCGTGAGGAGACCGACGCGACCGTCACCAGAGACGACACCGGCAACGTGATCGCCCGGAAGTCGCCGGCAGACGGCGCGGCGGGGAGAGGAGAAGACACCTCGCTCGCACTCGTCGGCCACCACGACGTGGTGCCCCCAGCAGCGCGCCAACTCGACGGCGAGGAGTACGTCGTCGAGGAACGCGACGGCCGACTCTACGGCCGGGGCACCGCCGACATGAAGGGTGCGGTCGCGGCCTGCCTGCTCGCCTTCCGGGACGCCGACCCCGCCTGTGAACTGGTGGTCGCCAGCTTCGTCGGCGAGGAAGTCGGCGGGGTGGGCGCGCGGGCCGCCATCGACGCGGGGTTCGCGCCGGACTACGCACTCGTCGCCGAGGGATCGACGAACTACTCGAAGCCGGGCGTGACGGACGTGGTGGTCGCGCACAAAGGCCGGCGCGGGAGTACGATCACCGCCCGTGGGGCGTCGGCGCACGCCAGCGAACCCGAGGCGGGCGAGAACGCCATCTATCGGGCCTGTGACGCGGTGGACATCGTCCGCGAGTTGGACTTTCCGGAGGCCGAGGTCGTCGGCGAGTCGCTCCGGGGGTCGATCGCCGCCACCGAGGTCGACGGCGGGTCGGCGTGGAACGTGATCCCGGACACCTGCACCGTGACCGTGGACGAGCGCACGGTGCCGGGCGAACGCGCCGACCTCGGGCAGGTGGAGTCGGTCGCGGGCGTCGAGTGGACCGTCGACCAGGACCTCCCGCCGATGGCCTGTGACGACCCGGACTTCGCCGACGCGGTGCTGGCGTCTGCCCGCGCGGCGCAGGACGGCGACCCGGAACTGGTGACGAAACCCCACGCGACCGACGCCGGATGGCTGGCAGCGGCCGGGACGACCTGCGTGGTCTGTGGAGCCTCCGAGCCGGGCGAAGCACACACCGAGACCGAGAGCGTCGGCATCGACGTGCTGGAGCGGTGCTACCGACTGTATCGGGACCTCGCCGAGCGCGGTCCACAGCCGGCGTAATCACCGCGTCGGCTCAGTCGGCCAGAAACGAGGTGTCGTTCTCGCGGACGATCACGGGATCAGCGGAGGCGTGGAGTTCGTTCAGCGCGCAGTTGTCCTGCTCCTGGTCCATGATCGTCGCCACGATGTCCAGTTCCTTCACCGCCCCGAGAACGAGGTACAGCGGACCGCCGTGGCTGACGACGACCACCGTCTCGTCCTCGTCGGCGTCGGCGAGCAGGATCTGCCACGCGCCGAGGATACGTCTGCGAGTCTCCAGCAGGCTCTCGCCACCGGGTGGCTGTTCCATCGCGGCCCAGTGGCCCGACTGCGAGACGGCGTACTGCGGGTGGCCGAAGAACAGTTCCTCGTAGGCCATCCCCTGGAGGCGGCCGAAGTCGCGCTCCCGCCAGTCGCGGTCGAAGGCCGGCGAGAGACCGGTCGCGCGGGCGACGTGTTCGGCGGTCTCGCGTGTCCGGCGGAGGTCGGAGGCGAGCAGTCGGTCCGGGTCGTACTGCTCGGCGAGCGCGCCACCGAGTGCCTCGGCCTGTTCGTGCCCGCGGTCGGTCAGCGCCGACTCGACCCACCCCTGCACGCGCCGGTCGCGGTTCCACGTCGTCTCGCCGTGGCGGACCAACAGCACCGTCGTCATGGCTCGGGGTTGGGTGTCGTCGTGGATGAGTCTGCCGCCTGCCCCCGGGAGTCGTGGTCGCCCGATGTGGCCCACACCGACTGCGGACTGCTACCACGGTGTCAGTACGATTCACGTTCTCGCGCGTCGTATCTCCGGTATGCACGAGATCACCACTTCCATCGACGTCAACGCCGCCCCCGAGGTCGTCTGGCAGGTGCTCACGGACTTCGACAGCTACGACGAGTGGAACCCCTTCATGCGCATCGTCGGTCGCGCGAACGAGGGCGCACACGTCGTGGTCGAACTCCGCCCGCCGAACCGCCGGGCGACGACGTTCCGGCCGGAGCTCGTGACGGTCGCCAAGCCGCGTGAACTGCGGTGGCTCGGCCACCTCTGGATGGCGGGGCTCTTCGACGGGGAACACGCCTTCCGGATCGAGGAGTTGGAGGACGGCACGAGTCGGGTCCACCACTCGGAGGAGTTCGCGGGCCTGTTGGCCGGGCTGATCCTGCGCCTCGGTCGTGAGGACTTCGAGGCGGGCTTCGAGCAGATGAACGCGGCGCTGAAGGAGCGTGCCGAAGCGATGGCCGAGTCGGAGGGCGTGACAGTCGAGGGTGAGGCCTCTGAATCCGCTCCGAACGAGGGATCGACCGCCTGAAGCTCCGCGACGGCACCGCTACTCGTCGTAGCGCACCGACGAGAAGCCCGCACCGCAGACCGCGACAGCGACTGCAACCGCCACTGCGACCGCTACTCGTGCTGGCGCGAGGAACCGCACCGCGACAGCGTCCGCGACCGCACCCGCACCGCCGACTGCAACCACGACCGCACCCGGACTACAACCACGACCGCACTCGGACTGCAGACAGCACCCGCACCCGGACCGCAGACAGCACCCGCACCTCGGTCCTCCCCAGCCTCGCGGGACTCTCGGCACCGCCCGTCCCGCTCCCTCGCGCACGTTCCTCGCGCGCGCCGACAGCAGGGTTACGAGGGTCTGTCGTTCAGTTGCTCACCGTCTCTCACACAACCCCGTCGGGATTCTCGCCGTAGCGCGCCGGCACCCACGTCTGGCTGTCGATGTCGGGTCGTTCGTAGTCGGCGTCCACCTGTCGCGGCGGCAGGTCGATGGGGTCCGGCGTCAGGTCCTCGTAGTCGATCTGGTCCAGCAGGTGCGAGATGCAGTTCAGGCGGGCGTGCTTCTTCACGTCGGCGTGGACCACGTACCACGGCGCGACCTCGGTGTCGGTGTGCTCGAACATGTCGTCTTTCGCCTTGGAGAACTCGGCCCACCGAGCGCGTGCTTCGAGGTCCATCGGACTCAGCTTCCAGCGCCGTTTCGTGTCGCGGTTCCGCTTCTGGAACCGCCGTTCCTGTTCCTCGTCGCTGATCGAGAACCAGTACTTGATGACGGTCATCCCCGAGCGCACCAGCATGTCCTCGAACTCCGGGGCGGTGCGGAGGAAACGTTCGTACTCCTCGTCGGTACAGAAGTCCATCACGCGCTCCACGCCGGCCCGGTTGTACCAACTCCGGTCGAACAGCACCATCTCGCCTTTCGCGGGCAGTTCCTCGACGTACCGCTGGAAGTACCACTGCCGGTTCTCCCGTTCGGTGGGCTTCCCGAGTGCGACGACCCGGGCGACACGCGGGTTCAGTCGCCGGGTGATTCGCTTGATGACGCCGCCCTTCCCCGCCGCGTCCCGGCCCTCGAAGATCACACAGACCTGGAGGTCGTTCTCGGCGATCCAGTACTGGAGTTTGACGAGTTCCTCCTGCAGGCGTTCGAGTTCCCGTTTGTAGTCCTTCTTCTTGATGACCCCGTTGTCCTTGTACCGAATCTCCCCGTCTGTGTGACCGTCTGTCATGGTGAACCACCGCCGAACACGCAGTGCAGGTGCTTAACAGGTCGCACCTGTCTGCTGACTGTGAACTCCCGTGTCTCCTCGGCGGTCTCGTCCACGTAGACGCCGGGGACAGCTATCACCGCGGACCGGGCAGTTTTTCATCCCCTCTCGGCTACCCCACAGCAATGACTCGGATCGTCGTCGTCGACAACCACGGCCAGTTCACCCACCTCGAGGGGCGGGCGCTGCGCGATCTCGGGATCGAGACCGAGATCGTCGACAACACCACCCCGCCCGAGGAGATCGACGCGGACGGGATCGTCCTCTCGGGCGGCCCCAGCATGGAACGAATCGGCAACTCCGCGGACTACCTCGATCTCGACGTCCCCGTCCTCGGCATCTGTCTCGGGATGCAGATAATCGCCGACCAGCGCGGCGGCAGAGTCGGCGGCGGCGAGTACGGCGGCTACGCCGACGTGACCGTCGAGATTCTGGACGAGGAAGACCCACTGCTCGGCTCGCTCGCCCCCGAGACGCGCGTCTGGGCCAGCCACGCCGACGAGGTGAAAGAAGTCCCGCCAGGCTTTGCCCACACCGGGCGCAGCGAGGTGTGTGAGATCGAGGCGATCAGCGACACCGAGCACGACCTGTACGGGGTCCAGTGGCACCCGGAGGTCGCCCACACCGAGGAGGGGCAGGCCGTGTTCGAGAACTTCCGCGAGATCTGCGAGTAGGCCGAAGCTGTCGGGCGGATTCGAACGACCCACCCGACTGTACCGAGTAAGGTGGTTTTACGAACGTTCGCCGTGAGATTCGAGGTATGACTGCGACGCAGAGCAACCTGGCGGGCCTCTCGCGGTACATCTTCCGCGCCCCGAGTTGGTACGCCAGTCTCGCATTCGCCCTCCTCCTCGCCGCCTTCGCGGGTGTCGCCGCCTTCGACACCGGCACCGCGACCGACTCGTGGCGCGGCCTGCTGTTCGTCGGCAGAGACGCGTGGGAAGGGGTCTTCTTCATCGGCATCCCGACTCTCGTCGCCTCGGTGCTCACGACCGGCGTCGACCGGTTCGTCGGCGGTCGACTCACGCCGAACCGGTCCTCGCTGCTCGCGCTGGCCTGTGAGGTCATCATCGTCACCATCGTCACCCTCGCGGCGCTGATCTCGACGCTCTCGGGCGTCGTGCCCGGGATCGCACCGCTCGGCCAGACGTTCGTCTACGACGCGCTGATCATCGCGCTCGCGTCCATCTTCGCGTTCCGCCTGCTGGTCGTGATGGCCGTCTCGCGCTCCTCGCTGCTCGTGGCGGCCATCCCGGCGAGTGTCCAGACGCTCGCCTCCGCCGTCCTGCTGTTCGTCTACAGCGGGACCGTCACCTTCCTCGAGGTCGGCGGACCGCTCCTCCGGGCGTACCTGATGCCGTACCTGAACCGCGCGGGCGAGGCTCCCACGGAGATCACCGTCATCGGCCCGAACCACTTCCTCCTCCTGGGCGTGACCTGCGTCGTCTACGCGCTGGCGGTGTACGCCTTCGTCATCGTCATCGACCGGCCGTGGCGACAGAGCATGGGCGTCTCGATGCTCGACTTCCTCCGGGGGTTCATCGGCCACGTCGCCGAGGGGTCGCGCGAACTCGAGGACTTCTTCGAGGACCTGGGCGAGCGTGCGGTCGTCCCGGTCACGGTCTGCTCGTTCGAGCGCCCGGACGGCACCGAGAAGGCGCGGTTCGTCCTCCCGATGATCCACCCTGGCCCGATGGGCGAGATCGGCGGCGGCAACTTCCCGGAACGAGTCGCCCGCCGGGCGGAGGGACTGGCCTTCCCGCCGCACGCGACCGCCGGCCACGACTTCAACCTCGTCACGGAGCGGGAGGTGGACACCATCCTCGACACGGCCGACGAGGCGTACGACCACATCGAGTACGGCGACGAGGCCTCGGAGAGCGTCCGGGTGGGGTCGGGCGAGGCGACGATGCTCGGCCAGGCGTTCGGCGACGACGCCCTGCTGGTCTCCTCGTACGCGCCGAACTTCGCGGACGACGTGGAGTACGCCGTAGGGCTGTCGGCGGCCGCCGAGGCGCGGACCACGGGGCTCGAAGACGTGTTGCTCGTGGACGCGCACAACTCCAACGACGGCCTGTCCGGCCCGGATCTGGGCCACGTCACGCCCGGCAGTCAGCGCTCGTTCGACATGATCACGGCGGCGGGCGAGGCTGGCGAGGCGCTTGCCGACGCCGAACGCGGGGACCTCCGCCTCGGGACGGCGTGGGACGCGACGCCGTGGGAGCCAGCGGAGGGCATCGGACCGCTGGGGATTCGGGTCGCGGTCACCGAGGTCGGCGAGACGACCACCGCCTACGTGCTGGTCGACGGGAACAACATGGAACCGGGCCTGCGGGATCGTATCCTCGACTCGCTCCCCGACCGCATCGACGAGGCCGAGGCGATGACGACCGACACCCACATCGTGAACACGGTCGAGGCGGACAACCAGGTCGGCGCGGCACTGCCCGAGGACGACCTGATCGCGTTGATCGACGAGTTGACCGAGGAGGCGGTCGCCGATCTGGAACCGGTGTCGGGCGGGATGGCGAGCGAGCGGTGTGAGGTGACGGTGTTCGGCAACGACCGGACCGAGACGCTGGCGAGTCACGCGAACGCGGTGGTGTCGCTGGGCGGTGCGCTGGCGGCGGCGGTCATCCTCGCGGCGATGGCGGTGAGTGTGCTGATCTTCCTGTTCGCCTGAGACGCGGTGGAACCCTCCGAGCCGAGTCGAGGTGGGCCGAGACGCCCGTTCGCGTGTGATTCGTGTGTGATTCGCGTGTGGTTTGCGCGTCATTCGTGGAGAGACACAGCGACCGCGACCGCGACCACAGCCAGCACAGCACCCGCGACACACGGCGACCGCGACTGGGAGGAGCGCCCGGACCCACGACAGCACCGCACCTCGTCCTCCCCACCCTCGCAGGGCGCTCCGCACCGCGCGCCCTGCTCCCTCGCGTGCGCGTTCGTCGCGCACGCGCCACCGCAGTTCGCACAGCGCCACCGTAGTTCGTACGCACCACCACAGTTCGCACAGGGCCACCGCAGTTCGTACGCACCACTGCAGTATCGCACGCGCTGCCGCAGTGCTGAGTCCCGAAGCGCTGTGACACGTCTCTGAAACGCTGTGACACGGTCACCGATTCAAAAATACGAGATCGTTACGTTCGTACATTCCCAAAGTCTGAGTCGTCACGGACGACCGGGGCGCTCACGCCGCACCCGCGAGACCGCCGAACACGTCGCCCACGAGATCGACACGATCGTGGACAGATTCACCCACTGTCGACCGAGAGATACGCACGAATCCGAGAGTATTTCAGCCATCGGAGCGCCCACCTACGTATGACAGAGATCATCGACGGCAACGCGGTCGCGGAGTCGATCCGGGCCGACCTCGCCTCGGAGATCGACCGACTCGCCGACGCGGGCGTCCGCCCGACACTCGCCACCGTGCTGATGACCGACGACCCCGCCAGCGAGACCTACGTCTCGATGAAACAGGGTGACTGCGAGGAGGTCGGCATCGAGACCGTCGACGTGGACATCGACCCCGAGGCACCCGCCGAGGAACTGTACGACACCATCGACGACCTCAACGCCGACGACGACGTCGACGGCATCCTCGTCCAGATGCCCGTGCCGGAGCACGTCGACAAGCGCGAGGTCCTCCGGCGCATCGACCCCGCGAAGGACGCCGACGGCTTCCACCCCGAAAACGTCGGTCGCCTCGTCGCCGGCAACCCGCGATTCATCCCCTGCACGCCCCACGGCATCGTCAAACTCCTCGACTCGGTCGGCGTCGACCCCGAGGGGAAGGACGCCGTGGTCGTCGGTCGCTCCGACATCGTCGGCAAGCCGATGGCGAACCTCCTCGTGCAGAAGGCCGCGGGCGGCAACGCGACCGTGACGGTCTGTCACTCCCGGACCGCCGACCTCGCCGCGAAGACCCGGCAGGCCGACATCCTCGTCGCGGCCGCCGGCGTCCCGGAGATGATCGACGGCGAGATGCTCTCGGAGGGTGTGACCGTGATCGACGTGGGGATCAACCGCGTCGACGCCGACACGGAGAAGGGCTACGAACTCGTCGGCGACGTGGACTTCGAGAGCGCGAAGGCGAAGGCGAGTGCCATCACGCCGGTCCCCGGCGGCGTCGGGCCGATGACCCGCGCGATGCTCCTGTGGAACACCGTGAAGGCCGCCGCAGACGACGCGAGCGTGGCCGTCGACCTCCCGTAGTCGGTCGCGGCACGTCCACACCGGCTCACTCTCACCAACGCCTCCGGCGGAGCTTTTTGTTCCCGACTGTCGAACTGTCGGGTGATGCGGTCCTCCAGACGTGACGCCCGGCGACTCCTCGCAGACGGCGACACCTCGGCTGACTCGGACAGTCCGGGCGACCCCGACGTGCCAGCCGACCCCGACGTATCAGCCGACGCCACTCCGTCGTCGGCCGACTCCGAGCACCCGTCGCCCCCGCCGGCCCCCCGGTTCAGCGACGTCCAGCGCGTCCGCGACACCGACCTCTTCGTCTCGCTGTTCGTCACCCTGTTCCCCACACTCGTCCTCGTCGCCGGCGCGGTCCTGTGGAGCGCCCCGACCGACCCGCGAGCGCTCGCCGGCCTCGCCGCCATCACCCTCGTCGTCGCCGCCTGCCTCGCGTTCGCCTACGCGACGCGACTCGTGGTCACCGTCGACGACGACGGCCTCACGGTCCACGTCGAACCGTTCGACAGGCGGCCGCTGACCGTCACGCACGCCGAGATCACCGACTACCGCGTCGAACCGGACACGCCGACCGGCCACGGCATCGCGCTCGGCAGCGGCCGGCACGCCTGGTGGCTCGATTCGATCACCTACGGCGTCGGCGACGGCGAGTGTGTCCACGTCGACCGCGCCGACGGGCGGCCGGTTCACGTCGGCTCTGCGCGAGCAGCGGAACTGGTGGCGGCACTCGACCAGGCGAACGACGGATCGACGGGGACGACCACCGACTGATCCCCCGAGTCGCCGACGTCCGGGTTTATCCCGACGGCCCCGGAACCGCGCGTCATGACGAGTTCCGACGACGCCGGTGTGACGGGCCCGCTCCGGAGCGACGAACCGGACCCGGACGCGCGGGCCGTCCTCGCCAAGCAAGCCGAGCGCAGTGACGGTCCGATCGCCGAGGTCACACTCGGCCGACTCCGCGCCGGCTTCGACGCCGATCCGGTCCACCGCGTGCCGGAACCCACGCCGATGGCGTCGGTCGAAAATCTGTCCGTCCCCGGCGGTGACGAGGCTGTCGACCTGTCGGCGCGGGTCTACCGACCGCTGTCCGACGCTGGGGACGCGAACCGCGACGACGGCGACAGCCAGTCGACCGTCCTCGTCTACTTCCACGGCGGCGGCTGGGTCGTCGGCAGTCTCGACAGTCACGACGAACTCTGTCGTGTACTGGCCCGCGAGTCGGGTGCGACAGTCGTCTCGGTCGCCTACCGACGCGCGCCGGAACACCCCTTCCCGGAACCGGTCGCCGACGCCTGCGCCGCGACCGAGTGGGTCGCCGACAACGCCCGGCGACTGATCGGCGACCGCGACGGTGTGAGCGTATCCAGCGAGGAACCTCGACTGGTCGTCGCGGGCGATAGCGCCGGCGCGAACCTCGCGGCGGCGGTCGGTCTGTGGGCACGCGACCGCCGGCGAGACGGCGAGTCAGCCCCCGAACTCGACCGACAGCTCCTGATATACCCGACCGTCAGCCGACGGAACGACTGGGACTCACTCACGGAGAACGGCGAGGGGTACGGACTGGATCGCCCGGACATGCGCTGGTTCGGGGACCAGTACTTCGGCCACGACCTCGACCGCTACCATCCCTACGCCTGCCCCCTGGAGGCGACCGATCTCGGCGACCTCCCGCCAGCGTCGGTCGTCACCTGCGGTTTCGACCCGCTCCGGGACGAGGGCATCGCCTACGCCGAGGCACTCGCCGAGTCCGGGGTCGGCGTCACACACCACCACTACCCCGACCAGATTCACGGCGCGGCGAGTATGCTCGGTGAGTGGTCGGTACCGGCCGGCCGAACCATCCTGACCGACGTCGCTGGCGATCTCTGAACAGCGTCGCAACCAGAAGGAGCGGTCAGCCGAGTCGTGCGAGCCGGTCCTGCGCCGACGCCAGCGCGGTCTCGTCGTCGTCGATCAGATACCGGACGATCTCACGGGTCGCGGTGACGAGCGCCTCTGCGGTCGCCGGCGTCACGTCGCCCTGGAGCGCTTCGACGCGTTTCACCTGCTCGGCGACCGTCCCGAGCGTCCGCCGGGCGGCCGGATCGGGGTTGTCGTTCAGCCACGTCACGACCTCCCGGCGGTACTCGTCGACGGCCTCGGCGTAGCCGAGTCCACGCCCCTCGGCGAGCGAGTCCGGCACGCGGTCGGCCGGCGGGCGTTCGTCCTGATCGGCGCCGCGGAGCAGATCGAGGACGTAGAGCTGTTCGGCGTCGGTCGGGTCGCGCAGACGGGCGTACAGGTCGACGACGTGGATCAACTCGCTGGCGGAGAGGAAGGTGTCGTCCAGCGGGAGGAGGTCGCCGCCGTGGATGAACCCGCGTTCGCGGACGTACGCCCGGCAGTCCGACTTCACGTCGTCGGCGATGTCCGGAATCTCGCCGTCGTCGAGCGCGTGGCGGTGTGCCGACAGATCGAGGTCGGTGGGCGTGGCGGTGTGGCGCGTCCGGTCGTCGACGCCGACGCTCCGGAGCGCGCCGCAGTTCGGACACTCGACGCTCCCGGTGTCGTAGTACGACCACCGTGTCCCGCAGGACGTGCACTCGCGCTGACCCCGAATCTTCATGCTCGGCGGTTGGATCGGCGGCGGTAAAACAGCACCGTGACGAGTGGGCGTCTCGACGGTCCTCGCGTGACGGTTCGGACCCGGTGGTCCCGTCGTTCCGGGTCGCCACGGCGGTCCGACAGTCGATCTGTCCGACCCGAACCGTTTTGTCGGGTGCCGACAGAGATAGCTGCACATGCAACGGAGTACCCACGCTCCTGATCGAGAAATTCTCCCGCAGTGAGACCCTCGACTCGGCCGGTACGCACGCGCCGGACGCCGAGTCAGACACTGCGACTGCCGTATCGACCGACACGAGAGCCGAACCGTCCAGCGACGGCGACGCAGACGCCGAGTCTTCCGTCGAGACCCGGAGCGACAGCGAGACGGTCGCGGTCACGCTCGCCGGCGAGACACACCACCTCTCCAGACGCGCCGCGACCGCGCTCCGAGACGAACTGGCCGACGCGCTGACCGGCCGGCGTGAGTTCCTGCGCACTACCGGCGAGCACCGCCCCGACGGGAGCTACGTCGTCGCGCGCCGACGCGCAGAGTCGGCCGGCCACAGCAAGGTCTTCGAGAGCTTCGCCGCCCTGGAGGCGCTCTTCGCCGAGTTGCCGACCGAGTTCACCGCCGAGACTGTCGGCCGGTCGGGGGTGACCGGTGGTCGGCGGCACATCCTCCTGCGGCACTTCGTCGAGCATCCGGCGTTCGACTGTGATCTGGTGTCGAGACAACCGCTTACTGCTCGGAAGGACTGTGAAGACGGGTCTGGTGGTGGGTAGAAAGCAGGTGTGAACTCGGTCGAATCGGTCGATGATGTGGATGCTGTCGAATCAGTTGGAGACGTGAGGGTTGCCGAATCGGTCGCAGAGAACGAGCGGTGAAAGCCCCCGACCGCTCGACCACCTGCGACTCTCTGCGCGCTTCCCTCGGGCTGGCGGGACAAGCCCGCCAGCCCTCAGTCCAGTGCTTGAATCGTCGGAGGTGGATCGAGCGGTCGGCCCCTTTCAGTCCCACCCGAATTTGTGAAAGCGCACGCAACTGCGGTGGACCAGTCGGTTTCAGCGATGGCCTACCTGCAACCATCGGCGCGAAATGAACTCGCGCCAGCCCGTCTGACTGGTTTCGTGTCGTCGCAGAACTGGAAGTCAGCGTACCTGTCGACTCGATCGAGTCCCGATCACAACGACAGCGGTCCGGACTTCAGATACTCCCTGAGGACCGCAGTCGCGTAGCTCCCGTGGGGCAGGGCGAACTCGAACCGCACCGGGTCGCGCGTCACGAGCAGGTCGGTCCGGCAGAGCACCGCCCGGCGCGTCCCCCGCGACCGGAAGTCGCCCGGCAGGTCGAAGTCGGCGGGCGCGAGGTCGAGGTCGGCCAGAATCTCCCGTTCGATCGCACCCGGCTCACCGTCTGCGAGTTCGGTGTCGGTGCCGACCAGCGGCGCGGTGACGTAGGCCCGCCCGCGCTCACAGTGCCGGGTGACCGTGTCCACTCGCTCGTCGGTCACACGCTGCTCGCGGTCGGTGTCCGGCAGGGGGAGGCCGGCCGGGGCCTCGCGGTCCGCGAAGCAGACCACGTCGCCCGCGACCGGGCGGTCGAAGGGGAGTCCTCTGCGAAGACGCTCCGAGAGGATGCGGTTGAAGACGAACGACTGCGCGGCGTTGACGAACAGGCGCGTCAGGTTCGACGGAACCGCCTCCAGCGCGTAGCGGAAGGGGTCATCTGCGTCGGCGCTCGCGGGGGGTGCGGTCTCGTCGTCACGGCCGGCGTTCGTCTCCGCGAGGCGGTGGAGCATGGATCGCTCGTAGCGCAGGCGACCGGGCATCGCGTCGAGGGCAGTCTGCCAGTCTGGTTGTGCGGCGGCGAACTGCTCGTCCGCGACGGCGCGGGCCTCCTGCGTGCCCTCGGGTTCGGTCTCTGCCGGGTCGCCGACGTACCGCCGGACCGCCTCGCGCCAGTCGCCCCGGAGGACCGCCAGTCCGACTCTGTGGGTGACGGGCCGTTGGCTCCCGAAGCGTTGCTGGCCGAAGTAGTTCGGCACGCCGATCCGGACGAGGTCGGCGTCGCTTCCGGTCTCCGCTTCTGCGGCCGCGACCGCGTCGTCTGCCGTGACTGCCCCCGCGAGCGTCGTCACGGTGTCGCCGGGGTCGCTGGCCGGTCCGTCGCCCGCGAACTGCCGGAGGTCGGCGGTGATCGCGTCGAGGTGCTCGGGAGCCTCGGGTCCCCGGACGACGATACCGAAGGCGTTCCCCGCGAGGTCGCCGAAGGTGAGGCCTCTGCCGGCCCTGCCGAGCAGTTCCATCTCGACGCCGGAGACGTCCGGGAGCGCCTCGGGGTCGGCACCCTTCACGGTGAACAACTGGGTCGTGACGGCGTGTTTGTCCTTCGTCCCGGCCCACGAGACGCGCTCTCTGCTGATGCCGAGTGCATCGGAGAGCCGGGAGGCGAAGTCGTTGGTGTCCCAGCCCCGGAGGGTCGCCCGCAAGACGAGGTGGTGAAAGTCGCCGGGGTCGGCCTCGAGCGGGTGCCAGTCGAACGCTTCCAACTCGCGGACCCGGAAGTCCTCGGGTGACTCCCGCAGGTGGCCGCCGATGCCGTCGCCGTCGCTGACGTAGAACTCCATCCCGACCGCCTGTTCGATGGGGTGGGCCTCGCGCATCAGGCGCGACCCTCCCGGCGCGGGCGAGTGATCGTCGACAAGACGAGACGCTGGGTCATACCCGCCGATTGTGGCGACGTGGGTTAACTGTCGTCGGTCTCGGTCGGACGGCGAGAGAGACGGCAGACGACACGCGACCAGTCGAACGGGCGGGCGCGACACTTCGGCGACGGAGGGTCGCCTCGGGCACCACACCTCGGCGGCGTAGGGCTGCCTCGGGCGAGCCTCGTGTCGCGCACTTCGGCGGGATGCACCCGCCTCAGGCGAGCCGACGGTTACAGGGAGGCGCTCGCGCTGAAACCGACTGGTCTGTCAGAGTTGCGTGCGCCTCGACAGCGTACACCGGGCGGGACTGAACGGGGCCGGCGTCTCGGTCCGGCCCCGACGCCGGAAGCCGGGCGGGACCGGCGGTCCCGCTGGAAACCGGCGCGCCGCGCCGGTGACAGAGCGAGACCGGAGGTCTCGCCAGCAGACGGGCGAGGCTCGCCCGTCAGCACCGCAGGGAGGTGAGCCAGCCTGCTGGCTCGCCGACCGAGGAGCGTGGTTCGAGAGACGTCGTCGGCGTCTCTCGTCATCACGAGAGAGCTTCGCTCTCTCGAACGACACCAAGTCGCGGCCGGTCGAGACGCCGGGGGCTTTCACCGCTCGTTGTTGGTGACATACTCGACCGACCACTCGTCGACGAAACCCACACCACCGTCCGCGTCCGGCCCACAGATTTATCGCCCGTCCGGTACTTCTCCAGCGCATGGACCCGACACTCCTCGCGCCGATTCTCCAACTCGGCGGCTTGCTCGACAGCCTCGTCGGCCAGTTGTTCGCGGTCGTCGTCGTGATCGGACTGGTCGTCCTCGTCGGGCGCATCGTCCTCAAGGTCGCGTGGCGACTCGTCACCATCGCGGCCGTCGTCCTCGGGGCGATTCTGCTCTTCACCTTCTTCTTCGGCGGGTTCTGAGGCGATCCGGCCGAGATCGGTCAGCCGCGACTTGTTCCGGGACGATCTACTCGGCTTCGACCCGTCCCTCGTCGGGCACACAGTACTCCAGGAAGTTCCGGATCACGTCGTGGCCGACCGCGGTCAGGACGCTCTCGGGGTGGAACTGCACGCATTCGATGGGGTACTCGCGGTGCCGGACGCCCATCACGAGTTCGGTCCCGTCGTGGTCCGTGGTGGCCGACACCTCGAAGCAGTCCGGCACCTCGGTCGCCACCAGCGAGTGGTAGCGCCCGGCCTGGAAGCCCTGTTCGAGACCGGTGAAGACCCCACGCCCGTCGTGGTCGACCGGGAACGCCTTCCCGTGGATCGGTTCCGGCGCGTGGCCCACGTGCCCGCCGTAGGCGTAGACGGCCGCCTCCAGTCCGAGACAGACCCCGAGGGTCGGCACCGTCGGCGAGATCTCGGTCAGGACCGCGTTCGTGACGCCCACGTCGCGGTCGTTCTTCGGGTGGCCCGGCCCCGGCGAGACGACGATGGCGTCCGGGTCGAACGCCCGAACGTCGTCGAGCGTGGCGGTGTTCTTCAGCACCTCGATGTCGAGCGGTTCGTCGGTGCCGGGGACCGTCTGCTCTGAGAAGTACTCCACGAGGTTGTACGTGAACGAGTCGTAGTTGTCGACGACGAGTAGTCTCATCGGCCCGCCTCCGGGGTGGATTCGGTGGGAGCACCCGGGTCGTCGCCGTCGGCGTCTCCCCCGTTGCCCTCGATGCGGAGCAGTGCGTCCAGCACCCCGCCCATCTTCTTCTCGGTCTCCTCGTACTCGCTGGCCGGGTCGCTGTCGGCGACGATGCCCGCGCCGGCCTGCACCGTCACGCGGTCCTCGGTGCCGCGTTCGGTCTCGACGCCGTGTTCGACCGTCGCGGTCCGGATCACGATGGCGAAGTCGGCGTCGCCCGTCCACGAGTAGTAGCCGACGCCGCCGCCGTACAACCCGCGCGGGGTCAGTTCGAGAGCGTCGATGATCTCCATCGCCCGGACCTTCGGCGCGCCCGAGAGCGTCCCGGCCGGGAACGCGGCCCGCGTCGCGTCGAAGGCGTCACAGTCCGGCGCGAGTCGCCCGGTCACGGTCGACTCGATGTGCTGGACGTGGCTGTACTTCAGGACGTTCATGAACTCCTCGACGCGGACGCTCCCCGGACGGGAGACGCGCCGCACGTCGTTGCGGGCGAGGTCGACCAGCATCGTGTGTTCCGACCGCTCCTTCGCGTCGGCGAGCATCTCCCCCGCGAGACGGCGGTCCTCGACCGGCGAGGAGCCACGCGCACAGGTCCCCGCGATGGGGTTGGCGACGACACGCTCCCCGCCGACGGAGACCAGCGTCTCCGGCGACGCACCGACGATGGACCGGTCGCCGAAGCGGAGCAGGTACATGTACGGCGAGGGGTTGACCGCCCGGAGCGACCGGTAGAAGGCGAGCGTGTCGATGTCGCCGGTCAGTTCGCGTTTCCGCGAGATGACGCCCTGGTAGATGTCGCCGTCGAGGACGTGCTCCTTCGCGCGGCGGACCGCGTCCTCGTACTCCTCACGCGGCCCGGCGGTCTCGCCGGTCCGGACGAAGCCCGGGTCGCCACCTTCGCTGTCGTCGCCCGCGCCGGTGGCCGCTGTCCGCTCGGCGCTCCCCAGACTGTCGACGACCTCGGTCAGTTCCGCGACGAGGTCGTCGTACACCGCGTCCGGGTCGTCCTCGGGCCGGACGACCGGCGTGCAGACCAGCGACACAGAGCCTTCCGCGTCGTCGAAGACGAGCGTCCGGGTCGTCACCACGAACTGCGCGTCCGGCAGTGACGTCTCCGGGCGCTCGACGCCCACCTCTTCGAGCCAGAGGTCGTACACCGCGTCGTACGCGAGAAAGCCGACCAGTCCGCCCGCGAGTTGCTGACGCTCGGAGTCGGGGAAGTTGGCCAGTCGGACGTCGGGCATCACACGCCGGAGCGTGTCGAGTGTGTCGCCGGCGTCGCCGGCCGATTCGCCCGCCCTTCCGTCGGCGGTCGCCCCGTCGGTCGCCAGCAGGTCGTCCAGTCGGTCGCGGAGTGTCCGCACCTCGGTTCCCTCGGGACCGACGCTGACGACAGCCTCCGGATCGTAGCCGACGAACGAGTACCGGGCGTGTCTGTCGGCACCCTGTCCGTCGGGCGAGAACGCGCCGTCCGGGTCGCTGGAGGCGACCTTCTCCGCGCTCTCCAGGAGGAAGTTGTACTCGCTCCGGTCTGACAGTGCGTCGTACGCCGACAGTGGCGTCACACCTACGTCCAGGTCGGCGGACAGTCGCACGACGACCGGCCTGTCGTCGTCCGCCTCCGAGGCCAGGTCCCGGAACTCGGCACGGGTGAGGTCGAACGTCATCCCTGGGCCTCCGGCGAGTCGGTCTCGGCCAGTCTCGCGTCCGCTTCCCGGACCTGCCGGACGAATCGTTCGACGGTCTCTGCGTCCTTCGTCCCGTCGTCGCCCTCGATACCGCTCGCCACGTCGACCGCGTAGGGCCGGGCGGTCTCGACCGCCTCGCCGACCGTCTCGGGGGTCAACCCGCCGGCGAGGACGACCGGCGTGTCGAGGTCGGCCGCGAGGTCCCCGGCCGCCGCCCAGTCGTGTGTCTCGCCGGTGCCGCCGGCACCCTCCTCGGTCGTCGAGTCGAGCAGGACGGCGTCGACCACCCCGTCGAGTTCGTGGGCGCGCTCCGGGTCGTCGGCGTCGACCGTGACGACCAGTTTCGTCCCGGTCTCGGCGCGGATGCCCCGGAGTTCGTCGGGCGTGAAGTCGGCGTGGAGCTGGAGCAGGTCGGGCTGGATCGCGCCGGCGAGACCGACCGCGTTGCCCGGTTCCTCCGGCATCGTCACGAGCGTCGTCGTCAGCATCGGCGGCGCGGCGGCGACGAGTTCGGCGGCGGTCGTCGGTGCCACCTCGCGGTGGCTGTCGACCGGGACCTCGCTGATGACGCCGACCGCGTCCGCACCGGCGTCGGCGACCAGCGAGAGGTCCGCCGCGCTCGTGACCCCACAGAGTTTGACGCGCGTCACGACTCGTCGGCCTCCACCGCCTCCGGAGCATCCGCCGGCGCGTCGACCGCGTCCCCGCCGAGCCGACTCCCGTCCCGCAGGGCGTCGAGTTTCTCCGCGGCGTCGCCGGAGTTGATTGCCTGCGCTGCGACCGTCACACCCTCCTCGATGCTGTCTGCGAGGCCCGCCACGTAGACGGCCGCGCCGGCGTTGGCGAGGATGATGTCGCGTTTCGGGCCTGTCACGTCGCCCTCGACGATGCCGACGAGGTCGTCCGCGTTCGCCTGGGGTGTCCCGCCCGTGACCGCCTCGATGGGTGCGCGGTCGATTCCGATGTCGGCCGGCGTCAGGGTGTACTCGGTGATTTCTCCACCGTGGATCTCGGCGACGGCCGTCTCGTCGTGGATGGCGATCTCGTCCATCCCGGAGCCGTGGACGACGAGCGCGTGCTCGACCGGCATGTGTGAGAGCGCGCGAGCGATCACCGGCACGAGGTCGGGATCGTAGACGCCGAGCACCTGCGCGTCGGCCCCGGCGGGGTTCGTCAGCGGTCCGAGCACGTTGAAGATGGTCCGCATCCCGAGTTCCTTTCGCGGACCGATGACGGCCTTCATCGCCGGGTGGAAGACGGGCGCGAGCATGAAGCCGATCCCGTCGCGCTCGATCCCCGCTTCGACGGCCGGTGGTTCGGCGTCGACCTTCACGCCGGCCACGTCCAACACGTCGGCACTGCCGGAGGAGGAGGAGACGGAGTAGTTGCCGTGCTTGGCGACCGCGACCCCTGCCCCGCCGGCGACGATGGCGGAGGTCGTGGAGACGTTGATCGTGTCGTAGTCGTCGCCGCCGGTGCCGCAGGTGTCCACGAGTGGGTCGCGCTGTGGGTCGATGGTCAGCGCCGCGTCGCGCATCCCCTGTGCGAAACCGGCGATCTCGGTCTCGGTCTCGCCTTTCGCCCGGAGTGCCGTGAGGAGCGCGCCGATCTGCGCCTCGGTCGCCTCCTCGAAGATCAGGCGCGCGGCGTCGCGCGCCTCGTCGAGTGTCAGGTCCTGTCCCTCGGTCACGCGTTCGATGTAGTCCTGCATTGTGAGTCACCGATGTACGAGTTCGTCTTACGATGTACAAATCCGTACATCGGTATAAGCGTGTCGGGACCGTGGGAGTCCGTCGAACGAGGGGAGAGACACCAGCCGCTACCGATCTGCACGGAGATCGGTGACCGCCACTGCGACCGACGCCAGCAGCAGGACGACACCGACGCCGCCGGCGAGTAACAGGACGAGTTGCGCCGGTGACGGACCGAAGTCGTCGATGTGGACCGTCGTGCGAACCCAGTAGACCGTCCCGTCGCGTTCGACGAGCGCAGGAACGTCGTCGAGCAGCGGGTCGTCGGCGTCGGGCCGGTAGCCGTCGTAGGACCCGTCACCGCCGTCGATCACGCGATCAAGCGTTCGACGCTCGGCGGCGGTCAGCGAACTCGCCGGAACGGTTCGCTCGTCGATGACGTGTCGGGTGACGTCCTCCCCGTCCACCGCACGCCCGAAGACGGCGGTTCCGTTCTCTGTCTCGGTGACGGTGAGTCGATACCACCGGCGTTCGTCACCGCCCGTGTAGAACTCGTACTCCGTGTCGATCCGCCGGAGGTCGCCCGCCACGGTCTCGTCGTTGGTGGTCACGTTTCGGACCGTCGCGTTCCGGAGGGTCTCGGTCGTCTCGTTCGGGGCGTCTACCGGAATCGGGCGAGACTCTCGCTCGTTCCGGAGGTCGGACACGTCCAGCACGATCCCCTCCCCGTTGCTGCGGATCACCGTCCGCTGATCGTCCGGGTCGGTCGGATCGACGACGTCGGCACTCACGACGCCGGGGTACTCCGGTTCGGGGTGAACGTCTACGACCGCCGGGACGACGACCGGCAGCGAAACGAGGAGGAGACCGACGAACAGCAGGGCGAGGGCCTTTCGGCGGTTTGTCACACCGACTCGAATCGTGTCCGAACAAAGTGTCTTGTGTCCTCGGAGCGGACGAGAATCCCCTTACGCCTCGTTGAACACCGAAACTCGGAGAGTTTCGAGTTTGAGTTCGCTTCGCTCAGTCGAACAGAGCGAATCGGGGATTCGCTGGCTCGCCTTCGCTTACGCTTCGTCGAACAGCGTCTCGCCGTCGACCATGTGCTCCTCGATGACGTCCATGTCCAGCGTGACACCCAGTCCCGGCTTCTCGGGCACCGTGATGTAGCCGTCCTCGATCATCGTCTCCTCGACGAGGTCGTCCCACCAGCCGAGTTCGTAGCTGTGGTACTCGACCGCCAGCGAGTTCGGGATGGCCGCGCCGACGTGGACGGCGGCCATCGTGGCGACCGGCGAGGCGACGTTGTGCATGGCGACCGGGACGTAGTACTGGTTCGCCACGTCCGCGATCTTCCGGGTCTCGCGCATCCCGCCGACCTTCGGCAGGTCCGGCGCGATCATGTCGACCGCCTGGTTCTCGATCAGGCGACGCTCCTCGGTCACGCGGTAGCGGTTCTCGCCCACGCAGATGGGCGTCGTCGTGGACTTCGTGACCTCTTCCTGCACCTCGAGGTTCTCCGGCGGCACGGGGTCCTCGAGCCACCAGACGTCGTAGTCCTCGATGGCGTCCGCGAGCCGTTTTGCCGAACCGCCCGAGAACGTCCAGTGGCAGTCGAAGGAGACGTCGGCGCGGTCCTTCACGCGCTCGGTGACCTTCTCGACGATCTCGGCTTTGTGGCGGATCTCGCCCGGTCGGAGGTGGCGGTTCGCGCGATCCTTCTCCAGGCCGCTCGGGACGTCGAGGTCGAACTTCAGGGCGTCGTACCCCAGGTCCTCGACGACGCGTTCTGCCTCGTCGGCGCAGGCCTCGGGGTCGGCCTCCTCCTCGGTGTGGCAGTCACAGTAGACCCGCATCTCGTCGCGGTACTTCCCGCCGAGCAACTGGTAGGCGGGGACGTTCAGAATCTTGCCCGCGAGGTCGTGCAGTGCGACCTCGATGCCGGAGATGGCGGTGACCGTCACGCCCTCGACGGTGCCCTCGCCGGACATCTTCTGGATGAGGTGTTCGTAGAGGCGGTCGATGTCCAGCGGGTTCTCGCCGATAATCATCGGCTTCATGCGCTGGATGAGTTCCGGGACGCCCGCGCCCCAGTAGGCCTCGCCGGTGCCGACGACGCCCGCGTCGGTGTAGACGCGCACGAGGGTCCACGGGAAGTTCCCGTCGACCATCGTCGTCTGGACGTCGGTGATCTCGACGTCGCGCCCGCCGCCGCGCTCGCGTGTGACACCCATCGTCTCGGCGGAGAGTTCCCGCATCGTGTACTCCGCGTTCGGATCGTGAAGGTCCGAGTAGTCGACTCCCATACCCGATCGTTCTTCGGCTGGTAGTAAAAGTTTGAGATACCGCCCGATACGGCGAGTCGTCGGAGCGCGATACACGCCGACCGTCACGAGGCGGTCCCGGCCCCCGACTCCGCCGGCTACAGGTCGACGCCGAACGTCTCCACGTCCCCGGCCGCGCGGGCGACCGCCCCCAGGAGGTCGGCCACCGCGTCCAGGTCACCCGTGTCGACGACCTCGACCGGCGTGTGCATGTACCGGTTCGGAACGCCGACGTTCAGCGACGGGATGCCGCCCCGCGCAGTGAAGAACGCGTCGGCGTCGGTGCCGGTTCGCACCCCGGCGGCCTGCAACTGCACGTCGATACCGGCCTCGCTCGCCGCCTCGCGGGCCACCCGGACGACCGTCGGGTGGTTCGCGCTCCCGCGACCGATCACCGGTCCCGCGCCCAGCTGGACCGCGCCACGTTCCCACTCTTTCAACTGTGGTGAGTCGGTCGCGTGGGTCACGTCCACCGCGACGACTGCGTCCGGCGCGAGATCGAAGCCGACCATCTGCGCGCCCTGCAGACCGACCTCCTCCTGAACGGTGCTGACCGCGTAGACGGTCGCGTCGGCGTCGGACTCGACGGTCTGTCGGAGTCCCTCGGCGGCGGCCCAGGTGCCCACGCGGTTGTCGATGCCCCGGCCAGCGATGCGGTCGCCGTGGAGCGACTCGGTGGTCGTCGAGAAGGTGATCGGGTCGCCGACCTCGACGAGCGACTCGGCCTCGGCGCGGTCGGTCGCGCCCACGTCCACGAACTGCTCTTTCAGGTCGTCGTACTCGTCGTCCGCCTCCCGGCGGATGTGGATCGCGGTCTGGCCGACGACGCCCGAGACCGGACCACTCTCGGCGTGGACCGTGACGTGTTGCCCCTTCGAGACGGTCCGGTCGGAGCCGCCGATCGGGCCGATCCGGAGGAAGCCGTCGTCGGTGATCCGCCGGACGATGAAGCCGATCTCGTCGGCGTGGCCCGCGAATGCGATCTCGGGGGCGTCCTCCGCGCCGTGGTGGACCGCGACCGCGTTGCCGTAGTCGTCGGTCCGGACCTCGTCGGCGAACGCGCGGACGTACTCGACCCAGACGCGCTGACCGGGCGTCTCGAACCCGGAGGGGCTTGGCGTGTCGAGCAACTCGTAGAGGAACTCCCGTGGGCTGTCGTCCATAGCGGGGGGTGTGCCGTCGTGGCTATCAATCGCACGGTGTCGGGTGTCTCCGGTGGAAGCGTGGCTCGGGTGGCGACGGATCGAGCACGGGCCGACCGAACCGTGGTGGTACGTGTGGCAGAGTTCTCGGCTGCGACCACACCGGCCACCGCAACAGCACCGGCAGCCTACCAGCCACCGCAGCAGCACCGGCACCACGACCGCACCGGCAGCCTACCAGCCACCGCAGCACCACCACGACCGCACTGCAACAGCACCGGCACCGCTCCTCGGTCCCTCCCCAGCCTCGGGTCGCGTTCCGCACCGCACGCGACCTTCCTTCGCACGTCCGGCGAGAGACACGCTCTCGCTGACCCTCGTCACCGGCGCTTCGCGCCGGTTGCCGGCGGGACCGAAGGTCCCGGTCTGTCGTCGGCGCGCCGCGCCGACTGCCAGCGAGACCCTCGGTCTCGCCCTGTTCGCAAGCTCACGAGGACGACTGTTCGCGCGCGCCGAAGATCAGGAGGACCGGAACAAGAACCGGGAAGACCCGAAACCACGCATCGGAACTGGACGCACCGGACCTGCGCTGACCCCGAGTCGCATCGAACCTCGGCCGCGCCAGAACCCGCCGAGTGACGACTCACAGGCCGACCGCCCGCGCGCTGTCGACGACACGAGGACTGGCGTCGGTCTGTGAGTCGTCGCCCCACGGCCGGCACAACACCCAAGCCTCGGGGCATCGTACCCCGGCGTATGCAACGCAGTGACGAACAGTCGTCGGCCGACGACGACCTCGCCGCCCTCGAGACCGACGTGTTCGCCGACACCTCCCTCGGCGAGACGGCCGCCGAGACCGAGTCGACCGGCGACACCACCGCGACGGGCGACTCCGAGGCGACGACCGGGTCGGACGGTGCCGCCGACTCGGAGGGGCTCCGCACCAGACTCGGTCGCGTCTTCTCCCCGCGTGCGTTCCTCGCGGCACTCCTGCTCTCGGTCGCTGGGCTCGCGCTCGGCCAGTCGGTACCCATCCTCGGCCAACTCCCGCTCGTCGGACAGTTCCTCGGCTTCCTCGGGGTCTTTCTCGCGGGCTTCGTCCTCGGACTCGGTGCGAAGCGCCGCAGATACCTCGAAGGTGCGCTGGGTGGCGCGACCGCCGCCGGCCTCGCGTTCGTCGCCAACGCGGTGCTGTTCACCTTCGTCAGCGACGTCGGCCTGCAGTTCGCGGCCGTCGGCGCGGGCATCGGTGCGGTCGCGGCGCTGATCGGCGTCTACTTCGGCCGTGATCTCCGGAGCGGTCTGACCCGCGAGATTCCCTGAGGCGGCCCGGCCGTCCGTCAGCGCAGTCGCCAGCGACCGTTTCGCTCGACGACCAGTCCACGGTCGGCGAGCGTCCCGAGTGCCGACTCGATGGCCTCCGGCGGTGCGTCCACGTCGCCGTCGATCTCGCGTGGGGTGCGCTTGCCGCGAGCGATGGCCGCGAGGACGTCGGCGTAGAACCGGCTGTCGGCCTCCGCGCCGACCTTCTCGTTCAGTCGGTCGAGCACGTCGGTCATCCGGCCGTGGACCCACCGCTTGGCGAGTGAGAGTTCGTTCTCCAACTCTTCGAGACGGGCGAGTTCGTCGGCGAGTTCCGTCACGTCCTCGCCGCCGTCGTCGGGTTCACAGAGGTCGGCGTCCAGCGTGAGGTGGGGACACCGGCCGGTCATGTCGAGACTCGGGTTCGCGGGGTAGGCGCTCTTCGCGCCGAAGCCGTAGGGAGAGACGTTCACTTCGAGGCGGAGGTTCCGGGAGATGTGGAAGTACTTCCGGCGCTGGTCGTCGGTGCGGCTCTCGACCAGGCCGGCGTCCTCCAGCTTCCGGAGGTGGTCGATGACCGCCTTCGGACTGACGCCGAGATACTCGCTGATCTCGGTCACGTAACACGGTTTGTGCGACAGTAGCCGGAGGATACGCCGCCGGTTCTCGTTGCCGAGGAGATCGAGGAGGACGGCGGAATCCATACGGCCCTTCTACGCTACGTGCAGTGAAAAGGCTGACTACCTCGTGGACGATGCCGGTCGACGTGAGACTCAGCGGTTCCCGGTCGGACCGAGACGTCCGTTTTCGGGACCGCCGCCGTTGCCGCGATCGCCACCGTTGCCGTTCCCGTCGTTTCCGCTGTTCCCGTTTCCGGCATTCCCACGGTCGTCGCCGTTCCCGTTGCCGGCGTTGTCGTTCCCGTTTCCGTTGCCGGCGTTCCCACGGTCGCCACCGTTCCCGTTTCCGGGTGGCCCGGCACCGTTCCCGGGACCACCGTCACCACCCTCGGGCGGCCCGTTCCCGTTTCCCTCCGACTCGTCTCCGGCGGAGCGGTTGCCGGCCCAGTCAGGCGGTCCGCGTTCGGCTTCGATCTCTGCGCTGAGGTCGGAGAGCCGTGTCTCGTTCAGCCCTGCGTCGACCGCGACCGGGCGGGTTCGATCCACGGCGCTTTCGAGCGCCGAGAGCTGTCCGTTCACGCGAGCGAGCCGTGCCCGATACTCGACCGCAGAGAGGCTCCCGTTGGCCCGCGCCTCGGCGAGTCGCTGTCTCGTCTCTCGGACCTCCGTCAGGCGGGACTCCAGCACCGAGACTCGGCGCTCGACCACGGGACCGGACACACCGCCGTCGGTCGTCCCGATCTCACCGGCGGTGCGGTTCACCCGGACCTCCCAGAGGCGACTCTCGACTGCACCGCTCGTCTGTGTCGAACTCGACTGCATGAACGACGAGATTCGACTCCCGAAGCCGGCCGACTCCTCGCCGGCGGTCGAACCGTCCGAGCCCTCGTCGGTCGTCTCGTTCGTTCCGTTCGGCGTCTCCTGTTGTGCGACCTGCGGAGCGTCGGCCTGCGCGGTCGCTGGTGCGATCGGCGAGGCGGTCGCCGGAGACGCACCCGACGACCCGCCGACCGCCGCGACCGGCACGGTGACGCCCGCGAGACAGACCGCGAGGACCACCAGTAGCACCGAAGACACTCTCATCGTGAGACGCTTACTCGTCACCACACATAAAGTCGGAGCTTCGTTCGTTCCGTTCAGTCGCCGACAACGGCGCGGGACGGCCGGTACGCTCTCCGTTCCACTGTCGCGGTCCGGAAAAGGTGCGATTACCGCCGTGTCGGTACGGGTGTCCGGTCGGTCGGCACCGCCTCACAACCGGTCGAAGACGCGACCTGCCAGCGCGACCGAGAGAATCGACAGACCGACCGTGATCGCCGGGAGGAGCGTCGCCGACGCGTCGTACCGAAGGGGTGGGTAGAAGCCGAAGCCGTAGTCGTACACGTCGTTCACCAGCGCGAGCACCAGTGCGAAGGCGAGTGCGCCCCGCGTCGTCCGGCCGAAGTGCGGGATGACGGCCGCCTCCAGGAGGAACAGCGCGTGGGTCAGCATGATGCCCCAGTAGTCCCACAGCGCGCTCGCGGAGAAGCCGATGTACAGTTCGGGCCGGAGGTTCAGCGCGATCACGGTCCAGACGCCGTACTTCACCAGCCAGACGAACGCCAGCGTGTGGAGGTACGCCAGCGCCCGGTTCTGTGGAGCGTCCCGCACCGGCAACCCGAGAGTCGGCAGGAGGGTGACCAGCGAGAGCGTCCCGAGCGCCAGCGCGGTCGGGGAGTCGCCGAACAGCGGGTAGAGGAAGGTCGGAATCTCCCGGAGCGAGGGGTCGGAGTGGACGTAGAAGCTCACTCCGACGAGGAACGCGGTGGCGTTGACGACGAGGAGCCAGACCAGACTCGGCCCGTTTCCGAGGTAGTACTCGACCCAGCGACCGGGCAGGAGTCCCGAGTCGGTTCGCTCGCCGTCAGCGTGGTCCTCGGCCATACGTGCACCGCCGGCCGACGCCGGCGTAAAGCTGTCGAGACTTCTGGGTGACCTCGGGTGGATACGTCTGAAACGTGAACTCGGTCGAGTTGGTCTGCGACATGAAGTCGGTTGGATCGGTCGTAGAGAACTCTGTGGAGTCGGTCGAAGCGAACTTGGTTAGGTCGGTCGACGACGACGAGCGGTGAAAGCCCCCGACCGCTCGACCACCGGGAGAGACAAGCTCTCCCGAGCCTTCGTCACCGGCGCTCCGCGCCGGTTGCTGGCGAGGGCTTCGCTCTCGCCCTGTTCGCAAACTCACGAAGGCATCCGGGACTCCACTGCGCGCTTCCCTCGGGCGGTCAGCTCGCTGACCGCCCTCAGTCCAGTGTCGTCGGGCGACCCGAGAGTCGCCCGACTGCTGGCGAGACCTCCGGTCTCGCTCTGTCACCGGCGCGGCGCGCCGGTTTCCAGCGGGACCTCCGGTCCCGCCCGGCTTGCGTCGTCCGGGATGGATCGAGCGGTCGGCCCCTTTCAGTCCCACCCGAGATGTGCGACCCCATCGTGTCGTCACTGGTCGTCACCCGGCGAGTCGTCGGAAGGTTCGGAACCCGGTCGTCGCAGTCGTCCCCGAACCTCCCCGACTGCTGGCGACGCGACCTGCGAGCAGGTCCTCACTGTCGCTCGGACACTGCTCGGTGTCGGTCGCCAGCAGATCGCTTCCTGTCGGGGTTCCGAAGTTGGCCGGAACGGGTGACGAGCCGGTCGTCTGTCAGAGGAATAAGACGTTCGAGGATGCTTATAAACCCCGAGTTGCGTGTAATTCGACTCAAAATCCGGCGCGCGCGACTCCGACGCGTGCGAGGGAGCGGGGCGCTCTCGTGCGCCCCGCGAGGCTGGGGAGGACCGAGGTGCGGTGCTGTGCGGTGGCGGTTCCGTGCGCTAGCAATCGTAGCGGTGCCGGTGGCGGTGTCGTCTGCGGTGGCTGTCGCGGTGCTGTCTGCGGTCGCGGTTCCTCGCCTCGCACGAGTCGCGGTTGCCGTGCTGTCGCGGTCGTCGATGCAGTTCGGTGCTGTCGTGGTCGCGGTCTGCGGTGCAGTATCGGTCACAAGTACACGCTCCCGTCTGGAACTGTCGACCAGAACCCTATCCATCAGCACAGTCACCGAGAAAACCACCAGATCGAGTACGACTCAGTCGTCGGCGACCAGCGACGTGTCCCCGATCTGCGGGCGCTCGACGTCCCGATCGGTGGTCTCGCCCTCGATGTCGTAGGGGTACTCGCCGGTGACACAGCCGAGACAGAGGTCCGCCCGCGACTCACCCAGCGCCTCGGCGACCGCGTCGATGGAGAGGTACGAGAGACTGTCCGCGCTGATCTGCTCGCCGATGTCGTCGACCGACTGGCCGGCCGCGATCAGTTCCTCGCGACTGGCCATGTCGATGCCCATGTAACACGGCGCGACGATGGGCGGCGCGCCGATCCGCAGGTGGACCTCCTCCGCGCCGGCGTCCCGGAGCAGTTCCACCAACTGCGTCGAGGTCGTCCCGCGCACGATGCTGTCGTCGATCAGCGTGACGGTCTTCCCCTCGACCGTGGACTTGATCGGGTTCAGCTTCAGTCGCACCGCGCGTTCGCGTTCGTCCTGCGTCGGCATGATGAACGTCCGGCCGACGTACCGATTCTTCATCAGTCCCTCCGCGAACTCGACGCCGTCGTCGCCCTCGGGACGCTCCTCGCCCTCTGCGGTCGTGCCGTTCGCGGCCTCGGCGTAGCCGGAGGCGAAGGCGCGCCCGGAGTCCGGCACCGGCATCACCACGTCGGTCTCGATGCCGGACTCCTCCCAGAGTTTCCGGCCGAGCGTCCGCCGGACCTCGTAGACGAGCGAGTCGTCGATCACCGAGTCCGGGCGAGCGAAGTAGACGTGTTCGAAGAAGCAGTGCGCCGTGTTGTCGCGGTCGACGAGTTGGTAGGAGTCGAAGCCTGTGCCGTCCCGATCGAGGACGACCAGTTCACCCGGTCGGACGTCCCGGACCAGGTCCCCGTCCAGTGTGTCGATGGCGGCCGACTCGGAGGCGAGCACGTAGCCGTCGTCCAGTTCGCCGATACACAGCGGGCGATTGCCTTCGGGGTCTCTGACACCCAGCACCACGTCGTCGTGGGAGATAGTCAGCGAGTAGGAGCCGTGGATACGCTCCATCGTCTTCTTGACGGCGCGAACGAGGTCGGCCTCCAAGAGGTTCCGCGCGAGGTCGTGGGCGATGACCTCGGTGTCGCCGGTCGAGGTGAACGCGTGACCGAGGCCCTCCAACTCGTCCCGGATCTCGTCGGCGTTGACGAGGTTCCCGTTGTGGGCTAAGCCGAGCGACCCGGACTTGAACGACACCGAGAAGGGCTGGGCACAGCAGGTGTTGACCCCGCCAGCCGTGGGGTACCGGACGTGCCCGATGCCGGCCGTCCCGTTCAGTTGGTCGAGGTCGTCCTCGGCGAACACGTCGCCGACCAGTCCCATCTCGACGTGGCTGTGCTGCTGGAAGCCGTCGTGAGTGACGATGCCGGCCGACTCCTGGCCCCGGTGCTGGAGCGCGTACAGCGAGTAGTAGAGCGGCCGCGCGGCACTTCGCTCCGACAGCGAGACGCCGACGACACCGCACTTCTCTCGCGGGCCACCCGTCTGATCCCGCCCGTGATCCATGCGCGAGGCTGTGCAGTCCACCCGTAAAAACGTACGCCTTCGTGGTCGAATCACCGGTTGGGTCGGCGATAGATGTGCACGTTCGTGGACATCCACGGTGACGTCGACCGGGTCGAGAGCAACCGGCACGGCCGTCGGAGGAGAGCGTCGGCGCGGTCGCTCGGGAGGTGCTGAAACGGAGAGAGAACGTCGCTTACTCGCCCGCTTTGGACTGCCACGCGTACTCGCGTCGCTTCGCCGACTTGCCGAAGCCACACGAGGAGCACTGCTTCTTCTTCACGTGGTAGGATTTCTCGCCGCAGCGTCGACACTTGACGTGCGTCTTCTTGTTCTTCTTGCCCTGACTGGGAGTACCTGCGCCCGTCATGCTTTGATCGTGACGACGTTATCGCCGCGTATAATCGTTGTGTCTTCGACCGATTCCACGTCCAACTCGCCCAGCGTGGCGTCGTCCGCGGCCACGTCACTCTCGGCGGCCTCCAGCACGACGTTCATGTGCTGGTCGTAGCCGGCCAGCAGTCCGTAGTACGACGACCCGTCCTTCAACTCGACGGTGACGGTGGTGTTCAGCGACTCTTCGAGTACGTCCAGCGGTCGGCCACTCATATCGGGAACACCTCGCGTTTCGGTATTAAAAATACCGGAGAGAACCGTCAGGCGTCGGGGTGACGTTCCGACTCTCCGGCGGCCGTCTCGCGGTCGCCGGTCCCACTCCCCACGTCGGACTCGCTATCGGTCGACTCGCGTCCGGTGTCGTCCGCCGACTCGATCTCGTCTGGGTCGTCGCCACCGTCCCCGGCGTCGGTCCGCTTCGCGTACAGGAAGACGCCGACCGCGACGACGATCCAGACGACCGCGCCGACCCGGAGGACGAAGCCGACCCGAGCGCCCCACGTCGGGAGCGTCACGGCTGTCGACGCCAGCGCGACCACGGGCGCGCCGAGGAGGATGGTGACGACGAACGTCACCTGCATCACCCAGCCGTAGTCCACGCCCTCCGGATCGGTGGTCTCGACTCGTGTGGGCACGGTCGACGCTTCGGGCGAACCGGCTAAGGTCTGCCGGTCTCCGGCGTCCGGTCCGCTCCGCGCCGACCCTCCGACCCGCGTCGGCACGCCCCGGAATCGCATGAGTTTACCACACGGGCCGTCTCTCTGCCGAGTATGACCACCGTCCGATCACTGCGCGCGAAGGCGGGCGAGGAGCCGATCACGATGCTGACGGCCTACGACGCCCCGACCGCCCGGGTCGTCGACGAGGCCGGCGTGGACGTGATCCTCGTCGGCGACAGCATGGGCAACGAGGCGCTCGGCTACGACTCCACGCTCCCGGTCACCGTCGAGGAGATGGCGAGTCGGACCGCCGCCGTCGCCCGCGCGACCGACGACGCCCTCGTCGTCGCCGACATGCCCTTCCTCTCCTACGGCGTCAGCGAGGCCCAGAGCGTCGAGCACTGCGGCCGGATGCTGAAGGAAGCGGACGCCGACGCGGTCAAACTGGAGTCCGGACCGCACACCGTCGCGTTGACCGAGACGCTCGTCCGACTCGGCATCCCGGTACAGGCCCACCTCGGTCTGACCCCCCAGCACGTGAAGGAGACGGGCCTGTTCCGGCAGGGGACGACCCGCGACGAGGCCCGCGAGATGCTGGACCTCGCGCGCCAGCACGCCGACGCGGGGGCCTTCTCGCTCGTCCTGGAACACGTGCCGGCGAACGTCGCCCGGCAGATCACCGAGAGCATCGACATCCCGACCGTCGGCATCGGTGCCGGGCCGGACTGTGACGGGCAGGTGCTCGTCGTCAACGACGTGATCGGGTTGAGCGAGTCGGCCGCCCCCTTCTCGAAGCAGTTCGGCGACGTGCGCGGCGAGATGGCGTCGGCGGTCGCCGGCTACAAGGAGGCGGTCGAGTCCGGCGCGTACCCGGCCGAGGAACACAGCCACGTCGAAGACGAACTCGACGAACTGTACTGAGCCGTCGTCGTCCGCAGTCGTAGGCGGGGGCTACCAGCACAACAGCCATAGGCCCCCGGGTTCTCACGGTGGACGATGGCCCTCTCCGACTTCGTGCTCTCCCCCCTCGGTCTCCTGGCCCTCGCGTCGGTGATCCCCGTGATCCTGCTGTACCTGATCCGCCCCGACCCGATGGAGGTCGATCTGCCGACACTCCGCTTTCTGGTCGAACAGACCCGACAGGATACGACCAACCCCCTGCTCGAACAGTTACGCCGGAATCTCCTCCTCTTCCTCCAGATCGCGGTGCTGGTCCTGCTGGCGGTCTCGCTCGCGTCCCCCTACGTCACCGTCTCGGAGGAGTCGACCGTCGAGGAGACCGTGCTCGTCGTCGACACCAGCGCGTCGATGGCGACCGAGGCGGGTGGCGACACCCGGTTCGGGCAGGCGCTCGCGTCGGCCAGAAGCGCGGTCAGCGGGACGACCTCGGTGGTGGTCACGGCCCCGGACGCCGACGTTGCCCTCCGCGGCGGAACCGCAGACGAGGCGCGAACCACGCTCGACGGACTCGCCCCGACCGCGACCGAAGGGAACCTCCGGGCCGCTATCTCGCAGGCCACGGCCGTCGCCGGCGAGAACGCCCGGATCGTCGTCGTCGGCGACTTCGCGGACGACACCGACTGGCAGTCGGCCGTCGAGACGGCCCGCGCCCGCGACCTCCTCGTCGAACTCCGGCAGTTCGCCGGCGGCGGGACCGACAACGTCGGCATCGTGGACCGACGGTTCTCCGGGACCGAGGTGACGGTCTCGGTGAAGAACTTCGGCGACAGCGAGGCGACACGCCAACTCCAACTCGGCCAGCAGACCGCGACCGTCACCCTCGAACCGGACGACGTGACGACCCGGACCTTCACCGTCCCGGCGGGCGCGAGCGAGGTTCGACTGACGCCGGGCGACTCGTTCCCGACCGACGACAGACTCCCGCTGTCCGCGCCCGAGGACCCGACCGTGGACGTGCTGGTGTTGACGAACGACCGGAACCGCTACCTGACGACCGCGCTGTCGGTCATCGACGACGTGGAGTTGACGGTGAAGAACCCGCCGACCGCCGTCAGCGAGGAGTACGACGTGATCGTCTACAGCAACGTCGACCCCGACGAACTCCTGCCGGGCAACGTCGCCGCCGGCCGGGAGACGGTCGAGCGCGGCGGCGGCGTGGCGATCCAGGCACAGGAGCCGTTCCCGAGCCAGTACGGCGACCTGCTCCTGATCGAACCGGGCCAGCTTCGAACCGGCTCCACGACCCAGATCCGGGCACAGACCGAGTTGACGCGAGGCATCGACTTCCAGGCCCCGACCGAGTACGTCGACGGGACGCTCCGGGAGGGGACGCTCCAAGTGGCGGTCAACGACGGTGACCCCCTGCTCGCCACCGCCGACCGCGGCGAGGGACGCCTGCTCTACTACGGCTACATCGAGGCGTCGTCGTCGTTCAAGTTCAACTACCAGTACCCGGTGTTCTGGAAGCGTGCCGTCTTCTACCTCGCCGACCGGGAGACGCTCCCGACGCTGAACCGCGAGACCGGCGGCAGTCTCGACTTCACCGCAGAGCGACGCGTCGAGACACCCTCCGGATCGGTGAGCGCGACGACGGTCCCGCTGACCGAGGTCGGCCTCTACCGGATCGGGAGTGCGACCGGTGGTGGTGAGGGACAACAGACGACCACGACGCCGACTGCTGGCGACGGTGCCGGCCCCGGCGCGGGCGACACCAGCGCAGACACCGGCGTCGAGGGGAGACGCATCGCGGTCGCCCTGCTGAGCGAACCGGAGTCGACCGTCACCGCGCCGGACGTGGCGGGCGGCGAGGCCGGTGTCAGGGCACGGACCGAGGAACGCAGTGTCCCCGATCCGATCACCGAGTACCTCGCGCTCGGGGCGCTGGTGGTCGCACTCGGCGAGTTGGCCTACCTGCGTCGGCGGGGTGATCTGTGATGCGGTCGGTACTCCCGACACGCCTCGACGGACTCCCCTTGCAGACGACCTACACCCTCCCGAACGGCGTCACCGTCGGGGTCGAACAGCTCTGGCCCCTGCTCGCGCTCCCGGTCGCGGTCGGTCTGCTGTACCTGCTGATCCTCCGGCGAGACGACGCCGAGGACGGCGACCGACGAATCGGCTCCGCGTCCACCCGGAGCCGACGACTGCTCGCCGTGAGCCGACTGCTGATCGTCGTGCTCGTCGTGCTCTCGGCGACTGCACCCTACGCAGTCGCCACCCGCGAGACCGCCGGCCAACCGCAGGTGACGCTCCTCGTCGACGAGTCCGACAGCATGCGCGTCACCGACGCCGACGGTGCGGCACTGGCCGAGGGGATCGAGAGCCAGGGTGTCCCGGTCCGGACCGCCACGATCGGCCAGGGGACCGACTCGCGACTCGGGGACGCGATCGGCGCGAACCTGCGGGAGAACGGGACCGTGGTCGTCCTCTCGGACGGTCGCGTCACCGGTGGGCGAACCCTTGCCGAAACTGCCGACCGCGCTCGCGGACTGAACGCGACGATCAGTCGTGTCCGGATTCAACCGGAGCGCACCGAGCGCTACGTGACGGTCAACGGCCCGGCGAAGACCAGCGTCGGCATCGAGAGCCAGTTCCTCGTGTCGGTCGACGGCGTGAACCTGCCGGCCGGCGACGCGACACTCCGCGTCGAGGTGGACAACCAGCAGGTGCTGGAGCGACCACTCACCGAGGGCGGCGGGCGCGTCGAGTTCACCCACACCTTCGAGGACGTGGGGTCACACGAGATCCGGGCCGAGGTCGCCACCAGCGACCAGTTCGACACGAACGACGTGTTCTACAAGTCGGTCCGGGTCGTCGAGCGCCCGAAGATCCTCTACGTCTCGCGTGGCTCGTACCCCTTCCGGAGCTACCTCTCGGACCTGTACGACGTGGAGCGTGCCGACTCGGTGCCCGAGGACCTCTCGCCGTACTACGCGGTCGTCGTGCAGGACACCGCCGCGCGTGACCTCGGCAACGTCGACAGTCTCCAGCGGTTCGTCATCGACGGCGGGGGCCTGCTGATGGTCGGCGGCGACAACGCCTTCGAGGGCGGCGACTACGACCAGTCGCCGGTCGCGTCGATGCTCCCGGTGCGAGTCGGCGAGGGGAGCGGCGGCAGTTCCAACATCGTCCTGCTGATCGACGTCTCCGGCAGTGCCGAACAGGGGATGACCGTCCAGAAGGCGGTGTCGCTGGACGTGCTGGACCAACTGGGCGACGAGAACCGGGTCGGCCTCGTCGCGTTCAACCAGAACGCCTACCGGGTCGCCGACATCCGGTCGCTCTCGGACAACCGCGGCGAGTTAGAGGATCGGATCAGGCGCTTGCAGGCCGGCGGGGCGACCAACATCGCCCTCGGCCTGCAGGGCGCACAGGAGATGCTCGGCGGCGACCGCGGGACCGTGATCCTGATCTCGGACGGTGCCGACACCGCCTCGAACTCGGACCGGATCGCCTCCCAACTCGGGACCGCCGGGACCCGCGTCGTCTCGGTCGGGACCGGTCCGAGTCCGAACGGGCAGGTGCTCGGCGAGATCGCCCGCGAGTCCGGCGGGTCGTATCTCCGGGCGACCGAGACCGATCGCCTCCGCCTCCTGTTCGGGGGGGCCTCTCGCCAGTTCGAGGGCGAGGGGCTGACCGTGGTGGACGGGAACACGTTCATCACCTCCGGCGTGGAGTTGACCGCCAGTCCCGCCCGCGTGAACGACGTGTCGATGAAACCCGGCGGGGACTTCCTCGTCGCGTCGGACGACGGGACTCCGGCGGTCGCCTCGTGGCGCTACGGCCTCGGTCGGGTCGTCACGATCACGGCCTACGGCGAGGACGGGACGCTCGACGGCCTCCTCTCCCGGCCGGACTCGCTGCTCCTGACGAAATCGACGAACTACGCAATCGGCGATCCGGAGCGGCGCGCGACCGGCGTCACCGAGATCGGCGACACGCGCGTCGGCGAGGAGACGGTCGTCGTCTACCGGGGCGACCAGCGTCCGGAGGCCGAGGGGATCGACTTCCGGCAGACGAGCGAGGGCGTCTACCGCGCGTCGGTGACACCCGAGGAGACCGGCTTCGTCGACGTGCTGGACGCGCAGTACGCCGCCAACTACGAGGCGGAGTACGCGGGCTTCGGGAGCGATCCGGCGCTGTCGCAGGCGGTCGCGGCGACGAACGGGCGGACGTTCGCCCCGAACGAGGCGAGTCAGATCGCCGAGTACGCACGTGAGCAGTCGACGCGGGTCCGGCGCGTCGAGACCGACCTGACGTGGGCGCTGCTGACGGCCGCGCTGCTCCTGTACCTGCTGGAGGTGGTCGCCCGCCGGATTCAAGTCTACAGGGGTCGCACTCGGAACGAAGGTGGTCTCCCGTGAGTTACATCGGCAAGTCGATCAACCTCCTGCTGGTCCTCCTCATCGTCGCCTCGGTCGTCGGCACGGCCGGCGCGACGATGTTCTACCAGCGGTCGGTCGAGCAGTTGGAGCGGCAGAACGAGGAGTTGCGTGACCGGAACGCGGAACTGAGTAGCCGACTCGACGACACGCAGTCGGAACTCGACCAGCGCCGACAGCGCCTCTCCGAACTCCAGCAACGACTCAACACGACCCAGAGCGACGTCTCGCAGGTCTCGGAGAACCTGAAAGAGACACGCGACGACCTCGCGGAGACCGAAGAAGACCTCCAGGCGACCAGAGAGAACCTCCGGGAGGCACAGAGTCGGTCCGACACGCTGGAAGCGCAGGTGTCACAGCTCCGGAGCGAACGGAACCAGTTGGAGAACGACGTCGAGGAACTGGAGGAGAGCGTCACCGAGTTGGAACGCGACAAGGAACGGCTCAACGAGGACATCGAGGATCTGAACACGGAGATCACGCAGTTGCAGAACGAACGGGACGACCTCGAAGACGACCTGAACAGCGTCTGTAACCAGTGGCCGAACGACGAACCGCTCCCGAGTGAGTGCTGATGCCCGAGACGAAATCCGATTCCCAGCGCGTCCGCGAAGCCATCGAGGAGGTCCGGAGAGAGGGTTACAAACTCGCGGCCGTCTACGCCGTCATCGACGCGGCGGCGGTCGCACTGGTCGTCAACCTCCTGCTCACGGTGCTCGCACTCGACGCGCTTCCGGCCGAGGTGTCGGTGCCGGGCGTCCTCGTCGGTCTCGCGGAGCGTGTCGCGGGCCGACAGTTCGGCCCGGTTCGGATCGCCACCAGCACCGTGATCGGTGCTGGACTCGGCCTGGTCGTGGGGGTCGGCGAGTTCGTCTACCGGGCGCGGAGGCCCGCAGTCGAACTGTTCGAGCGTGCGAACCCCGAGGTGCGCGAGGCGCTCCGGACCGCCCGGGACGCCGTGGAGGACGGCGCGGAGTCGGCGATGGCGGTTCGGCTCTACCGGGACGTGTTGACCCGACTGAAGCAGACCTCCAGCGTCGGTCTGCTCGACGGGAAGCGACTCGCGATCCCGATGGTCCTGCTGTTGCTCGCCAGCGTGCTGACGGTGCAGGTCGCGGTCGTCGACCTCCAGTTGGGCGGCGGCGGCGTCACCGGCGGTGGCGGCGGTGGCGTGGACGACGAGTTCGGCGGCCTGCAGGACGGGAGCGAGGTGCTCGGCGACCCCGAGGACGTGAGCGCGGGCGACACGGAACAGAACGTCTCGGTCGGATCGAGTGGGGCGGGATCGAACGAGGGCGGCGAGTCGCCCGCCTCCTACGACGACGGCGGGTTCGCCGGCGACCGGGCGGTCGAGAGCCAGCAGGCCGGCTTCGCGCCGGACGAGGAGATCGAGGACGCCGACCTGATCCGGGAGTACAACCTGGCGATCAGAGAGGAGGACGACGAGGAATGACCACGCGATTCACGACGCAGGACGGGACGACACCATGACAGACCAACGAGACGGCGTGACGACGGATCGCATCGACGACCTCCAGCGGAAACTCGGCGCTGCGCGCGAGGAGGTGGGCAAACGCATCGTCGGCCAGACAGACGTACTGGAACAGTTGTTCGTCTGCATCCTCGCGGACGGGAACGCCCTGCTGGAGTCGAACCCCGGACTCGGCAAGACCTCGATGATCCGGACCGTCTCCGAGGTGACGGACCTCCAGTTCTCGCGCATCCAGAACACCCCCGACCTGATGCCCTCGGACATCACCGGGACCGAGATCATCCGGGAGACCGATTCGGGTCGGGACTTCGTCTTCGAGCGTGGCCCCATCTTCGCCAACGTCGTGCTGGCCGACGAGATCAACCGCGCGACCCCGAAGACGCAGGCCGCCCTGCTGGAAGCGATGCAGGAGAAGCAGGTGACGGCGGCCGGCGAGACGTACGACCTCCCGCGCCCGTTCTTCGTGCTGGCGACCCAGAACCCCATCGACCAGGGCGGCACCTACGCGCTCCCGGAGGCACAGACCGACCGCTTCCTGCTGAAGATTCTCGTCGACTACCCCTCCTTCGACGAGGAGGTGTCCATCGTCGATATGTACACGACCGGCAAACCACAGCAACCGGTCGAACAGGTCCTGACCCGCGAGGAGATCCAGGAGGCCCAGCAGTTGACCCGGGAGGTGCCCGTCGCCGACGACATCCGCGACCGGGCGGTCGAGTTGGTCCAGCAGACGCGGAGCGACGACCAGATCGAGTACGGCGCGTCTCCGCGTGCGAGCATGGCACTCGTCCTGACGGCGAAGGCGCGGGCGTTCCTGCAGGGTCGGAGCCACGTCTCGTGGGACGACGTGGAGGCGATGGCACCGCCGGTGTTGCGCCACCGGATCATCCTCGACTTCCGCGCGGAACGTGAGGGGCTGACGACCGACGAGGTGGTCTCGCGGATGGTGGCGGGACTGGAGTGAGAGCGAGCATGACCGACCCGGTCGTGGCGACGAGGAGGGGGAGACGATGATCGATCCCGACTTCCTCGACGAACTGGACCGTTTCGAGTCCGCGATGAAGCGCGAGGCGAGTTCGATCCAGCAGGGCGAACAGGAGTCGCGCAACCTCGGCGAGGGGTTGACGTTCTCCGACTACCGCCGGTACGCCCCCGGCGACGACACCCGACTCATCGACTGGAAACTGTACGCCCGGACCGAGGAGTACTTCGTCAAACAGTTCGAGGAGGAGCGCAGTCTGACGGTCCACGTCCTCCTCGACAGGAGCGAGTCGATGGCGTTCGGCGAGGGCGAGACGAACAAGTTCGAGTACGGCGCGAAACTCGGCCTCGGCTTCGCGTACCTCACGGCCGAGGAGAACAACGACTTCCGCTTTTCGACGTTCGGCGCGGACCTCGAACGCCTCGACACCGGGAAGTCGAACCGGGCCGAACTGATGCAGATCATCGACCTGTTGAACGAGACCGACCCGGCGGGCGAAGCCGACTTCCGGAGCGTCTTCGAGGAGTACGCCGAGTCGATCCACTCGCGGGCGTTCGTCGTGATCGTCAGCGACTTTCTCGAAGACGCAGACGAGATCGACGCCGGCGTCGGGGCGCTGGCCCGTAACGACACCCTCCTCGCGCACGTGCTCTCGCCGGCAGAACTCGATCCGGACGCGACCGGCGACACGGTCTTCCACGACCCGGAGACCGACGAGACGACCCGGACCTACTTCGGCGGGTCGCTCGCACAGTCGTACCGCGACCGACTTCAGGCACACGTTGAGGACGTGGCCGAACGCGCCGACACGCTCCGGGCCGACCACGTGCTGGTGGACACCGGCGCGGACTTCTTCGACTCCTTCGCGTCGCTGTGGAGCGAGTGACCGACAGCAGGCGAGAGTCTCGCCGGGCGGCACCGTGCCGAGGTCGCCGACCGGGGACCGAAGGCCAAACTGTTTCAAGCACTCCGTGAGACGATCCAGTATGTTCGAAAAGACCACGTGGATCAAACTCCCGCGAAACGTCGTGGTCGGGCACGGCGTCGTCGAGGAGTTGCGCGAGGCGGTCGACGAGTTGCCGGTCACGGGCAGACCGCTGATCGTCACGAGTCCGACGCCGGACGACATGGTCGGCGACAGCATCCGGGCACAGTTCGCCGACGCCGAACCGATCACGGTCACGGTCGAGACGGCGAGTTTCGCCGCCGTGGAGCGGGTCATCGACACCGCCCGCGCCGAGGGCGCGGGCTACCTGCTCGGTGTCGGCGGCGGGAAACCGGTCGACATCGCCAAGATGGCGTCGGACCACCTCGGGATGGGCTTCGTCTCGGTGCCGACCGCCGCGAGCCACGACGGCATCGTCTCCGGGCGCGGGTCGGTCCCGGAGGGTGACACCCGCCACAGCGTCGCCGCAGACCCGCCACTGGCGGTGATCGCCGACACCGAGGTCCTGGCGAACGCGCCGTGGGAGTTGACCACCGCCGGCTGTGCCGACATCATCTCGAACTACACGGCTGTCAAGGACTGGCGACTCGCCAAACGGCTGAAGAACGTCGAGTTCTCGGAGTACTCCGCCGCCCTCTCGGAGATGACCGCCGAGATGCTGGTGGACAGCGCGGACTCGATCAAGCCGGGACTGGAGGAGTCGGCCTGGATCGTCGTGAAGGCGCTGGTCTCCTCGGGCGTCGCGATGTCCATCGCCAGTTCCTCCCGACCCGCCTCGGGCGCGGAACACCTCTTCTCGCACCAACTCGACAGGATCGCGCCCGGCGCGGCGCTCCACGGTCACCAGGTCGGCGTCGGGTCGATCATGACGGCGTACCTCCACGGCGGGAAGGACGGCGAGTGGCACGACATCCGGCGCGCGCTGACGAGCATCGACGCGCCGACGACCGCCGACGAGTTGGGCATCGACGGCGAGACCGTGATCGAGGCGCTGACGACGGCACACCGGATCCGGGACCGGTACACCATCCTCGGCGACGGGATGAGCGAGTCGGCCGCCCGCGAGGTGGCGAGCGTGACCGGTGTGATCTGAGTTCGGTCTGGTGTGTGCGTTTCTGTGGTGAACGTGAGGGTGGAGTAACTGGTACGTCGGAGAGCACTCGGTCGAATCGGTCGGGGACGACGGGTGGCGGTCGCTGTGCTGTCGTGGTCTGCGGTCGCCGTGCAGTCGCAGGGTCACTCCGACAGGAACTCGACGAGCGCCGCCGCGACCTTCACCGGTTCCTCGTGTTGCACCCAGTGGGTCGCGTCCTCGAAGAACGTCACCCGGCCGTCGTCACACAGGTCGGCACTCGGGCGGGCCATCGAGCGACTCAGGAACCGGTCCTGTGCGCCCCACAGCACCAGCGTCGGGACCGTCACGCGCTCGGTTCGCGGGCTGTCGCGCCGGCGGACCATCGCCCGGTACCAGTTGAGCATCGCGCGGAACGCCCCCGGCCGTGACCACGCCTCCCGGTAGCGCTCCAGGTCGGTCTCCGAGAACGTCCCCGGCAGACTGCTGCGCTTCAGCGTCCGGACCACCGTCTCCCAGTCGCGCGCCGACGACACCAGTTCCGGCAGCACCGGCACCTGGAAGAACAGCATGTAGACGCTCTTGAACCGCTGGGTCCAACTCCGACGGAGGGTCCGACTCATGATCGAGGGGTGTGGGACGTTCACCGTCACGAGTCTCGAGACGCGTTCGGGGTGGTGGAGTGCGGTCCACCACGCGACCGCCGCGCCCCAGTCGTGGCCGACCACCGCCGCCTGCTCGCGCCCCTGTGCGTCGATCAGGCCGACCACGTCCGCCGCGAGTTCGTCGATGCGGTACGCGTCGACGCCCTCCGGCTTGTCGCTCAGGTTGTAGCCGCGCTGGTCCGGGACCACGACCCGGAACCCCGCCTCCGCGAGGGGCCGAATCTGGTCGTGCCAGCCGTACCAGAACTCCGGGAAGCCGTGGAGCAGGACCACCAGCGGGCCGTCCTCCGGCCCGGCCTGCACCGTGTGGAGGGTGATCCCGTTCGTCTCGACGTACACCGACTCGCCGGGCACCTCGGGTGGGAGTGCGTCGTCGCCGTCGGTCGCGGAGCGCTCGGACGGCGGGCTCTCGCCGCCCGTCACGTCGCCGTCGGTCGCGGACTCGCCGTCGGTCGCGGACCCGCCGTCCGGGCGGGCAGGTGGCTCGCCGGTCATCGTCACGCGATCCGATCCACCGCGTCGACCAACCAACAGCCGACCTCCGGTCCCGAGTCGGCGCGGGCCAGGCGGAACTCGTAGACTGCCTCCGCGCGGTCCGGCGTCATCACCGTCACCTCCTGTCTGGCGCGGTCGCCGGTCACCTCGATCGGTGCGGTCGCGGACCGCTCGAAGGTGACGAGTGGCTCGTACAGTCGACTGAGCAGCAGCGTCCGGAGGTTCCCAGCCGACCCGATCCGACGCCGGACTGCGGGGCTGGCGAAGCGGAACGCCGTCTGGACCGCCGCGTCGTCGAGACCGCGAGTCGTCGCCGGATCGGCGCCGGTGTCGGCCACGCCGACCCGCCCGAACGCGTCGAGGTGGAGCGAGACGACTTCGGCGGGGGCGAAGTCGGGCGCGGGGACGTGAACGTCCGACGGATTGTGTTGATCGTGCATACCACGTGATACGCTCTGTCAGGCTAAATACCTGTAGCATCTCGGCGACTCGAAGCCCTTACCCTCCCGCGTTCCCGAGCGTCGGGTATGACAGACGACGGGACGCGCGTCGAGTGGCGCGACTGGGGCCGGGCGGCGTTCGACGAGGCCGACGAGGCCGGGAAACCGGTGCTCCTCGCGCTCACCGCGACGTGGTGTGACGGCTGTCACGAGATGGACGCCGAGACCTACGCCGACCCGCGTATCGCGGCGAACGTCAACGACGGCTTCGTCCCGATCCGGGTCGACGTGGACCGCCACCCGCGCGTCCGGGAGCGCTACAACATGGGCGGGTTCCCCTCCACCGTCTTCACCACGCCCGCCGGCGAGGTCATCACCGGCGCGGGCTACCTCGACCCCGAGAGCTTCCGGGGCATCCTCGACCGCGTCCGGGAGGTCTGGGACGCGAAGGGTGCGTCCGCCGGCAGAGTTCCGCGCGCTCTCGGCGACGAACCGACGCCGGCCGGCGAGGTGACGCCACAGATCGAGGAGTACGTCGCGGGGCAACTCGACCGGCAGTTCGACCAGAAGTTCGCCGGGTGGGGGACCGACGCGAAGTTCCCGCTCCCCCGAACGGTGGAGTTCGCCCTCAAGCGCGACCGCGAGCAGGCACTCCGGACGCTGGACGCGATCCGGGACCACCTCCACGACTCGGTGGCGGGTGGCTTCTTCCGGTACGCCGACAGTCGGAGTTGGGGCGGCATCCACTACGAGAAGGTCGCCGACCTCAACGCCTCGCTCCTGCGGACGTTCGCCCACGCGTACTGCTACACCGGCGAGGACGCCTACCGCGACCCGGCACGCCGGACGGTCCGGTATCTCACGGACGACCTCTGGTCGGGCGTCGCGGTCGGCGGCAGCGAGGGACCGGGCGAGGGCCGGGACTACTACGCCGCTGACGCCGAGCAGCGAGCGGCGATGCGGTCGCCCCGGAGAGACCTGACAGCCTACGCCGGCGGGAACGCCCTCGCGGCCGACGCCCTGCTCACCTACCACGCCTACACCGACGACGACCGCGCCCGCGAGTACGCGGGTCGCATCCTCGAGTTCCTCCGTGAGCAACTGATCGACGACGGCGTCGTGACCCACGTCCACGACCCCAACCGAGACGCGACGGCGGCGGACGCCGGGACCGACCCGGTCGTCGAGGCGGGCTTGCTGGAGGATCAGGCGCGCGTCGTCGCGGCGTTCGTCCGCGCGCGGCAGGTGCTCGGCACCGACGCGGTTCCGGAGCCACTCGCCACCGCGCGGTCCGTCGCCGACCACGCTATCGAGACCCTCCACGAGTCGGGGTCGTTCCGCGACGGACCGGCCGAGGGCGCGGGTCTGCTGGATCGTCCGCTCCGCCCACTCGACGGGAACGTCGAGATGGCCGACGCGTTGCTCGAACTGGCGGGCGTCACCGGCGAGGAGCGCTACCGTGCGGTCGCCGAGGAGACGGTCGGCGCGTTCGCCGGTGCGGCAGACCGGATGGGCGCGCAGGTCGCCGGTTACGGGGGTGTCGCCGCCCGGTGCTGTCGGGCACCACTCGTGATTGCAGTCGCCGGACCGTCCGGGTCGGACCTGCATCGGGCCGCCCTCCGGGTCGCTGACCACGAGAAGGTGGTCGTGCCCGAGGCGACGGACGTGGCAGAGTTGCTCTCGGCCGATGTCGAGGAGGGCCTGTCGGCCGGGGGGGCCTCCGTGGTGCGCGGCGAGGAGGTCAGGTCGGCGACGACGCCGGACGAGTTGATGGCGCAGGTGTCGCAACTGGTCTGAGCCGACCACCTCGACGCCGGCGGATCTGTATAAGGAATATTAGGATTAAAGATTGGTATAGATTCGGCACGTTTATCGGCTCCCCCCTGCCTTCTGCGAGTATGTCCGAGGAAGCGAACCCGTTCGAGAGTCTGCAAGAGCAGATCGACGACGCGGCGGCGTACCTCGACGTCGCCCCCGACGTACTGACCCGCCTGAAACACCCCGAACGCGTGCTCGAGACGAACCTCTCCGTCGAACGCGACGACGGCACCGTCGAGGTGTTCAAAGCCTTCCGCTCGCAGTTCAACGGCGACCGCGGTCCCTACAAAGGTGGCATCCGCTACCACCCCGGCGTCACCCGCGACGAAGTCAAGGCCCTCTCCGGGTGGATGGTCTACAAGTGCGCCGTCGTCGACATCCCCTACGGCGGCGGGAAGGGCGGTATCGTCGTCGACCCCGACGACTACAGCGAGGCCGAACTCGAACGACTCACCCGCTCGTTCGCGAAAGAACTCCGCCCGTTCATCGGCGAGGACAAAGACATCCCCGCGCCGGACGTGAACACCGGCGGCCGGGAGATGAACTGGATCAAGGACACCTACGAGACACTGGAGAATACCACCGCCCCCGGCGTCATCACCGGGAAGGCGCTCGACTCCGGCGGATCGGAGGGGCGCGTCGAGGCGACCGGCCGATCCACGATGTTCACCGCCCGCGAGGCCTTCGACTACCTCGGCAAGGAGATGGACGGTGCGAGCGTGGCGGTGCAGGGCTACGGGAACGCCGGGTCTGTCTTCGCCAGACTCGTCGAGGACCTCGGCGCGAACGTCGTCGCCGTCTCGGACTCCTCCGGGGCGATCTACGACCCCGAGGGACTCGACGCCGTCGCCGTCAAGGACTACAAGAACGAGACCGGGAGCGTCACTGGCTACGCCGACGCCGACGAGGAACTGACGAACGACGAGTTGCTGACGCTGGACGTCGATCTGCTCGTGCCGGCCGCCCTCGAGAACGCCATCGACGGCGACCTCGCCGAAGACGTGCAGGCCGACGTGATCGTCGAGGCCGCGAACGGCCCCCTCACCCCCGACGCCGACGACGTGCTGACCGACCGCGACGTGTACGTCTTCCCGGACATCCTCGCCAACGCGGGCGGCGTGACGGTCTCGTACTTCGAGTGGGTCCAGAACCGCCAGCGGTTCTACTGGTCCGAGGAGCGAGTGAACGACGAACTGGAGACGGTCATCACGAGCGCCTTCGACGACCTCGTGGACGCCTACGAGACGAACGACCTGCCGAACTTCCGGACCGCCGCGTACGTCGTCGCCATCGAGCGTGTCGTCCGAGCGTACACGCAGGGCGGCAACTGGCCCTGACGAGCGCGTGACTTGCGACCTTCGTGGGAAACGCTACTCGAGTTCGGAGACGGTTCGCTCCGGCAGATTCTCGGGTGTGAACAGCGACTCCACCTCCGTCTCGAAGAACGCCGCGAGTGCGAAGGCGAGATCCAGCGAGGGATCGTATCGCTCGCGTTCGATGGCGTTGATCGTCTGTCGGGTCACGCCGACCGCCTCGGCGAGGTCGGCCTGACTCAGGCCCGCCTCGGTCCGACGGGCGCGAACCCTGTTTCTCATCGGTACTCCGCCCGTGCGAGGAGCAGCATCACGGCCCACAGGCCGAACAGTCCGGCGACGAACAGTCCGACGGGAGCGAGCCACGCCGGGAACGTGAGTCTCCCGAGGGCGTCCAACACCACGACGGTCGGGAAGGTGACGGCCGACGCCACGCCGACGAGCAGTAGCGTGTTCGCGCTGGCGGTCTCGAGCACCGAGGCGTCGCGTTCGTCCAACAGCGTCGTGCCGGCCCGACGGGAGAGCGCGACCGCCGCCGCCCCACCGAGGAGGAAGACGACGACCCCGGCGACGACCTGCCCAGCCAACAGCAGGCCGACGTAGCCGGCGGTCCCGAGGACCCAACTGAGCACGTACAGGCGGCGATACCCGGACTGGCTGGTGACGGTTGCGGTCATGGGTGTAACGGACGGTTTCCAGTACCGAGTCGGCACGGTCGTATGAATCTGTCCCTCGTGAGTCGGCGTGGCCGTCCTCGGAGACCGACCGAAACCCTTACTCCCGGTCCGGGGCACGCCCGAAGTATGAGCGAATCGTCTGTCGACGCCGAGGACGTGCGCCACGTCGCCGAGTTGGCGCGCGTCGACCTCGCCGACGAGGAGGTCGCGGAGTTCGCCGACCAGTTCGGCGACATCCTGGACTACTTCGAGGCGCTGGACGAGGTGCCGGAAGTGGAGTCCGAACCGGACCTCGTGAACGTCATGCGAGAAGACGAGGTCCGTGAGGGCCTCAGCCAGGAGGAGGCGCTGGCGAACGCCCCGGAGACCGAGGACGGCTTCTTCAAAGGACCGAAGGTGTCGTAGATGAGCACGGATCTGAACGCCTTCGTCACCGACGCCGAGATCGACCCGACCGACGAGGGACCGCTCTCCGGCACCACGGTCGCGGTGAAGGACAACATCTCGACCGAGGGCGTGCGCACCACCTGCGGGTCGGCGATGCTCGAAGACTACGTCCCGCCGTACGACGCCACGGTCGTCGAGCGCCTGAAGGCGGCGGGCGCGACCATCGTCGGGAAGACGAACATGGACGAGTTCGGGATGGGCACGACCACGGAGACCTCCCACTTCGGCCCGACGCGCAACCCGCTGGACACCGACCGCGTGCCCGGTGGCTCCTCGGGTGGCTCCGCGGCGGCGGTCGCCGGCGGCGAGGCGGACCTCGCACTCGGCACCGACACCGGCGGGTCGATCCGGTGTCCGGCCGCCTTCTGTGGCGTCGTCGGCATCAAGCCGACCTACGGTCTCGTCTCGCGGTACGGCCTCGTCGCGTACGCGAACAGTCTCGAACAGATCGGTCCCATCGCACCCACGGTGGAGGGGGCCGCCGGACTACTCGACGTGCTCGCCGGCCCGGACGAGCGTGACGCGACGACCCACGACGAGGGAGCAGCGTCTGACTACGCCGCCGCCGCGGACGGCGACGTGGACGGCCTGACCATCGGCGTCCCGACCGAACTGATCGAAGGAGCCGAGGAGGGCGTCGTCGAGACGTTCTGGGACGCCATCGCCGACCTCGAAGCACAGGGTGCGGAGTACCACGAGGTCAGCATGCCCTCGGTAGAGACGGCGGTCGCGGCCTACTACGTCATCGCCATGTCCGAGGCGTCCTCGAACCTCGCGCGCTTCGACGGCGTGCGCTACGGTGTCTCCGGTGGCTACGACGGCAACTGGAACGAATCCTTCGCGAAGGCCCGCGACGAGGGCTTCGGGCCGGAGGTCAAGCGCCGCATCCTGCTCGGCACCTACGCCCTCTCGGCGGGGTACCACGACAAGTACTACAAGCAGGCACAGGACGCTCGCGCGTGGCTGAAGCAGGACTTCGACGACGCGCTTTCGGACGCGGACGTGCTGGCCTCGCCGACGATGCCGGTGACGCCTTTCGAACTCGGCGAGAGTCTGGACGACCCCCTGCAGATGTACCTCGCGGACGCGAACACGGTCCCCGTGAACCTCGCCAACGTCCCGGCCATCTCGGTGCCGGCCGGCGAGACGGACGGCCTCCCGGTCGGCCTGCAACTCATCGGCCCGAAGTTCGGCGAGGAGACCATCGTGCGCGCGGCGAGTGCGGTCCACGACTGACCGCCGCCGCGTTCGATCGAGTTCTCACGCACTGATCGCGGCACAGTCCCGAACAGCCTCGGCGTCGAGTGGTTCGACAGAGTCACCTACCTCGCCGAAGGCAGTCCGCCAGACGTCCCCGGACTCGTCGGCGAAAAGGGTCTGGAGGTCTTCGTCCACGTCTGGCGGACTCGACACACCGATGCTCGTGACCTGCTCGGGGTGCCGAGCCAGATAGTCGGCCAGCGCGGGCCAGCGGAGCGAGAGGATCGTCCACCGCGCCAGCACTGCCTCCGAGAGGTCGGCTCCGGCGATGAGTGCCAGTGCCCGGTTCGCGCTGTAGGTGTTGACGAGACGTTTCATGCCGCGCGGGTTCGGTGCCAGCAGGTCGCCGAGCGTCGAGAGGAGCAGTCGTTCCGACGCCGCCTGCTCCCGACGGGAGGCCAACGACCGGACGTCGGCACGCCGTGCCTCGACGCGTTCGCGGACCGACGCGTCCTCCGCGCCGGGACCGACCTCCGCCTCGGCATCCTCGTCCTGCCCGGCGACGGTGTCCGTCTCCGGGGTCCCGGTCTTCGCTGTCGGCGCTGTCGTGACCCCGGCAGGGGTCTCGCGGGAGTCGATCAGATCCGACGACTGGCCGTCTCCGGTCTCGGCCGGCGGTCGGACGCGGGTGAGTCCCTGCCAGTAGGCCGACTGGAGCGCCGGGTCGATGCCCGGCACCGGCGCGGAGAACTGGAACGTCTTCTCGACGAACAGCGTCCCGAGGGAGGTGCCGGGCGTCTCGGCCACCGCCTCGTGGCCCGCGTACACCGACTCGAAGCAGGTCGTGAGCCACTGACCGTCGCCCGCGACGACGAACACGACCGGTGCCCGCCGAAAGAGGGTCTGGATGCCCTCCAGCAGTTCGACCACGTACTCGCTCGCACACCGGTCCAGGTCGTCGACGAACACCGCGACCTGCCGCCGTCTCCCGGGCGGACTGCTCCGCTGGACGCTCTCGATGAGGTCGCCGAACAGCGCCGTTATCTCGGTCATCGGTTCGCTCCGGTAGTCGACGTAGCGCTGGGCCGCGTGTGCCGACCGGGGGACCGTCGGCGAGACGACCGCGTCTCGGAGCGCCAGGCCGGCGACCACCACCCCGAATATCGCCCCGAGTGCGTCCGCGTTGGCGACGAACTGCGCCACCACCGTCCCCGGTTCGGCGAGCGAGTCCGGCCCGGCGAACGCCACCGCGAGGAGTGTCCCGACGACGACCCAGCCGAACACGCCGACGAGTGCGTAGGCCGCGAGTCGCCCACTCCGGCTGAACCGCCACCAGCGTTGCCGGAGGCGGTCACCCGGCAGGAGTTGCGACCGCGTGTCGTGGAAGATGCGGTCCAGCAGTGCCCACCACGGCGGCCGGAGGTGCTGGTGTTGCCAGGCGTTGAAGTGGACGACGACCCACTCGTCGCCCAGTTCCGTCGGTGTCGGGGCACCGTCCGACTCGGCCGGTGTCGCGTCGTCCGTGCCGCCCGCTGTCTCTCGGTCGTCGTCGGCAGTCCGAGGTGCCGTGAGGTGGTCGTCGAGGAAGTGCAGGAGCGTGCTCTTGCCGGCCCCCCACGGCCCGTCGAGGTGGACCGAGTAGGCACCCGAGGTCGCGGCCCGCGCGTCTCGGAGTCGGAGCGCGAGATACTCGGCGAACAGGTCCCGCCCGAGTTCGTCGGCGTCGGCGTCCGTCAGCGGGTCGTCGGCGTGGATCGGGACGTGTTCGATCGGGGGTGGACCGTTGTTCCCGATCACTCGCTCGGCGGACTTCCGGCCCTCGTCCGTCAGCAAGTCTGTGAACGTCTCGACACCGTGTTCGGCGACGAGTTCGTCCACGTACACGCCGAGGAAGTTGGCGGTGACCAGTTGGCTTCCGAGGTCCGGAACGAGTATCCCGACGCCGACGACCACCGCCGGGACCGAGAGCGCCGAAACCATCTGCTCCTCGTAGAGGAGTCGGATCTCGGAGAGCCAGTCGGGGAGTGTCCGGGCCTCGGCTGTGGCGGCGTCGCCGCTCTGGAGGGTGGTGTCGTACAGCCACTCGGGCGGGTCGGGTCGTGACGCCCCGAAGTCGGCCGATTCGCTCGACTCGGGTACCTCGCTCTTCGAGTCGGGGCCCGGGTCGACCAGCGACAGGAGCAGTTCCACCGCCGGTATCGGCGTCGCGTCGTCTACGGGCGGGAGGAGACGTTCCACCTCCTCCGTGAGCACCGGGAACGGTTGGTCTGCCATCTGTTCACACTCCCAACTGTGCAGATACGACGAGCGAGGGCAAGTAGGTTCGTCCGGACGACTCCGGTGGGATCCGTGGGACGCCGCCGACAGCCGTGACCGATCGCCCGAGGTAACCGGACGGTCAGGTAAAACAGACCGAATATCGGTTCCAGAATTCCAACAGTTCGCCCCGATTGAAGTGGATATCGGCCGAACGTCCAGTCGCAATGTGGGAACTTGGTCCCGACGCCGACGCGCCGGAATGGCAGCAAGTCGAATCGCCCTTCGAGAAAGCGTTGTTCGAGGTGGTCCAGACGGTCGAGGGTCCCTACGCCATCGGTGACGGCGGGACACTGCTCGGCAACCGCGAGGACGACTGGGAGATCATCTTCGACGACGGCCCGAAGACCCGTGACAACCAGCTTCGCGGGCTGGCGGTCACGTCCGACGGCGAGCGTCTGTGGTTCGCCGGTTCCTCCGGTGCGATCGGCTGTTACGACGTGGGCACCCAGAAGAAGTTCGACTACTCCAGCCCGGAGGGGATGACCTCGACGTGGGAGGGGATGACCGTCGCCGGGGCACGCGGTTCGGAGAAGGGCCTCGTCGCCAACGGCTCCGGGGAGATTCTCCCGTTCACGATGGACGGCTTCGACGTGAGTTGGGGCGAGGTCCACAAGCCCGGGAAGAAGGGGTCGAAGGTCTCCGCGCTCGCCGCGAGTCCGGACGGCATCGGCTACGCGGTCGACACCTCCGGCAACGCCTTCAAGACGACCGCCGAGGACGGCTGGGAGGATATCGGCGTCGTCAACGCGCAGGTGAAGTTCTACGACATCTACGCGGGCGGCGGCGGTCGCGTCTACATCGCGGCCGGCGACGGGCGCATCTACCGCTACGACGACTCCTACAAGAACTGGACGCCCATCGGCGTCACCGACAAGACCTCCCTACGCGCGTTCGACATGTACGAGGACCAGATGGTCGTCCTCGGCAACAACGGCGACATCTTCCAGCGCGACTCGGAAGAGCGCTGGGAGCGCATCCCCTCGCCGGTGACGAAGAACCTGTTCGACCTCGCGCTCGGCAAACCGGACGTGGCGGTCGGCAAGGGCGGGACGATCATCCACCGCCCGCGCGGCGAGGCCGCCGAGGACACGACGAGCCCCGACGGCGACCAGTTCGACGACCGTGGCGAGTTCCACGACGGCGACGGCGTCGACGCGGACGAGACGACAGACTCGACGACGGACAGCACGACCGACTCGACGACGGACAGCACGACCGATTCGACGACCGACTCCACCACCACCTCCTGAGCAGAGTCGGTCCGGTCGTCTCTCGTCGTCTGTCTCGGTTCGTCCCCTGCGGTCGGCCGTCTCTCGCTGTCGACCGTTTTCGATCTGCTCTGCCCGCTCTTCTCAACTCTCGCGGTGCTGTTCGTCTGTCTCTCTCGTGTCGTTCTCGTCGCCTCGTCGTCTCGTCGTCGTCGCCTCATGGTCGTCCCCGTCGGCTCCCACTGACGACACACGCTCTCAGAGAGGCGTCGCTGTCTGTCGTGCGGTCGAAGAGTGAAGAGCCCAGACGAGCGTTAGAACCGATTGGAGGTGCCGACTCAGGCGGTGCTGTCGCTCGAACTGCCGTCGGTGGCCTCGCTCTCGCCGCTCCCCTCTACGATCGTCCCGCTGGCCCCGACCGCGACGGCCGGTTCGCCGAGACAGACGCCGTAGAGGGTCGCACTCCCCGACCAGTCGGCGGGCCGCCAGTCACCGCCGGACTCGCGGACGAAGACGTTCCCGCTCCCGCCGCCGGCGACCATCCGGTCTGCGTCGCCGTCCAGTCCGTAGACGGTCGCCTGGCCCACGGAGAACGGCGTCCACCTGAACTCCTCGTCGGAGGCCTGAAGCCGGCCGCTCCCGCCGCCGACGAGGAGCCCGTCGCCGGTGGTCGTGATCGCGTAGAGACTGGCTCCTTCGCCGTCGATACCGACGCGCTTCCAGCCGTCGTCGTCCGTCGTCACCCAGACGCTTGCACTGGTATCGACGCCGTAGCCGACGCCGGCGTCGTCGGCCGCGAGGTCGGTGAAGACGGTGCCGCCAGCCGGGCGGGTCGCCGGCCCCCACTGCGGCGCGTCGCCGTCGATATCCGCTGGGAGGACGTTCCCGTTCGCGTCGGCGACGAGTAGTTTCTCCGCGCCACGGGGTCCCGAGACCGCGACGGACTGGAGGGCACTGTCCGACTCCAGTGTCGCGGAGAGGTCACGACGCTCGCCGTTAGCGAGGTCGTAGTAGCCGACGGTGCCGCTCGCACCGACGAGCCAGAGTCGGGTGCCGTCGTCGGTCGGCGCGACGTCGTAGATGGCACGGTGCTTCGCGGCGATCCCGGCGTCGACGACGACGCCCCACGTGCCGTCGCTCGCCCGGCCGACGACGTAGCCACCGTTCCCGACCGCGCAGGGACCGTTCGCTGTCTGCACGACGGCGTGGAGGGTGGTGGAGACGGGGCTGTCGACTGCGGTCCACGAGGCGGGGGTCGTCGCGGATTCGAACGTCCACATAGTCGGCTGTTCGGACGAGAGACCCAAGAGACCCCCTCACGTTCCGGAATTCGATCAAGTCGGGTGGGTGAGACGTGGGCGACTTCGAACGCGGGACCGCTCCGACGGTCGAGTGACGAATATTCGACCAGTTGGCGGCGTGCATCGGAGGACAGCAGTTAAGCCCGTGCCTGCGCAGGATGTAGTCGAGAATGACACGCTCGGCGGAGGTGGTCGCCCGGTGAAGATCACGTCACTCTTCTTCGGACTCGTGACTGTCGTCGGTCTGTCGATCACGCTCGGCTCCGGCTACCTGATCGTCCGCGGCCCGTTTCTCGGCGGTGCGGCACTGGAGCCGGTGCCACTGCTCGGCACCTTGGGCGTGTTCGTCGTCGGGATCATCGTGTTGACCTGGGGGATGACGAAGTTCGCGGGCGTCGGCGCGCGGGTCTGACTCTCTCTACCCGAACGCCCCGAGACTCGACTGGAGGTCCCTGTCGGTCCCGCCCTCGCGTACGTCGTAGCCGACCAGTTGCCGGAGGTCGACCGCGTAGGTCGTCCCGGCGTTGTCGAGGACGAGCAGTCGACCCTGTGTCCCCCGAACCGTGCCGGTCGCGATCGTCTCTGCGACCGGCCGGTCCGTGAGGTCGAGTCCGTAGTCGAACGAGAACTCGGCCTCGTAGTCGAAGCCGTCGAGCAGGTCCGCCCAGGCCGCGTCGTCGACCGACCGGTGGAGTCCCTCGGCCTTCGTCGGGACGCGCACCCGATCCGACATCGACTCGGCGATCCCGGCTTCGATCTCGCGGGCGATCCGCCCGTTCTCGACCGTCCGGAGGTGGACGGCGCGATCGGCCCCCTGTTCGCGGAGGCGGGTCTCGAGCCGGTACTCCTTCGTCACGCCGACTTTGAACGTCGCCGGCGCGAAGGCGGCGAGGTAGATGGCGTGGTCGTCGTAGCAGTCCATCTCGTCTTTCAGACAGTCGCCGGTACAACGGGCACAGACCCACGTGTAGGTGTGGTCCTGGCAGTAGGGTGCCGACTCCGCGTCACACGCGAGGTGGGTCTCGCCGTCGAGGACGCCGGCACAGTGCCGGTCGGCGAGCGCGAAGTCGAGGTCGGTCCCCGGCGCGAGCGACTGCCGACGGACACCGTCGTCCGAGAGCAGGAGCGCCGGATCGACCGGGTCGTAGCCCACGATCTGCACGAGACGAGCTACGGCGAGCGTGGTAAAGTGTCTGCTGTCTCGCCGGGACGAGGGGGTCGTTCGATCCAGTGGTCCCGGGTGTGACCAAAGCTAACACAGCGCAGGAAACACGCCGGCTCGACGCATACGTGCCCTGGTGAATCACACCGTGTCGGCGCTCGAACCGACGCCCGAACCCGAAGTATCAGACCGAACAACTCGTAACAATTGTCGTCTGGTTCTTTCCGGTTACAACTCAATCTAGTTACGTTTGGCCAAAAATACTATATTTGAACTCAAATCTCAAGCCTTATCAACTCGTGTCCATATCTCACACGTACCATGTTGGGTAACAACACGGGCAAGACTCGTCGTGACGTACTCAAGCTCACAGGCGGCGTCGCAGGCAGTGCCGGGCTGACCGGACTGGCATCCGCCGGCAGATCCGACCTCGTCGAAGTGAACGTCGGCTTCGACTCGACGGCCGGCAAGCGCGCTGCTGCGAGTGCGGCCTCGTCGGTCGAGCGAGAGTTCGGCTTCGGCGCGATGACGATCACCGTCAACGAGAACGCCGTGTCGGGGCTCCGCAACCGTGGCGACGTCCGCTACGTCGAGGAGAACGGTACGATGCACGCCCTCGCGCAGTCGCTCCCGTACGGTGTCGACCGCGTGGACGCCGACGTGGCACGGGCGAACGGGACGACCGGTTCCGGTGCCGACATCGCGATCATCGACACCGGTATCGACTCCGACCACCCCGACCTGCAGGGTGTACTCGGCGAGGGCCGTGCGTTCACGCGCTGTAAGGGTGGACCGAAGTCCTGTGGGTTCGACTGGGACGACGACAACGACCACGGGACCCACTGTGCCGGCACGGCCGGTGCCATCGACAACACCGAGGGCGTCGTCGGCGTCTCCTCGCAGGCGACGCTCCACGCCGTGAAGGTGCTCGGCAAGCGCGGTTCCGGGTCCTACTCCGACATCGCGGCCGGTGTCGAGTACGTGGCGGATCAGGGCTGGGACGTCGCCTCGATGAGTCTCGGCGGCTCCACGTCGTCGTCGGTCCTGCGTGACGCGGTGCAGTACGCCGACAGCAACGGTGTCTTCCAGGTCGCGGCCGCCGGCAACTCCGGGCCGTGCTCGGACTGTGTCGGCTACCCGGCCGCCTACCCCGAGGTCATGGCCGTCTCCGCGACCGACAGCACGGACAGCCTCGCCGGCTTCTCCTCGACCGGACCGGAGGTCGACATCGCCGCCCCCGGTGTCGACGTGAACTCCACGCTCCCCGGCGGGACCTACGGGCAGTTCTCCGGGACGTCGATGTCCTGTCCGCACGTCGCGGGTGCGGCCGGCCTGTTGATCGACGCCGGCTACGCACCGACCGAGGTCCGGGCTCGCCTCGCCGGCACCGCCGAGGACGTCGGCCTGTCCGGAAACGAGTCCGGTGCGGGCCTGCTCGACGCCGCCGCTGCGCTCGGTCTCGACTCCTCGGACGACCTCTGAGCCCACTGTTCGGCGAGGTCACGACTCTCGCGTCGCTCCTCTACTTCGCTCCTCGACCGACCTCCCCGCCCGCGACTGCTCCAGCCCAGTTCCTGTGTTCCCGAGAGCGTTCTCACGGGCTGGCTCCGAGGCCGGTTCCGAACAGGGCCGGTGCGTGCGATTCCGAACAGGGCCGGTGCGTGCGATTCCGAACAGGTCCGGCGCGTGCGACTTCGTCGTCTTCGTGAGTGAAACGAACAGGGCGAGACCGAACGTCTCGCCAGCAACCGGCAGGAAGCGCCGGTGACGAAGGTCAGCGAGAGCGTGCCTCTCGCCAGACGCGAGAGGGCGGGGTGGCCGAGGTGCGGTGTTGGTGCGGTCGCGACCGCCGGAACTCGGCCAGTCACGGGTCACGTCGTCGGCCTCCGAACCCGCTCTCCGCCGGCACCGAGGCCCGACCCCCAGTGCCGAACTGCCACGACACGAGCGGCCATCCACCGGAGTTATTTTCTCGGCCGACGACCGGCACAGTATGCTCGCTGCGACACTCGATGTCGAGACCGACGACGACACCGCGCGGTTCACGCTCACCGTCACGAACGAGGGCGACGACCCGGTCTCCCTGACCTTCTCGGACAGCCAGCGATTCGACTTCGTGGTCCGGGCCGCCGAGGACGACACCGAGCGCTGGCGCTGGTCGGACGGCCAGATGTTCGCACAGATGCTCGGGAGCGAGGAACTCGCGCCGGGTGAGTCGGTCGCGTACGACGCCGAGTGGACTGCTGACGACTCAGACAGTGGATCGTTCGTCTGCCGGGGCGAACTCGCGGACAACGCACAGAGTGCGTCTGCCGAGTCCGCCTTCTCGCTGTAACCGACGTTCGCGGCACGACTCGGCCGACGCCTCGGCGCGGCTCAGCCGACGATCTCGCCGATCAGGTCCCGGGCCGCGTCCCGCACCGCCTCGTCGGAGGACTGCTGTGGCTCGAAGCCGAGCGCCGACAGCTTCTCGATCGACAGGCGCATCTTCGGGACGTCGCCGACCCAGCCACGGTCGCCGCCGGTGAACTCGTAGCTCGGATCGAGCCCCATCTCGTCGGCGACGATGTCCGCGATTCGGGTGACCGAGGTCGTCGTGCGCGTCCCGAGGTTGTAGACGTTCAGATCGCGGTCGGCGTGTTCGACGACGTGCTGGATGGCGCGGACGCACTCCTCGACGTGGAGGTACGACTTCTCCTGTCGCCCGTCGCCGAGGATGGTGAGCGTGTCGGGGTCCTGCTGGAGCTTCTGGATGAAGTCCGGGATGACGTTGCCGCGCTGGTACGGGCCGACGATGTTGGCGAAGCGGAAGGTCCAGACCTGGAAATCGTACGAGTGTGCGTAGGTGGAGAGCAGGCCTTCGTCGGCGAGTTTGCTCGCGCCGTAGATGCTGATCGGTTCGAGGGGTGCGTAGTCCTCCGGGGTCGGCATCGGTGCCTCGCCGTAGACCGTCGACGAGGAGGTGAAGGCGAGGTTCGACACGCCCACGTCCTCCATGCGCTGGAGGAGGTTGTACGTCATCTCGGTGTTCTCCTCGAACAGTACGCGGTCGTCGTCGAAGTTCGTGTCCGTGTACGCCGCGAGGTGGAAGACGACGTCGAGGTCCTCGGTGACGACCTCGGCGACGTCGTCGGCGTCGAGCAGGTCGGCCCGCGCGAACTCGACGCCTTCGGGCACGCGGTCGCGTTCCCCTTTGGAGAGGTCGTCGACCGCGACGACGTGGTTGTCCTCGGCCAGTGCTCCCGCGAGATGTGACCCGATCAGACCCGCCCCACCAGTGACGAGAATCCGTCTGTCGGAGAGCTTCATGCCACCCACTGCACGCGTCGTCAGCAAGTGTGTTCCGATCGCAGGCGTCTCGGCCCCGAGACCGTCGACTGGTTCGGAGAATCGGGAAAAGGGTCATGAACCCCCTCGTCTAACGAACGCCCACACCCCGAATGAGTCTGCACGAACTGGTGGCCGAGGTAGACGACCGTGAGAAGCGCGTCACGGTGTACGCGCCGACGCTGTCGTCCGGCCTGACGAAGCGGTTCGAGTCGCGGGACGTGGAGGTCGTCCACCGACTCGTCGCGCCCGACGATGCAGTGCCGACGGTGACGGTCTCCGAGGGGACCCGCTGTCTCGGCTGGGCCGAACTCACGGCCCTCGACGGGCCGGAAGTCGACACCACGCCGGGCCACGCCACCTTCGCGGACGAACGCTACCGCGATCTGCTCACACTCCTCTCGGACACGACGGCGCAGTCGCTCGACCGCGACCACCTGCTCGCCACCTCACACGAGTTCGAAGACCGCGCGTGGCGCGTCGGCGAGGGCCGACTCCACGTCGGCTTCCAGTCGCTCTCGGCGCTCCGGGCGCAGTCGACGACCTACGAACTGCTCGCGGAACTGGACGACCTCGACCTGCACCTGTACGGGCGGCCGGACTGGTCCCCCGAGTTGACGGGCGCGACGGTCCACACCGACGTCGGCCCGGAGATAGAGGACACGTGGTTCGTCGCTTTCGACGGGGGCGACGACCACCGGAAGTGTGCGCTGGTCGCCGAGGAACGCGACGAGGGCTTCTTCGGCTTCTGGAGCTACCGGCCGGAGACGGTCGATACGGTGCTCGATCACCTGGAGTCGACGTACTGCGGGTGAGTGCGGCTGGCTCCGAGTCGTTCGCAGGCACGGACAGAAGGCACTTACAGACTCGGCAACTCGGTCGGGTATGCGCCGCCGTGAATTTCTCGCAGTTGCCGGTCTCTCGGCGACGGTCTCGACCGCCGGCTGTCTGGACTCCGTTCTCGGTCGGGAGCGCAGACTCGCCCGAGTCGGGCTGTCGAACTTCGCCGACGAAAGCCATCGGTTCGACCTCCGCGTGGCTCGGGACGACGAGACGGTCCACGAATCGACACATGAGGTCCGTGGCGCGAGTGACGACCGTATCTTCGGCACGGCTCCGGACTGTGACTGGGGGACGACACCGGGCGACTACGAAGTGTTCGCTCGTGTCGATGGCGGCGAGTGGGCGTCGAGGTCGGCCTCAGAGATCGGAGAGCGGTGGGACGATTCTGCCTCGTGTGTCTCGGCGCACGTCCAGTACGGCGACAGCCTGTGGATCGACATTCGGGGCGACTGTGACGAGTTGTTCACGGTCTCACCCGAGACCTGTCTGGTCGGCGACGAGACCACACTCTGACCGACTGTCCCGATCCGAAACCGCTAACGGGCAGTGCTGGCACCCTCCGGTATGCACGGGGAACGCGAGGTCGTCGTCCTCAGGTTGGGCCACCGACCGGGACGCGACGACCGGATGACGACACACATCGGGCTGACGGCGCGGGCACTCGGGGCCGACCGGGTGTTGTTCGTCGGCGACGCGAACCAGTCGGCCCGGACCGTCCGGGACATCACCGACCGTTTCGGCGGGCCGTTTTCGGCGGAGGTGATCGAGGCCTACCGACCGCTGATCCGCGACTGGGAGGGGTCGGTCGTCCACCTGACGATGTACGGCGAACGCGTCGAGGACGTTGAGGGCGAGATTCGGACTGCCCACGCCGAGGAGCCACTCCTGATCGTCGTCGGCTCCGAGAAGGTGCCCTTCGAGGTGTACGAACACGCCGACTGGAACGTCGGCGTGACGAACCAGCCCCACTCGGAGGTGGCGGCGCTGGCGGTGTTTCTGGATCGACTGTTCGAGGGCCGGGAACTGGATCGGGAGTGGGAGGACGCCGACCGCGAGGTGATCCCCAAGGCAGTCGGGAAACGTGTCGTGGAAGCCGAGAGCGGGCCCCCCGACGACGCTCCCGGGGATGCGACTCCCGACAGTACCGACGAGTGAGGGGTCGCACTCCCGAGTCGCGGACTGGACTTTTGCGTGTCGCGGTCGAACCGTCGCCCGTGATCGACAGCCCTCCCCGCCGCACCGTCCTGACCGCGGTCGTCGGTAGTCTCGTCGCGCTCGCGGGCTGTAGCACCGAGGAGCGCCGGACGCCCCGCGATCCACAGACGACGCGGCCCACCGAGAGGTCGGCGACCGCCGAGACGACGGCTACGACGACGACCGCCGGGACAGCCACCGACAGCCAGACCTCGGCCGCGCTGGACCTCCGGGAGGCGAACGTCGTCGGTGTCGCGGTCGAAGCGCAGGATGACGGGCAGTACCGATTCGACGTGACCCTCGTCCACGACGACGACGGGGAAGACGGCTACGCGAACTGGTGGCAGGTGGAGACCACCGGCGGCGAGCGACTCGGCCGCCGGGAGTTGCTCCACGCCCACGGGACGCGGGAGTTCACGCGCTCCGAGACGATTTCGGTGCCCGAGGGCGTGACTCGGGTCGTGGTTCGCGGGCACGACCAGACCCACGGCTACGGCGGGCAGGCGATGGTGGTCGATCTGGTGAGTGGTGAGACGCGAGTGGTTCGGCAGGGAGAGGAGCGAGAGGAAATCGGGTAAGTGACTGACGAAGCTACTGTTTACTCTTCTCAAACAGACTTGATCTTATCGGGACACTACAACAGAGACGACACGATTTATTACCGGGTAGTTTCTAGCCTAAGTTCACAACAGCTATGTCCGGGTCGGCCCGAGCGCAGAGTCAGGTTATCCAATCCATCGGGTCTTACGACCTGTTCGGGAAGTCGTTACCGGGTGCGATATTCACGCTCGGCCTCGTTTCGCTTCTCCCTCGTGATCGGGTTCCGTTCGTCGGTGGCTCGGACATCACACTGGTCAACATCGCTGCGCTGTTTCTCCTGTTGCTGATCGCTGGGCTGACAATCGGACAGGGGATTCACACTCTTGCCGATAACATTGAAAAATCGTTTCTGTGGGTCGCTAAGCGAATACGGAGGACGTTCAATCTGATCCGGTTGTACAGCGACCAGCCCGAATTACTCAACATCTCGACGTTGAGGTCCGATTACAATCCCGAAGGACCTGACGGGAAAGGTAGCTTCTCGGAGAGGCTCCGAACCAATTGGCAGAACGGACTCGTCGAGTGGATACGCTGTCGATACTGGGGGATGTACGACTCGCTCATCGGCCACAGATATCTGTTCTTCAAGTACCTAGAGTGGAACTTCAGTCCAGAAAACGAGGATCGGTGGGAAACAGAGTCAAAAGGTGTCGGATTCGAATCCTTCGCCACGGCATTCGAATCGGTCTACGGAACCGACCTTCGGAAGAATCCCGAAGAGATCATGTCTGCGTACCCGCTCGTCACGAGTCGGCTGGAAAACAGTGGAATAGCGCAGTTTCGACACTTCCAAGCACTGTATTCGTTCTGTCGAAGTATGTGGGTCGTCTCGTTCATTTTCGCCGCCCTCTACACCATCTTCCTCGTTGATGTGACGCAGATTCCTGACCTCTTTCAGCACCAGCCAGTCGTCTTCTCTCTCATGCCGCCACGGTTCTATAGATTCGTCCCACTGGGAGCCGCATTCAGTGCGTTAGTGTTCTTTGATGCATCTGGCACGTACAAGCGCCACTACGTTGAGTATCTGATCTCGGCGTACTCCACTGCGGTAGACAGAAAAGACGATGTTAAACAGGACGAGAATCAAGTGGAGTCGTCGGAAGCCAACGAATCGTGAAAATAGTTAATACATTGGGAATAAGATGTTTATAGGATTGGAGGGCCACTCCTGCTCATGAGTTCACCAGAATACGCCTCGGAGGACGGAACCGTGTCTCTTGACGAGGTCATCCGGGGATTCATCAATACGAACGAGTACCTCCACGAATACCGACTCCAGAAACTTGTCTACTTGGCCGAACTGCTCTCACTCAGAGACCGTGACTGGATTCGTCTCACGACTGCCGATTTCAAGCCATACATGTATGGAGCATATTCTGATGAGTTGAGTGAGCGATTGGACGAACTCAAACACGAATTCAGTACGAAGGCAGACACTCACCACGGCAAAGTGGTGACAGCGTACACGTCACCAGATAGCGACCCCAATTTAGACGACGATATTCTCAAATTAATTGAGGAAGCCAACCAAATGGTTCGGAACGGACGATTCTCCAATGAAGAGTTGGCTGAGTGGAGTAAGTCAACGTTGTTGTATGAATATTTCCCATTCGGAGAGAAGATGGATTTCAGCAAGTACGGTGAGAATAAAGAGCGCCTGAGCAAGGACCTCTCGAAATTAGAGCAGTAATAGATATATACATCTCAAAACTTTCTCGTGCGGTAGAGAATATTCTCCTATTCCAAACGCAGAATGATGACGACTTAGGCAGGATCAACCCTAATATCAAGACGATTTAATTGTACGATTCGTCAAAAATTAAATCTCATCGTCTATTGAAAGGGCATATTCTATCAATTCTGAGCCATGGCTCACATACCAACCAACGCTATTCGGTCTATCATCACGGAGAATCGCATTGTCTTTCCCAGACTTTTTAACAGCCTTCAAATCAGACTCCGTTTTGTAGACAATCTCGTAATCACTTCCAGTCTCTTCCACCAACTCCGCACTATCCCTCAGAAACTCCGAATCCGTATTCAATCCCAAATCGCTTTTGGGAGTAATAGTAAACTCTCTAGCACCGAGTTCGTTCATGAGATTTTCAATTTCAACTCGATCTTCGGCGTCATCTGCATATGGGTGTACCGTTAGCTCAGATTCCGTAACAGTGTACTCGCTCAGTATTTCAGTTAGACTTTTATTATTATCTATGAATTTTAACGTGATTGATCCGTCATCCTCGCTCCTGAAAGCCTCGTAAGCCCTCTCAAAATTGTCTTTGAAGTTCTTATTCCGTACTCTATAAACCTGATTAAAGATGATTATTTCCTCAACTGGGTCGATAATGAACATTGAGTAGTCAGACTCCTTGGTTGACTCCTCCGATTCTACGAAGTCTGCTTCTTCCCTGTCGTATATTTCTGGATCATTTCTGTAAGACTTCCCAAACTTGCCAACAATACATCTATTCGAGCTATTCGATTTGTTGATGATATTGTTCCCTCGAACGTCTCCGAAGAACCACTCATTTTCTGGCTCTTCTTCTTCATCGTCGTCTTCTGGCGGATAGACTCTAGTATTCCTGTCAGTAAACGCCATCATCTCTTCGTAGAATAAATCCTGTTCTGTATTTTCTGAGTTGTAGCCTGCGAATAGAGTTAATTGCTGATCGAACTCAATGCGAGCTATGTAGAATTCTACTTCACTCATAGTGGGACCTACGAAAAGTAGTAGATGTTGATATAAATAACTTACCTAGCGTTCATACATTCTGTGTCCTGTCAGAGCGAACTTCTTAGTGTACTCCGATTCCGAAACCTACACCCACACCCTCGCCTAACTCCGGGTGATGCGACGCCGACTCCGCGAGACCACACCGAGTCGAGCCGACACCACACGACTCGCCAGACTCGTCTCCCTCCTGCTCGCACTCCTCGGCGTCACGCTCCTCGCCACCCCCGCCATCGCGCACAGCGGCGCACTCAGAGCCGCCACCGCGCGCGACCTCGCGATTCCGACGTGGCTCTTTCTCGCTACCGGCGGCGGGACCGTCGGTGCCTCCTTCCTGCTCGCCTCCTTCGTCACCGACCGGGCGTTCATCCGGTCGATCCACGACTGGGGCGAGGACATCACACCCCCCGACATCCTCGGTCGCGCGCTCCGACTCGCGGGCCAACTCTTCGGTCTCTCTGCCCTCACAGCGATCCTCTACTTCGGTTTCCTCGGCCCGGACACCCCCCGGCGGAACCTCGCCATCCTGCTCGTCTGGGTCGCGTGGTGGGGCGGCTACGTCGGGTCGACCTACTTGCTGGGGAACTCCTGGCCCGCGATCAACCCCGTGCGGACCGTCGCCGAACTGCTCCCGTCGCTGGACTACGACTACCCCGACCGACTCGGCGCGTGGCCCAGCGTGGCCGGCCTGCTGGCGCTCATCTGGATCGAGGTGATCAGCCCTCTCGCGGACGAACCCACCTTGCTGGCTACCACCGTCGCGGGCTACTGCGCGGTGACGCTCGTCGGCGCGCTGGTCGTCGGCCCCGACACCTACTTCGCCCGCGTCGATCCGGTCTCGCGGGTGTTCCGGTACTACGGCCGGGTCGCGCCACTCGGCCGCGACGAGTCCGGGAACCTCGAACTCCGCCTGCCCGCGATGTCGCTCACCGAGGAACGCCTCGTGACCGGGGTGGACGAGGTGGCGTTCGTGGTCTGCCTGCTGTTCGTGACCACCTACGACGGCTTCGTCGGTACCGGCCCGTGGGCCGACTTCGCCCGGGCGGTCGTCGGGGTCGGGGTCCCGCCGCTCGCCGTCTACCTCGGCGTGTTCCTCCTCGGCTTCGCCGCCTTCCTCGGCGTCTTCTGGCTGGCCAACCGATCGGCCCGCGAACGGGGCGGGACGTACCTCACGACCGCGTATCTCGCCCGCCGATTCGCACCGTCACTCCTGCCGATCGCGGCGGGCTACCACCTCGCGCACAATCTCGGGTACGTCCTGACACTCCTGCCGAACCTCCTCTCGGTGCTCGCCTCACCGGTCGACCCGCTTCAGAACCCGCCGATCTTGGCGGCACTGCCGGGGTGGTTCGGCGGACTGGAACTCGCCTTCGTCCTCCTGGGCCACCTGCTGGCGATCTGGGTCGCCCACGCGACCGCCTACGAACTGTTCCCGCGCCGGATGGACGCCGTCCGGAGCCAGTACGGGATCACGCTGGTCATGGTGCTGTACACGATGATCAGTCTCTGGATCGTCTCGGAACCGCCCGTCGAACCGCCGTTCCTCTGACCTGCCATGCTCGACGACACCACGCCCGACCGAGGCTCACGCCCGACCGCCGCAGACGACCAGACCGCCGTCCCACCGGACGAGACACCGGAGACCTGCGACTACTGCGGGCGACCGTTTTCCGACGCCGAGTCGCTGACGCTCCACCGGGGACTGGCACACTACGAGTCACTGACGGAGGCGGACCAGGAGGCGTTCGTCGAGGCGTACCGGGCAGAGGAACCGGACCTCCGGCGGTTCCGGATCGTGGCGCTGGGACTGCTGGTGCTGATCTACTTCGGGTTCCTGCTGCTGTACGCCGGTGTCACCTGAAACAGAAGGGAGTCGAGTCGCGGGGAGTGAGTCGCGGGACTACTCGTCGTCGCCGTCGTCTTTCATCGACTGCAACTGGTCGATGAGTTCCTCGTTCGACGCACCGGTCTCGAAGGTGGCTTTGCCGTCGTGGTCGTTCTGGTGGACCGAGACACCGTCGCTGTCGTCGAGGTCGGTGTCACTCTGTTGGTTCTCCTGCTCTGACTCGTCGTAGCTCCCGAAGCCCATACTCCCACGTCTCTCCCGAAGCAACAAAAACGGGCCGGTCCACCACCTGCTGGGTGGGTGACACCAGTCGGCACACCGAGGGGAGCCGACAGCAGTAGACATACCCGCCTCGACCGTGAACCGCCGGCGATGCCAGACCGACTCCGCCTCGCTCGCCTGTCCGGGACCGTCGCGCCGGTCGTCTCGCTCGGGTGTATCCTGCTCGCGACCCTGCTCGCGCCGTGGTTCTCGTGGACCGACGACGCGCTCTCGGAACTCGGCGTCACAGCTACCTCCGCCGTCGCGCCGCTGTTCAACTACGGACTCGTCGTCGGTGGTCTGCTCGCGGTGCCCTACGGCCTCGCGCTGTGGGCCGACACCGCGAGTCGGTCGTCGTCGCCGGACCGCGGTCTCCTCGACGGCCTCGCCGGTCGGCTGGTCGCCGTTCTCTTCACCGCCTCGGCACTCTCGATGGCACTGATCGGCGTCTTTCCGATCCCCGCCCGCCTCTCGCTCGGCGGCACGACGGTCGAACCGCACTTCTCCGTCGCGGTCGGGTTCTACCTCGGCTTGACGGCGACACTCGCGGTCGACGGACTCAGACGCGTCCGGCAGGCTGCCGGACAGGTCGCGCTGCTGCTGGCGGTCGGCCACATCGGCTACTGGCTCGCGTGGGCACAGGGGTTCAGACTCGGGCCGGGGTTGGCGATTCCGGAGACGGTCGGGGCGCTGGCGTTGACCGCGTGGTTGTGGGGAGTCAGTCCGAGTCGTCCTGCGGCTCTGTCCCGCCTGCATCGGCGAGTTCTGCGAAGCGATTGATGTCCGCGTCGATGCCGGCGACGATCAGGTCGTCGGTCGCTCTGACGACGAAGTCCGGGCCGACGTCGGTGATCAGGTCGCCGTTGCGTTCGGCGGCGATGACGGTGCAGTTGGTCCGCGCGCGCACGTCGGCCTGTACGAGACTCTGGCCCGCGAGACCGGGCGCTTTCGTCCGGACCACGTCCACCTGCGTACTCGGCGAGATGACCTCCTCGTCCAGCAGTTGGGAGGCGAGCAGGCGACCGCTGACCGTCGAGAGCGCGAGGACGTACTCTGCGCCGGCCCGGTAGAGTTTGCTCACGCTCTCGCGTTCGTTCGCGCGGGCGATGATCTCCGTCTGTGGGGAGAACTGGTTGACCACCAGCGCGGCGAAGATGGTCGTCGTGTCGTCGTCCAAGGCGAGGAGCACGCTCCGGGCGTCGGCGACACCGGCCTCCTTCAGCGTCCGGCGGTCGGTGATGTCGCCGACGATGTCCACGCCGGGTTTGTCCTCGAGATCGACCACGGTCGTCGGGACGCCCTCGCCGACGAGCACGTCGCTCGCCGTGGTACCGACCTCGCCGGACCCGGCGACGACGACGGTTCCGCGTCGGTAGCGTCGAGCCTTCGAGAGTGTCAGGTCGCGCAGTTTCTCGACCTGTTCTTCCTGCCCGGAGACGAGCAGGATCGTGTGTTCGTCGATCACCGAGTCGGGGTCGGGTGGGCTGACGAACTCGCCGCGGAACCACGCCCCGATGATGTTGACCCCGGTGATCTCCGCGATCCGACTGTCGGCGATCTTCCGGCCGACCACGTCCGCACCGCGCTGGACGAGCAGTTCGGCGATCTCGAAGTCCTCGCCGATCTCGATGGCGTCCAGGTCGGCCGAGACGGACGTCGTCGCCTTGTTGGCGAGACTCTCCCCGAGCAGTCGCCGGGGGGAGACGACCCGATCCGCGCCCGCGTACCGCTGGTAGTCGGCCACCTCGGCGTCCTCGATGATGCTGACGACGCGCACCTCGGGGGCGACCTCGTTGGCCGAGAGGACGATACTCGCGTTGCGTTCGTCGGTGTCGTCGGCCACCAGCGCGGTGGCGGCTTCGAGGTTCGCCGCTTCGAGCGTCTCGACGGACTCGGGGTCGCCGTGGACGACGGCGTAGTCGTCCTCGAACAGGTCCCGGGCGGTCTCGCGGTCGGACTCGACGATCACGTAGGGGACGTCCATCGCGTCGAGTTCGTCGACGAGGGTGTCGCCGCGCGGGGTGAACGTACAGATGACGACGTGGTCTTCGAGGTCGGTGTCGGTCGGCGGGTCGGTCGCCAGCGCCTCCTCGAACAGGGGGACGAGGATGAACGGGAAGGTCGTGAAGAGCAGGCCGACGCCGGTCAACTGCATCACGATCATCAGGATGCGGAGCGTCGGCGTGGACCACTGGCCGGCGTCCTCGCCGTAGCCGGTCGTCGTGAACGTCTCGACGACGACCAGCAGCGACTCGGTGAACGTCCGGGGCTGGCCCTCCAGGACGGTCATCCCGACCTGGTAGGCGACCGTGAACACCAGCGTCGCCGCGACGAATGCGACGAGGAAGTACCCGACGCGGCGTTTGGCCCTCGACATCGCCCGAGGCTTGGCCCTGCCGGGTATAAAGTCCGTGGAAGTGTCTGGCCCGTGGCCGGTGGTTGTCGACGGCCGGAACACCGACCGGGACAACGGTTTTCGCGGTCGCGTCCCTGCCTCGGGTATGGAGGACCCGGTCGCGGAAACTGGTGACCTCGAGTCGACTGGATCGCCGGCACGTCGGCGCGTCAGTCGCGTCCCCGCGGACGCACCGGACTGCTGTCCGGTCTGCGACGCCGACTACGACTCGGTGTCGCTCCACGACGCCGGCCTCCTGGTGAACCTGCTCGACAACGACCTGTATCGCCGGGTCTGTTTCGAGCCAGTGTCGCAGGACGGCGTGGCGATGGTTCGCTTCTACCATCACACGCACGAACAGGTGTAGCGAGTCGGGAACGCACTAGGGAACGCAGACGAATCAGTTGTAGAGGGCTCGGCTCGGTCGGTCGCGGGAGCGGTCACTCGGTCGTCGTAGGTGGCGGTCGCGGTTGCTGTGCAGTCGACCATCCCAGTGTCGGCAGAACCACAGTCACACGATCCAACATACTCTCACTGGCGCACAAACCAAACGTCCCACTCACACCCCACGTATTCCGGCACCCCGACGCTTTTGCCGACTCCACGCGACCACCCGACATGGCCACTAAACTCCCCGACAGCGAGTTCACGGCACGTCTCCGTGAGATTCGCGGCACTCTCGCGGACACCGACGCCGACGCCGCGCTGTTCTTCGACGCCACCAGCATCGAGTACCTCTCCGGCTTCCACCACATCCAGACCGAACGCCCGGTCGCACTGGCGGTCACGCCCGACCGCGTCGAGATCACGGTCCCGCGACTGGAGGTCGAACGCGTCGACCCCAACGAGCGCATCGACGCGGTCCACTCGTACTTCGACTACCCCGGCGGCGACCCGATGGGCGTGATCGTCTCGATGTGCCGGGACCTCGACGTGGAAACGGTCGCCGCCGACAGCGACGGCGCACCGGGCGTGATGGGTTACGAGGGCCCCGCGCTGTCCGACTCGCTGACCGTCACCACCCAGTCGTGGGTCCCCCGGATGCGCTGGGAGAAGACCGACGCCGAGGTCGACCTCATCCGGGAGTCCGCGAAGTGGGCGAACCTCGGCCACCGCTACCTCGCGGACTACACCGCGGTCGGCGAACACCCCGCGACCGTCTCTCAGCGCGCTTCGACCGACGCCTCCCGCGCGATGCTGGACACCCTCGGCGACCGCTATTCGGTCCGGGAACGCGCCGACGGCCCGGTCTCGGCGGGCTACATCTCGGCCGAGGAGACCGCCCTCCCGCACGGCCACACCCCGAACGAGCGTCTCTCGGAGGGCGACGTGTTGATCACCGGTGCGACCGCGAACGTCGACGGCTACTACTCCGAACTCGAACGCACGATGTTCGTCGGCGACTACTCCGACGAGGACGAACACTACTTCGAGTTGATGCTCGAAGCCCAGACGCTCGCCATCGACGCACTCGGGCCGGGCGTCCCGGTCTCGCACGTCGACCAGGTCGTCTGGGACTACTTCGAGGAGCAGGGCATCACCGACCTCGCGCGCCACCACGTCGGGCACAACATCGGTCTCGGCGGGCACGAACCGCCGTACATCGACCGTGGCTGGGCCGACCACTGCGACGATCCCGCCGACGCCGAGATGGCTCCCGGACAGGTCTACACGATCGAACCGGGAATCTACACCGACACGGCCGGCTACCGCCACTCCGACACGGTCGCCATCACCGACCACGGCGTCGAGTGGCTGACGAACTTCCCGCGCGACCTCGCGTCGAACGTCGTCTGAGCCCGCAGGGGGACCGACCGCTGTCGCCGACCGTCGACCGCCGACCGCTGTCGCCGACCGCCGACCGTCCGCCGGGAACCACCACCTTCACCACACCGTCACCCCACCACTCGACAGTGGCAGTCTCCTTCGACCTGTTCGGTACGCTGGTGGCCGCCGACCGACCCGCCGACCCCGCTGCGGCGGTCGCCGACGAACTGCGTGCTCGCGACGTTCCCGTCCCGGACGACTGGGGCGACGCCTATCGTGAGCCACAGATCGACGCACCGCCGGGTGCGGAGGTCCCACTCCCGGCACACGTCTCTGCTGCACTCCGGAGTCGCGGCGTCGCCGCGCCGAACAACGCCGCCAGACGCGCGGTCGTCGCCGCCTTCGATCCCACGGTGGAGACGCGGCCCGGCGCTGTCGGGGCGGTGCGGGCCGCCCGCGAACACGGCGTGGTCGCACTCCTGTCGAACTGTGCAGTGCCCGAACTCGTCGGGCGGACGCTGATTCGCTCCGAGGTGGCGCGCGACGACTTCGACGCGGTCGTCACCAGTGTCGGCTGTGGCTGGCGGAAGCCGGATCGGCGCGCCTTCGAGTCCTGTGTGGACGCGCTGGAGACCGACCTCTCGACGCTGGTCCACGTCGGCGACGACCCGGCGACCGACGGCGGGGCCGACGACGCGGGCGCGGTGTTCCTCGACGTGGCCGACGTGTCCCTGACCGACTTTCCCGAGTGGCTGGAGGCGCGAGCGTGAGACGGAACGGTCGCTGTCCCCGAACGGCAGCAACGCCGGTGATACCCGGATGTTGACCGCGCTTCGAGGTGCGGTCGGCGCACTCACGCGCTTCTCGGCCGGCATGGACGACGAGTGGAGCGCAGTCCGGACGACACCGGTGGTGCTCCCGGTCGTCGGTGCCGTGATCGGCCTACTCGCCGGCGTCACGTTGCTCGTCCCCGCGCCGCTCGCTACGCCGCCGGCGCTGTACCTCGGCACGCTGTACCTGCTGACCGGGACGCGTAGCCTCCGGGGACTGGCGTCACTGGCGACGTCTGCGACCGACGAGACCGCGCGCGAGAACGCCGAAGCCGGGACTGGACTCGTCACGGTCGTCCTCGTCGTCGTCGCTCTCGCACTCGGGGCGTTCTCGCTGGTCGGCACGGGCGGCGGCGGCCTCGGCGGACTGGCGGGTGCGTCGATCACGCTCTCGCTCGTCGTGGCGAGCGAGGTGGCGGCGACGGCGGGGATGGCGACCCTCCTCGCCCGAGGTCTCGGGACGTCCGAGGACTCGGACGGCGGGCAGACCGACGAGGCGGCCACCGAACGGGGAGGCGAGGCGGACGCGACCGCGTTGCTGCCGGTCGCGGTCGTCCTCCTGTCCTGTGTCGCGGTCGTCCCGGCGGTGGCCCGACCGGCGGTCGTCGCCACGCTGGTCGCCGGTATCCTCGTGGCACTGGCGGTCGGCGGGTCGACACCCGGCCGAGCAGCGGTGCCACGGGCGGAGCGAACTACAGCGACACCCGCGCTCGGTGCCGCGAGAGAACTCGGCCGCGTCGTCGCGGTCCACGTCGGCGTGGTCGTCTGGACGCTCGTCTGACTCCGGCGATTCAGCCAGTGAACGTGGAGTCGTCGGTGGTCGACGCGGTTGCGGCCGTCGAGCGCGGACAGTGACGCGGTCGCGGCCGTCCTGTGCGTCCCTCACGGTGGAGTAGCCGAGCCACGGGTCCGCCTGCTGGCCGCACTGCTCGACGAGTGAGACCGCAGGGAGAAAGTCGAGACGTGATCAGGCGTGCTGGGCGATGGCGGACTCGTAGGCCGATCGGTCGCGGACGCCGACGATGCGCTGGACCGCCTCGCCGTCGGCAAACAGCATCACGGTCGGGACGCTCCGGACGCCGTACTGCTGGGCGATGGCCTGCTGGGCGTCGATGTCTACCTTCGCGACGGTCGCGGCGCTCTCGCGGGCCAGCGTCTCGATCGTCGGTTCGAGCATCTGGCACGGACCACACCAGTCCGCGTGGAAGTCCACGAGGACGACCCCCTCGCTCGTCAGTTCCTGAAACTCGGCGGGACTACCGACGTGGATCGGTTCCGAGGGTTGCTTCGCGGACTGTTCGGCCCCATCGTCGGTCTGCTGGAGGAGTCTCTCTCGTTTCTGTGCTCTGATCTCCTCGATGTCGTCTGTGTCGCTCATCGACAGCGAGTTGGGTCGCCGACGACTTAACGGTTTTGTGTAGATTGCACAAGATAACCCCGGTGGCCGCGTGTCCCGTGGATCGTCACCGGCGTCGAGCGACGACCGGTGTCACGGTCCCGCCCCCGACAACGCCACCCTACACGCGGTATCTGCGTACTAACTAAGCCCTTCGCACCCGACGACCCGGACATGCCCACCTTCCCCGAGTACCTCGACGTGGACTACGAGGCCGGCACCGGCGAGTCGGCCGCCGACTATCCGAGTCTCGGCGACAAACTGGACAAGGCCATCGAGGTCACCCGCACCGCACTCGAACAGTACCGGAAGCCGGCCGTCATGTGGACCGGCGGGAAGGACTCGACGCTCGTGCTGTACGTCGTCCGCGAGGTGGCCCGCGAACTCGACCACGAGGTGCCGCCGGTCGTCTTCATCGACCACTTCGAGCACTTCGCCGAGACGACGGACTTCGTCCACCGGTGGACCGACCGCTGGAATCTGGACCTGGTCGTCGCCCGCAACGAGGAGTTCGCCCGTCTCGACGCCGAACCCGGCGAGGCGATCCCGGTCGCCGACCTCTCCGAGGCGACCCGGCGCGAACTCGCTCGACTGGAGTACGACGAGGACACCGTGGTCGTCGACGCCGACACGCTGGTCGGCAACCACCTGCTGAAGACCGTCGCCCTGAACGAGACGCTGACCGAACACGGCTTCGACGGGATCTTCTCCGGCGTGCGCTGGGACGAACAGGAGGCCCGCGCCGACGAGACGTTCTTCTCGCCGCGGCACGACTCCGAGAAGTACCCGCCCCACGACCGCGTGCATCCGATTCTGCAGTTCGACGAGCGCGCCGTCTGGGAGGCGATGTGGTCGTTCGTCGTCCCCGACGCCGTCCCGGACTACCCGGCGGGCTACGTCCCGGAGAGCACCGACGACCTCCCCGAGGGCGTCACGGCCGAGGACATCCCGGTCTCGCCGAAGTACTTCGAGGGGTTCCGGTCGCTCGGCACCGAGTCCGGATCCGGCACCGCCGGCGAGACACCGGCGTGGTTGCAGGACATGGAGGGCACGACCGAACGCGAAGGGCGCGCACAGGACAAGGAGAACCTGATGGCACGGCTTCGCGACCTAGGCTACATGTGACGAACGTCTCGAGAGGACCGATCTGACAGCTGATCTGTCGGGTTCTCGGTGAGTAACCCACACAGTTGATACTCTCGCGTGACGTACGATACCGTATGTCACGAGACGACTCCCTCCGCTTCCGCGAGGTGCAACGACTCCGCGAGCCGATGCTGTCGTTCGTCGTCGTCACCGTCGCACTCCTGCTCGTCGTGGTGAGCATCGCCGAACCGATGGCGCTCCTCCTTCGTGGACTCCTCCTCGCGGTCGGTGTCGGGGCTGTCGTGCTCCTCTGGGTCACGCGACTCGTCGTCGAGGTCCGACCCGACGCGGTGTCGATCCGCGTCCGGCCCTTCGGTGACCCGCGAGTGATCCCCGCCGAACGGATCGAGCGTGTCGGTCGACACCGCCACCGGTCGGCGACGACGTTCGGTCGGTGGGGCGTCCACCTCGGACTCGGCGACCCGCCGACCTACAACGTCGCCGGCGAGGAGGGCGTCGTCCTGCGACTCGCAGACGAGACCGTGATCGTCGGGACCGCCCGCCCGGCGGACCTGCTCGCCGCGATCCGCGGACTGGACACCGAACTCGCCGAACCGACGGACCGGGACTGGTCGCTTCGCGGGCGAGCCACGTCGCTCGGCAGTGTCACCGGCGACGGCTTCGTCACGCGCTCGAAGGAGTAGTGGAGTCGGTCGGCGAAGTCGGTCGCCGGTGCGCGACTCAGTTCGCCGCGCGGTACTCGCCGTACTGGACGCCGAGCGCGAGACAGATCAGTCCGAAGACGACGGTCGAGGGGAGGACCATCATCAGGACGGTCCCGGTCGCCATCACGCCCGATGCAGCCAGTCCGCCGACGCCGACGGCGATCAGCGCGGCGAAGATCACGGCGGTCTTCGTGAGGTCGAGTGCCATACCGCACCGTAGGACGGAGGCCGATTAAGGGTTACCTTCGACGCCGACGAGACCGGCGACGGCTCCCCCGTTCGGGTCCCGTTCCGTCTCGCTCGGGTGGTCCGACCCCCGTCAGAACCCTGCCGACGAGCCACTGGTCTCGTCGCGTTTCGGCCGGATCACGTCCGCCAGCGTGACGACGAAGCCGAGCACCCAGCCCAGCGGCACCGAGATGGCGACCCACATCGCCACGTAGCCGATGCCCTGCAGGTCGAACCGCGCGGTCAGCAGGTCGCCGATGCCGCCGACGAACAGCACGTTCTGCAGGAGCCAGATCGCCAGTCCCCGACTGCCCGGAAACACCACGCCCGCCAGCGTCGGCGAGTAGAGCGCGGCGACGACCGGCGGGAGGAACAGCGCCGTGACGCCCGCCGGATAGGCGAGCAGGACCGACGTTCCCCGGCCGCCGACTCGTGCGAAGACGACGCCGAGTGCGGCCGAGACCGTGGCGACGACACTCGCGGCGACGAGCGCGACCACGCCGTCGAGCGGGAAGTTCCGGAGCCACGCGACCGCCGACAGCGCGCCCCACGCCAGGATCGAGACGCCGACCACGCCGACCACGCCGAGCCGTGTCGTCGCGCTGTCGAGTCGCGTGGCGTTGAACCGGACGAAGAAGCCGAGCAAGAGGAGGGGGTAGAAGACGGCGACGAGTGGGACGCCGAGCGCCGACCACGCGAGGTAGGCGACTCGCTGCAGTGTCGTCTCCGGTCGCCAGCGACCGATGATCGTGTCCTCGGCGTCGAGCTGCCGGGGAAAGGCGAGTTCCATCCACGTGTCGTGGAGTCGCCGGACGTCGATCCGGATCGCCCCCACCAGCCCCGGCTGTGTTGCCCCCGGTTGCATACGAACTGTGTTGTGCGGGAGGCCGACGTGAAACTTGTGGCTTCAATCGCCGGCCGTCGCGTTCTGGACAGTCGCCGGTCGGGGACCAGCGGCGCGGTCGGTCAGTCGAGTCGCCGGTCTACCACGGCGCGAACCCGGGGTCCACGCGGCGGTCGGTCTCGTCGATGGCGTCGATTTTCGCCACGTCTTCGTCGTCCAGATCGAGCGACAGCGACGCCCAGTTGTCGGCGATGTGGGCCTCGCTGGTCGCCTTCGGGATCGCCGTCACACCCTTCTCGCGGAGCCACGCCAGCGACACCTGCGGCGGACTGGCGTCGTGCTTCTCGGCGATCCCCTGCAGTTCCGGCACGTCGAAGACCTTCCCGCGCGCGAGCGGGGAGTAGGCGACGAGTTCCACGTCACGCTCGGCGCAGTGCTCGCGGAGTTCTTCCTGCGGCAGGAGGGGGTGGAGTTCGACCTGGTTGGCGAAGATGTCGTTCTCGGCAGTCTCGATGGCTTCGTCGACCTGCGCCGGTTCGAAGTTGGAGATGCCGATCCGGTCTGTCAGCCCCTCCGCGACGAGGTCGTCGAACGCGCCGAGCGTCTCCTCCGGATCGTACTCGCGGGCCGGCCAGTGGACGTACAGCAGGTCCACGTACTCGACGCCGAGTTTGTCGAGACTCTCTCGGGTCGTCTCCACGACGCCCTCCGCGTCCAGATCGTCGATCCAGACCTTCGTGGCGAGGAAGATGTCCTCCCGAGGCACGTCGGCCTGCGCGATGCCCTCGCCGACCTCGGCCTCGTTGCCGTAGATCTGTGCGGTGTCGATGTGGCGGTAGCCCATCTCCAGTGCGGTCTGCACCGCGTTCACACACTCGTCTGCGTCGGTGTTCTCCCAGGTTCCCAGTCCGAGCATCGGCATCCCGTTGGCCGTCGGCACGTCGTCACTCTCGAGAGTCTGCTGAGTCATAGTCGGTCGTGGGTTGCGGCCGCGTGTGAAAAGACGTTGTGAAACCCGGCGCGTTCGCCGGTGTGGCTGCGGTTCGCACGATCTCGGCTCGGAACCGAACGCGGTCTCTGCCTCTCGGACTCGTCGTCGAACCGTCGCTCTCTCGGCGTGGTCGTCGGCTCCCTCGCGTCGCTCGGTCGCCGACTCCCGAGAGTGCCCGGTGTGCCGTCCTCGTGGACGGCGGTCGGTCTGCTGTCTGTCGGTGGACGGCGGTCGGCCTGCCCTCGGTCGATCGTGATCAGGTGCTCGCCAGTCAGTCGATCGTGGTCAGGTGCTCGCCAGTCAGTCAATCGTGGTCAGGTGCTCGCCAGTCAGTCGATCGTAGTCAGTCGACCTGCTGTCGTCTCCGTCTGCTCACTCCACGACCAGTTCGACCGGGTACTCCACGAGGTTCTCGTGGCCGTCGTCGGTGACGACCACGATGTCCTCGATGCGGACGCCGCCGACCGCCGGGTCGTACAGCCCCGGTTCGATGGTGATGACGTGTCCCGGTTTCAGTTCGCCACCACCCGGACTCACGCGGGGAAGTTCGTGCACGTCGAGGCCGACGCCGTGCCCGGTGCTGTGGATGAACCCCGTCTCGGTCGTGTGGTCGGACCGAAGCGTCGGATGACCCGCCGACTCGTACACGTCACACACCGCGTCGTGGACTGCTGCGCCGGTCACGCCGGGTTCGACCGCCGCCAGCGCGGCCTCGCGTGCCTCGTCGGTCACGTCGAACCACGACTCGATCTCCGCGCTCGCCTCGCCTTTCACGAACGTCCGAGTCATGTCCGAGTGGTAACCCGTCGCCTTGCTGCGCGGGAAGATGTCGACGATGATCGCCTCGCCGGCCACGAGCGGACCGCTCCCCCGGTCGTGCGGGTCGGCGGCGTCGCTCCCGCAGGCGACGATAGTCTCGTCCAGTGCACAGCCCTCCCGGAGCAGTGTCACCTCGATGGCCTCGGCGACGCGTTCGCTCGTCAACACCTCGCCCTCGTGCCGGAGTGTCCCGTCCTCGGCGACCGACGCCGCCCGGAGCAGTTCCTCGGCGCGAGCCATCGCCGATTCGTTCGCGCGCTGTGCCTCGCGGATGGCGGCCACCTCCTCGTCGGTCTTCGTCGCGCGAATCTCGGTGACGACCTCGTCGGTCTCCGGCGTCAGCGAGAGGTCCCGCTTTCGAAGCGGGTCGGCGGTGCCGAGGGGGAACGACGCCGGGACCGAGAGGTCGCTCGCGCCCGCACCGCAGTCCGCGACGAATTCCGCGAGCATACGGATGCGGGCCTCCTCGCGGCCGAACTGCTCGACCTTCTCGGCCCAGTCGTAGTCCGAATACCGGACGACGTGGTCCGCCTCGGCCTCCTTCGTCGCGCGACCGTACTCCAGGCCCGAGACGAGGAGGTGTGTCTCGCCGTCGGCCCGGAGGGTGACGAACTCGTCGGGGGCGTCGAAGCCGGCGAGGTAGCGCTGGTCGGAGTCCTCGCCGTCGTCGGCGACGAGGTAGCCGTCGAAGCCGGCGTCGGCGAGGAAGCTGTCGAGTCGAGAGAGATCGCGGCTCATACCACCGAGGGCGTCGCCGGCGGGTAAAGGGGTTGTCCTCGCGGAAGGTCGACCATCCTCCTCACCGCTGGTGGTCTCCTCGCCAGGCTCTCCACCACCAGTGATCCCCTCGCCAGGCTCTCTACCACCGGTGATCCCTTCGCCAGGCTCTCCACCACCGGTGGTCTCCTCGCCAGGCTCTCCACCACCAGTGATCCCCTCGCCAGGCTCTCCACCACCGGTGGTCTCCTCGCCAGCCTCGCCACCTCCGGTAGTCTCATTGTCCGGGTCGCCGACGCGTCGAACATGAACGTCTCCATCTCGCCCTCGCGGGTCCACGGGACGACGCGCGCGCCGCCCTCGAAGAGCTACACCCATCGGGCGATTCTCGCGTCCGGCTACAGCGACGGCGCGGTCGTCCGGGACGCCCTCGACAGCGCCGACACGAAGGCGACCGCCCGCGCGGTCGAAGCCTTCGGCGGCACGGTCGCGTACGACGACAGCCGACAGCACGCCACGCTGGACGTGACCGGCTTCGACGGCCGGCCCGAAGTCCCGGACGACGTGATCGACTGTGCGAACAGCGGGACGACGATCCGCCTCGTGACGGCCTGTGCCGCCCTCGCCGACGGCCTGACCGTGCTGACCGGCGACGACTCGCTGCGGTCGCGGCCGCAGGGGCCCCTGCTGGACGCGGTCGAGCAACTCGGCGGCCGGGCGGAGAGCACCCGGCGGAACGGACAGGCTCCCGTCGTGGTCGGCGGAGCCATCGAGGGAGGCAGTGTCTCGATTCCCGGCGACGTCTCCTCCCAGTACATCACCGCCCTGTTGCTGGCCGGTGCGGTGACCGACGAGGGGATCGAGGTCGACCTGGAGACGGAACTGAAGTCGGCCCCCTACGTCGACATCACGCTCGAGGTGCTCGCCGACTTCGGCGTCGAGACCGAGCAGACCGAAGACGGCTTCGCCGTCGAGGGGGGCCAGTCCTACCGCCCGGCAGACGGCGAGTACCGCGTGCCCGGGGACTTCTCCTCGATGTCGTACCTGCTCGCCGCCGGAGCCATCGCCGCAGACGACGAGGGACTGCTCGTCCGGGGCGCACAGCCGAGCGCGCAGGGCGACAGTGCCATCGTCGACGTTCTCGACCGGATGGGCGCGGAGATCGACTGGGACCGCGAGGCCGGAGAGATCGAGGTCCACCGCTCGGCCCTCTCGGGCGTCGAAGTCGACGTGGGCGACACGCCGGACCTCCTGCCGACGATCGCCACTCTCGGGGCGGTCGCGGACGGCGACACCCGGATCGTCAACTGCGAACACGTCCGCTACAAGGAGACCGACCGCGTGAGCGCGATGGCGGAAGAACTCGCCAAACTGGGCGCGAACGTCACCGAGCAGGAGGACACGCTGACGATCCACGGCGACGACACCGAACTGGTCGGTACCCGCGTCGACGGCCGGGCGGACCACCGCATCGTCATGTCGCTCGGCCTCGCCGGCCTCGTGGCGGAGGGGACGACGACCGTGGGCGGTGCCGAACACGTCGACGTGTCGTTCCCGGGCTTCTTCGACACGCTGTACGACCTCGGTGCCGAGGTTCACCGGGACTGACCGTGCTCCGGACCGAGATCGAACGCCAACTCCGCGACGAACACGAGGAGGGTGGAGCCGTCTTCCCGGCGTACGAGGACTACTGCTTCGGCAACGTCTCGGACACCATCGCGGCACTGTTCGGGGCCGACGCCGACAGACCGCTCCCGGCCGACGTGTTCGATGGCGTCGACGGTGTCACGACGGACGACGCCACCGACGGGAACGCCGCCGGCTTCGGTACGAGCGTCGACCGCATCGTGACGGTCGTCGTGGACGGCTACGGCCTCGACTCGTGGAAGCGCGACCAGGGCGACTACGACTTCCTCGGCCGACTCACCGATGGCGGGACGGTCACACCACTCACGTCGGTCTACCCCTCGGAGACGGCCGCCGCGATCACGACCTTCGAGACCGGCCAACTCCCCTGCGAGCACGGTCGCACCGGCTGGAACGTCTACGACCCCGAGACCGACCGGTCGTTCCTGCCGCTCGGGGGGCGGGTCAAAGCGGGCCCCGAGGCGGGTGCAGCGCACGTCACGGCCGGTGACGAAGCGGTGCTCGTCGCACCAGAGGCCAGTACGGGCGTCTCGTACCACTACGACCGACTGGCGGACGCGGGCGTCGACTGCCATCGCCTCCAGCCGTTCCCCGAGTCGAGTCCCGGCGTGACACAACACGAGTACGGCGACCTCGAAGAGTTCGGCGCACGGCTCGCTGGCGTCACCATGGCTAGCGCCACGCCGGGCTACGTCTACGGTTACGTGCCCCACGTCGACGCAGTCTCCCACGACTCGGGCACCGAGGGCGACGACTTCCAGTCGACGCTCGCGACGGTCTGCGAGCAACTGTCCGCGTTCGTTGCAGACTTGGACGCGGAGACGGCGGCGAACACGCTCCTGCTGATCACGGCCGACCACGGCCACGTGAACACCGACCCCGACCGGAACGTCGACCTCTCCGACAACGAGACCCTGATGGCGAACCTCCGCCGGCACGCCGACGGGACGCCGGTCTGTCTCTCCGGCAGTATGCGGAACGTCCACCTCCACCTGCAGGAGGGCACCGTCGAGGAGACCCGCCGCGCGCTCTCTGACCTCGACGCGCACGTCTTCACCCGGTAAGAGGCACTCGACCGGAACCTGTTCGGCGACCGGCCGGTCTCGGAACTCTTCCGCCGACGGTGTGGTGACTTGATCCTCAGCCACGACTGGCTCGGGACGTGGTTCGGCGAGGCGGAACCGGCCGAACTCGACATGGTGGGGATGCACGGCGGTCTCACCCCGGAGGAGATGCTGGTCCCGTTCGCCGCCGTGCGGGCCGACGAACTGTGAGGGTGACCGTCGAGTCCTCGCCGGCACTCGTCCGCCGACGACCGAGCCGACACGTCCTTGCGTCGAATGCAAGTTTCAAATGCTCCCGGCACCGACGCCGTGGTAATGAACGGCAATCGTTTCGGCCGACTCTTTCAGTTCACCACCTACGGCGAGAGCCACGGGGAGGCGATGGGTGTCACCGTCTCCGGCTGTCCCGCCGGCGTCGAACTCGACGAGGAGACCATCCAGCGGGATCTCGACCGACGCAAGCCCGGCCAGTCGATGATCACGACGAGCAGGGGCGAACCGGACAAGGTGAAGCTCAACTCCGGAACGCAGGACGGCTACACCACCGGGACGCCCATCGGGATGGTCATCCAGAACAAGGACGCCCGCTCGGGCAAGTACGAACCGTTCGTCACCGCGCCGCGGCCGAGCCACGGCGACTTCACCTACTCGGCGAAGTTCGGCACGCGTAACTGGGGCGGCGGTGGTCGCTCGTCGGCCCGCGAGACGGTGAACTGGGTCGCGGCCGGCGCGGTCGCAAAGCAGGTGCTCGCCGCCTCCGAGTACGACGTCGAGATCAAGGCGCACGTCAACCAGATCGGCGACATCGAGGCCCCCGACGTCTCTTTCGAGGAGATACTCGAACACTCGGAGGAGAACGAGGTCCGGTGTGCCCACCCCGAGACGGCCGAGAAGATGCGCGACCGCATCGACGAGTACCAGAAAGCGGGGGACTCCATCGGCGGGAGCATCTACTTCGAGGCGCACGGCGTCCCGCGCGGCCTCGGCGCGCCGCGCTTCGACTCCTTCCCGTCGCGACTCGGACGGGCGATGTTCTCCATCCCCGCCACGACCGCCTTCGAGTTCGGTCTCGGGAAGGACGCCCGCGAGTGGACCGGTCACGACCGCAACGAGGACTGGCAGTTCGACGAGGACGGCGACCCGACGCCGGTCGGCAACAAGCACGGCGGTCTCCAGGGTGGCATCACGACCGGCCAGCCCATCTGGGGCGAGGCGACCTGGCACGCGCCGACTTCGATTCCGAAAGAGCAGACCACGGTCGACTGGGAGACCGGCGAGGAGAAGCAGGTGCAGGTCGTCGGTCGCCACGACCCCGTCCTCCCGCCGCGTGCGGTGCCGGTCGTCGAGGCGATGCTGTACGTGACGGTGCTGGACTTCATGTTGCTCGGTGGGCGGATCAACCCCGAACGCATCGACGACCGGCCGGGCGAGTACGACACCGACTACCACCCGCGCAGTCCGGCGAATATGGACGAGGAGTGAGGGAGCTTAGCGTCGTCTGGCGACGAGGAGGACGGCGAGGAGGGCGAGTACGGCGGCGGCGACGCCAGCACCGACGAGTCTGTCGTCGATGCCTTCGACGAGTGGATCGACGTCGGAGTCGGGCACGGACTCGTTCTGATAGACGTAGTTGTCCTTCCGCCACGTTCCCTTGACGGCTTCGTACGACTGGTTCCAGTGGTTCGTCTCTTCGCCTGCACGACCGACGAACTCGACTTGGTCGATGCCACCGTCGCCCGCCGAGAGGTTCCCACTGTAGAGTCGGACTTCACCGGCGACGAGTTTACCGCGTGGGTCGAGGAGTTCGACTTTGATAGTCCTATTACTCTTAGGACTAACTGACGACGGGTACAGACTCCCGTCGGTGCCTTCTGTGAAGGCCATCAGTTTCATTCCGTAGGTCTGGACCGATGGATTTCGGAGAGTAACCATCGCTACGGTAGACGGTTCTCCTCTGATCGTCCCATTCTCTACCGTTACGTCTGTGATTCTGGGGACGGGGAGCACCTCTGTCTCGTCCGGGTCGAACTCCTCGGTGAAGTTGTATTGGACGTAGTCGCCACGGGTGGAAATGGTTACCGTGTGGTTCTTTTCCACCGCATTGAGCCCGTCAGTGACATTGATTCGCCAGCTCTTGCTTTCTCCCGACGAAAGGTTGTGTCTCGTCGACGAGAACGGGCGGTCGTCGACGTTGATCACGAATACCGATTCTTGCGTTCTGTCGAGTCCGTTATGTGCGGTTACTGTGGCCACTCGACTCTGCTCGTCGAACGACACAGTGAAGTTGATCCCGAAACTTCCATTCAGCTCCCTCTCTTGCAGTAGCTCATTAGGCTGATGATGGACTGTGTCGATATCCGGAGCTACGCCCCCTGCGGCTGGTTGAACACTGGACACGAGGAGTACAGCGATGAGTGTCAATTTGATCCAACTCATCGACTCTGCCCTCCACACCGTCCGAGAGTCGTTCTATCACATCGTTCCGACTCGTCGGTCGTCACGTTGTGAACGATTTCGGGCTTCGTCTCGGCTTCGTCACTGGAATAGTCCAGTTCGAACTGCGTGCTGTTCAGCCGGACGAACTCACCGGTGCGTGGATCGAGCGCGCGACGGTGGAGGTCCCCTTCGACGTTCGCTCGGGTTTCGAGCACGTCTGACGCGTCGTCGTACGAGTTAGTTATGGTTTTCCTTTCACCGACTTGTTTTGTTAGTTCCCACGCCTTGGTCGCCGATGTCGAGCCGATCCGATAGTCTTCACTGAGAACCAGTCTCTCCGCGAAGCCTTTGTCCTTCGTCGTGAGATGGTGTCGCCAGTCGTACTTCTCTTCCTGTGTCTGGACGGTCGTCTCGGCGAGATACCGTGTCGTCTCTCGTCTCTCGGTATCGGTGTACTGGAACCGATACTGCGTCTCGTACTCCGCGTCATCGACCTTCACACGTCGGCTGTCTCCGGTCGGGTCGTGACCCCACCCACGCTTGTCGAAGGCCCAGTAGTCGTGAGTCTCTTCTACGGTGTACGTGTACTCGACCGTCTTCTCGTAGGAGATCGTCTTCTCCCTTTCGACAGTGTACGTCTCTTCTTTCTCGTAGCACCCGAAGTACCGGTTGCAGACCGTCACGGTTCGCGTCTTCGTCTCAGTGACGGTGATCGTCTTGTACTTCGTGACAGTCTTCGTCCCCGTCCTCTCTTCGGTTGTCGTGTACTCGTACTCCCGTTCGGTGCGGTACTCTGCAGGGTCGGTCAAGACATCCCGTGTTTTCCCTGTGAAGTATCCTCTACCAGCCATCTCGTCGCGCCACTCTGAGCGTCGAACCGTGACTTCTTCCGTCGTCGTCTCGGTTCCCGCAGCGTGCCACGCCGGAGAACGGGCGAGGAACTGGCGGCGAGTCGAAGACCGCCGGAACGCCGTCTGTTTCTCCTCGTACTTCGCTTCTTGGACCTTCGTGTACTGCTGGATCGAGTACTCGGTTCCGGATATTTGCGTATCCGTGATCGAGTACCCTTTGGACACGAAGTAGTCGCGTCTCTCCCGCTGTTGGACCTCGATAGTCCTGACCCGTGGTCGGAGGACTTGGTACCGGAGGTCCGAGACAGTTACATTGCGACGGACGGACGAGACGTCCTGTACGACCGTCGGTGCCGGAACAGTTTGTTTTCGCACTGTCTGCTCGGGCTTCTCGGCGTTTCTCACGACCACCACTGGCTGTTCGTTCCCGTCGACGAACTCTGACGCTTGGATTACCAGGGTGCCTTCCCAGTGGCGCTCGATCTCGATGCCACTGGTCGAATTGTCGTACTCTCTGTGCCAATTTTCGACGTGTGCATCCGAGTGTTCGACTTCTGTTTCGAGATCGATTTCGTACGTGTCGTGACTGAAGGTGTATTCTTCTGTCCGAACTGGAATTTCTATCGTTGTGTTCTTAGCCACCAGACCCTCTCGTGAACTATTAATTTGCTTGAGTGGTGGGGCGTAGTACTGATGGAACGAGTGATTTCTGCTTACTCGGTTCTCGAACCCGTCCTCAATAGTGATTTCCGCACGCTGATGTGAATCGAACTTGGCGGTAGTGTTGTCGGTTTTAGTGGGTTCGGCCCCGTAGCCCCATGAATAATTTAACTTGGTCCCATCGGGATCGAACGAACGACTTGCATCGATCACGATGCCCCATCGAGTCTTCTGGTGAGGCGTCCCGTCGAACGTCACGTTGAGTCGAAGTTCGGGATCACTCGGTGTGACATTCAACTCGTCGGTCCACCCACGTACCAGCTTCTGCCTACCACTTCGCTCGACGAGAATCTGTGCGTCAACCTCATACTCTTTCGGGGATGGTCCGGCCCAGAAGCTATGTACCGTGAGAATATCTCCGTCGGCATCGTACTCAGTGTACTGAGAGTACCTTCCCTGATCTATTCGCATCATATCGCTTTCACTGGCACCGGCCAGTCGCCACTCGATCTTCTCCCGACTCACACCGTTCAGCGCGATTCGAATCACGTGGTGGCCAGCGTACCGACTCGCGTCGATGCGTTCGTGATACGAATCGACGGGCGTGTTCACGAACCCAGACGAGATCACACGCGGGACTCCATCGGGCGTCACCGTCCGCGTGAGAACGTCGCGCTGGCCACGTCGGTCAGTCGCTACGATCTTCAGTCGGTGGGAACTGTTCGGATCGACGCCCGGTGCGCCGAAGTCGAGCGAGTGAACCCCCTTGTCCGCCCCTGGTGGGAGACGACTGTTCGGCCAGCGAGCGACGACCGAGCCGTCGACGCGCACCGTCAGCGAGTCTAGGTTGTCGAACGCGTCGGTAGCCGTGGTCGTGCCAGCGATCCCACCGACCGTGGTCAGCGAGTCGAGTGCGACGTTCGGTTTCGGGTCGGCGACGACCGACGTCGTGCCGTCCGCGAACTTCGCCACGGAACTCGACCCGTCGGTGTAGGTGACGACCGCGTAGTAGTCGTGGACACCGGGGTCCCAGGTCACGGTCGAGGACCGACCGCCGTCGCGGACGCCGCCCGCGTCGTGCCACTCTACGTCCGTGACCTGGTCCGCCGCGTCGAGGTCCACCGAGTAGGACGCTTCGAGTGGCTCTGTGCCC